>JADMJD010000079.1 GCA_018780805.1 Rubrivivax sp. | reverse complement strand
GCCTGGCGATGCGGGCGCTGGCCGATCATCGGGGCCTGAGCGCCATCCTGGGCATCCGCGTGCTCCAGGTGGACACCGTCGCCTGGGTCATCTCGGGCGCCTTTGCCGGCGTGTGCGGGCTGCTGCTCGGCAACATCGTGCGGCTGCAGGCCACGGTGCTGACCTTTCTCGTCATACCAGCTTTCGCCGCCGCGATCATCGGCCGCCTGGCGTCATTGCCAGTCACCGTGGCGGCGGGGTTGGCGATCGGCATGCTGGAAGCCGTTGCGGTCCTGGTGCCCGGTTTCTCGCCTTTCCGCACGGCGACACCGTTTCTCATTGCGCTGCTGGCCATCGTGCTGTGGCGCGACGTTTCCCGAAAAGCATGAGCTCCGTCCGGCCGCCCGAAGGAGCTCATTCCCGCTTGGCGGGACCGGCCGACAGGCCGAAGGGTGCACCCATGTTTCCCGACTCCGTCCGACGCGAGCGCCGAACCGCCCGCCTTGCCCTGTTGCGCATGGTGCTCATCGTGCTGGCCATCGGCGCGCTGGTGCCGTGGCTGGCCAATGCCTACTGGATCAAGACCTTGACCTCGTCGCTCGCACTGGCCATCGCGGCCGCAGGCGTGGCGCTGCTGTATGGCCAGCTCGGCCTGGTCAGCCTGTGCCAGTACGCGCTGCTGGGTGTCGGCGGCTGGGTCGCGCTGCGTGTGGGCCACGGGCTGCACTGGCCCTTCGAGGCCTGCGTGCTGGCCGGGGGGCTGTCTGCGGGCGTGGTGGGCATGCTGGCCGGGCTGCCGGCCCTGCGCCTGAAGGGCCTGTACCTGGCCCTGGTGACGCTGATGCTGGCCGGCGGCTTTCAGGTGGTGATCAGCGCGACAGGGTTCCCCGACGGCGGCGCAGGTTTCCTCGGCCGCATCAGCGGCAGCGAGCGGCTGATGTTGCCCCGCCCCGCCATCGCGCAGAGCGAGGGCGCGTACTTCGCCTACGTGGCTGTCTGGCTGGCCGCCATGCTGGCGCTGCTGGAGTTGCACCGGCGCACACGGGCCGGCCGCTCCTGGGCGCTGATCCGCCGCGGCGAGGCGGTGGCCGAAGGTGCGGGTGTGAACGTGCTGCTGTACCAGACCTGGGCCTTCGGGCTGGCGGGGGTGTGTGCAGGCGTGGCCGGTGTGCTGCTGGCGGGTGCGGTGGGCCAGCTCGATGGCCGTGCCTTTGCGGCCAGCGAGTCGGTGATGCTGTTCGCGCTGACGCTGATCGGCGGTGCCTACCACTGGGTGGGTGCGCTGGTCGCCGGTCTGCTGCTGCGTGCCGTGCCATCGCTGCTGGTCGACCTGGGCGTCAACGGCTACCTGGCGATGGTGTTCTTTGGTGCCGCGCTGCTGCATGCGCTGATCACTGCGCCGCGCGGCCTGGCCGGCCAGTGGCTGGCCGCCTTCAAGGGCCGCGCGGCCAAGAGGCAGCCATGATTCAGATCCGCGGCCTCACCGTGGCCTTCGGCGCCGTCATCGCGCTCGACGCGCTCGACGCGCTGCTGGACGAGCCGGTGTGTGGCCTCATCGGCCCCAACGGCGCGGGCAAGACCACGCTCGTCAACCTGCTCAGCGGCTTCGTGCCGGCACGCTCGGGCGACGTGCGGGTGGACGACACGCCATTGCTCGGCATGGACACCGCGCGCCGCGTTCGCTTCGGCCTGCGCCGTTCGTTCCAGACCGAGCAGGTCGTGGAGGACTTGAGCGTCTGGGACAACGTGCAGGCCATGCTGGACCATGTGCCGCATCCGCTCGATGGGTCGGACGAACAGGTGCACCGCGCGTTGGAACACGCCGGGCTGCTGGACTGCGCCGCAGTGCCGGGCGCCGAGCTCGACCTGTTCCGGCGCCGCATGGTGGAGGTGGCCAAGGCGTTGGTCGGCGAGCCCCGCCTGATCCTGTTCGACGAACCCGGCGCCGGCCTCGACGAACGCGAGTCGCGCGTGCTGCGCGATGCGATCGCGGCGATCCCTGAACGTTTCGGCGCCCAGGTCCTGTTGATCGACCACGATGTCGACCTGATCGCCGCCATCTGCACGCAGACGCTGGTGCTGGACTTCGGCCGCCGCCTGGCGCTGGGGGCCACGCGCGAGGTGCTCGATGACCCGGCCGTACGCCAGGCCTACCTGGGCGCTTGACCCTCCACGGATCGCCATGCTCGAAGTTCGCCAGCTCCACGTGTCACGCGGCGGCAAAGCCGTCGTCCACGGCTTCGATCTCGATGTCGAGGCCGGCGAGATTGTCGCGCTGCTCGGCCCCAACGGGGCCGGCAAGTCCAGCATCGTGCTGGCATTGGCCGGCGCCGTCGCGCGCAGCAAAGGAAACGTGCGGGTGAATGGCGCCGCGTTGGAGGGCCTTTCGCCCGACGCGGTGCGACGCGCCGGGCTGGCCATCGTGCCCGAAGGCCACCACCTGCTCGGCGGCCTGTCGGTGCACGACAACCTGCGGGCCGCCGCGATGGTCCTCGCCAGCGCCGAGGTCGAGCCCGCCATCACGCGCGTGCTGAAGATCTTTCCGGAGCTGGAAGCCAAGCTGGCGCAGCCTGGCCGATCGCTGTCCGGCGGGCAGAAGCAGATGGTCTGCATGGCGCAGGCGCTGCTTGCCCGACCCAAGGTGCTGGTGGTGGACGAGTTGTCGCTCGGCCTGGCACCGCTGGTGGTACGGCGCCTCGCCGAGGTGCTGCAGCGTGCCGCCGCGGACGGCGTCGGTGTGCTGTTGATCGAGCAGTTCACCACGCTGGCGCTGACGCTCGCGAGCCGCGCCTGTGTGCTGCAGCGTGGTCGGATGGTTTGGTCGGGTGCAGCGCAGACATTGAGCGAGCAGCCCGAGATTCTGCACAGCAGCTACCTCGCGTGAAGAAGCTGACGGTGGCTCAGCGCCACGCCGAGGACGGGTTCGTCGCCGTTGAATCATCAGAAAAAAACCAGGATTGAGACATGAATACCCGACGTTTGAGATGGCTCGCCGCCCCTTCTCTGGTGCTCGCAACGGCCGCTGCGGTTCAGGGCTGTGGCGGCGGCGGGTCCGATACGGAGGCGGTGCCCGGTCCGCCCACCGCGGTACTCACGGCAGTGAACGTCCCTGGCACCACGCCGATGTCGGCGACGGCCGTCGACCTGGCCGCAGCCGGGTATACCGCGCGGGAGTTCTATGCCGAAGGCAAGGCCAACCGCTATGCGGGGGTAGGAGGGGGCTCGCTGCAAACGGCCACAGTCCGTGATGGCGGCTGGGCTTACCGCACTCGGGTGATGGTGCGAACGCCGGCGCCGGCGAAGTTCAACGGCACACTCGTTGTCGAGTGGACGAACGTCACCGTCGGCGCCGACTTCGAATTCGCCAACGCGGAGGCGTCGGCGTACCTCCTGCGCGAGGGCTATGCGGTGGCCGTCGTGTCAGCGCAGCGCGTCGGCGTCGAGCGACTGAAGACATGGAGCCCGACACGTTATGCGGGGCTGTCGGTGGACGTGACTGCGTGCGGTGCGGACGGCACGTCCGGCACCACCGGCACCTCCCTCTGCACCGACGACCCGTTGTCGTTCGACATCTTCACGCAGATCACCCAGGCGCTGAAACAGAACGCGGGCGGGAGCAGCGCGCCCATGCCGGGACTGGTCGTTGAAGACGTGATCGCCATCGGCCAGTCGCAGTCTGCGTTTCGGCTGCAGAGTTATTACAACGGGGTCCAGCCGCTGGCTGGTTTGATCAACGGGTTCGCCTACTGGGACATGTCGAACCAGTTGCGTTCGGATCAGCGGGTGCCGGCGATCAGCGTCCAGTCCGAGGCCTTTGCCGTGCTCATCCCCGCGTGGACGACGTCGGAGTTCACGCGCAGGTGGGATGTCGCCGGCGCGACGCACGCCTCGCTGTACGGCTCGCAGTACATCGACGCAATCGTCGCCCGCGACCAGTCCATCATCGGCCCGGCCGGACCGATCTCGTTCACGCAATGGATCGAGCCGACGTGCACAACTCTGCCACCCTTCACCAAGGTGGATGTCGGACTCGTGTTCAGCAACGCGATCGACTCGGTGCGGCGCTGGATCAGGACCGGCGCACCGGCAGCGCCCTCGATCAACTTCGAACGGGATCCCTCGGGCGCGTTGGTCCGTGAAGCCGATGGCAAGGTCCGGGGCGGCGTTCGCCTGGCCCAGTTCACCGCACCGACAGCAGAACAGGCAGCACCCAATGGAACGGTGTTCCCGTGTGGCATTTCAGGTTGGCACCGCGACTACACGCCGTCGGAGCTGAAGG
Organism: Rubrivivax sp.; assembly: GCA_018780805.1. GTDB lineage: Bacteria > Pseudomonadota > Gammaproteobacteria > Burkholderiales > Burkholderiaceae_C > Rubrivivax. Next base: position 84,485 of record JADMJD010000079.1, on the reverse strand, counting down.
TCTTGTACGGCGACCACGGCAACTACGTTGCAATGGTCACCCATGCCATGGTCCAGGCGGCGACGGACGGCTACATACTCGCGACCGACGCCGTGGCGGCGATCCGAGATGCCGAAAATTCGGACGTGGCGAAGTAGGGTGCTCGGCGGATGCGCCAGCCAGAGAACACGTCATTGCAAGGACACGTGATGCACCCATCGACCCGTACGCCGCAGCCTGACACCCGTCGCCGCGTGGCCGGCGGTGAAGTGATCGGCTCGGTGGAGGCCAACGGCACGCATGCCTGGCGTGGTCTCCGCTACGCTCAGCCGCCCACGGGTGCGCTTCGCTGGCGTGCGCCGCAGCCGGTATCAGGGTGGGAGGGCGTTTTCCATGCACTGGACCATGGGCCGATGGCGCCGCAGTACGCCGGCTTGCTCGCGCCGGTGCCGGCCAAGCTGCACGGCCGCATCGTGGGCGATGAGGACTGCCTTTCGCTGAACGTCTTCGCGCCGGCCTGGACGCCCGAGGCTGTGCCTGCTGGGGGTCAGCGCCGTCCCGTCATGGTGTGGATCCACGGGGGCGGCAATGCGGTGGGCACCTCGGCCAGCTACGACGCGGCGCGCAACTACGCAGCGCACGACGGCATGGTCGTCGTCACCGTCAACTACCGGCTCGGGGTGCTGGGCTGGTTCTGTCATCCCGCGCTGCACAAGGCGGACTCGGCCACGGCTGAAGAACGCTCGGGCAACTTCGGAACGCTGGACCTGATCGCCGCGCTGCGTTGGGTGCGCGACAACATTGCCGCCTTTGGCGGCGATCCGGGCTGCGTGACGATCTTCGGCGAGTCGGCCGGCGGCCAGAACGTGCTGACGCTGCTGGCCAGTCCGCTGGCTGCGGGGCTCTTCCAGCGCGCCATCGCACAGTCACCGGTGGCAGAAACCTTCAGTGTTCGCGAGGCCACCGAGCGCAATGGCTTGCCGCTGGAAAGCCAACGCACCAGCGCCTGGGAGGTGGTCGCGAGACTGTGGACGGCCGCCGGCAAGGCCCCCAGTGCGGATGACGCTGATCAGACGCTGCGCGCCGTGCCCGCCACCGACCTGGTGACCTGGCTGCGCTCACTCAAGCCCGAAGAACTGTTGTACGTCTTCAAGCCAGGGAGCGTCGGCATCTGTCTGAGCCCACGTCCTGTACGGGACGGTGTCGTGCTGCCGCTGGAGCCACTGCCCGAGGTCTTCCGCCGTGGCACATGGAACCGCGTGCCGGTGATCCTGGGCAGCAACCGCGACGAGTACCGCACCTTCCTGGCGGACAAACCCGAGCATGTTCGGCTGCTGTTCGGCAAGCTGCCTTTGCTGCGCGATCGCGCCGAGTACATCACCGAATCGAACTTCTACTCACAGGCCTGGCGTTCGCTGCATGTCGAAGAACCTGCGGATGCGATGCTCGCCGGTGGGCACGCCGACGTCTGGACCTATCGCTTCGACTGGGACGAAGCTCCAGCCGTTCCTTTCGTGCGCCCCGACATCCTGCTGGGTGCGGCGCACGGCATGGAGATGGCGTTCGCCTTCCGTGACACCGCGGGCGAGCTGGACATCTTCGGCATCAACACGTCGTCCAATCGGGCCGGGCGGCAGGCCGTGGCGCAGGCCATGGGCGACGCCTGGACGAGCTTTGCGCGCACGGGTGTTCCTGGCTTGCCCGGCGCCGCGCCATGGCAGCGGCGGACACAGGGCCCGGCCGCCGAGACGCTGTTGATCGACAGTCCGGCCGGCGGTGGCCTGCGCATGGCCGCCGTGCGCCAGGACATCGCGTCGCTCAAGGCGTCGCTTCGGTTGTCGCCACAAGTCAGTTCCGGCGAATCACGCTGCCGCATCTATGCCCGCGTCTTCTTGTGGTCACCCCTGTTCGTGGGCCTCGGCAGCGAACAGGAGTACACCGAGTGGGGCCGCGAGCTTGGGTGCACGCAACCGTCAGCAGCATTCCGGCAGCTGACGGAGGTCTGAACAAAAGGGGCTCCCGGGCGGGTTCTACTGCGTCAGTACGCCAGCGCGCAACTCGCCAGCACGGCGCTGGCACGTGCCCGGCGTGAAGCCATAGTGCTGCTTGAACAGGCGGCTGAAGTGTGCGCTGCTCCTGAAGCCCCATACAAAGCCGATCTCTGCAGCCGAGCGGTGGACATTGGCTTCGTGCACCAGTGCCGAGTGGCAGCGCTCGAGGCGCTGGTTCCAGATCTGACGCTCCAGGCTGACCGCGTCGTTCTCGAACACGCGGTGGATGTAGCGTTTGGAGCAGCGCAGCGCGTCGGCAATGCGCTGGATGCTCAGATCGGGGTCCGAAAGATGCGTCTGCACATACTGGTTGACGCGCAACTTGAGCATCGCAGGCAAGGGCACTGGCTCGCCGATGCGCCGCAGCGTTTCGGCCAGGGTCGAGCCCAGCAGCCCCATCACCGACTCGCTGACGGCCTGGCCCACACCGTCGGGCAGGCCGGGCAGCTGCTCGCTGAGCGCGCGCAGGTAGCTGCCGAACACGCCGTGCAGGCCGGCCACGTTGTCGCTGCCCATTTCGCCGGCGTGCGGCCCGGGCAGGCGCAGCCCGGCCAGCAGGGCCCGCGGCACCTGCGTCACGAGCAGCGTGCAGCGATCAGCGTTGGTGATCGAATACGGAGCGCGCGGGTCGTAGAGGATCCAGTGGCCAGGCTGCAGCACCACGCGGCGCTGTTGCTGCTCGACGATGCCGCGGCCGCTGACCTGCAGCACCAGCTTGTAGAACTCGTCGGTCGGCAGTTCGCCGCAGGCCGAGTCGCGCGCAACGTGGTGGGCTGGTGCGTCGATGCGGTACATGCGCAGCGAGCCGACATCGAAGGCATCGAGCGAGGCATCCAGCGGCCCGTCGTCCAAGCTGGAGACGCGCAGGCGTCCGAAATAGCGGGTGTTGATGTCGCTCCAGGCCTGCGGCCGATCACAGGCGAGCACCCTGTTGGTCGACCAGTGGGTGTGATGCATGGTGTTCCTCCGCCCAGTTTGCCGAGGCAGTTTAGTGGGGCCGACTGCCGGTTGGCCTTCGGACAAGCGCGCAGACCGACCGTCCGCGATTTACCGACGCTGACTTGCGGATTGACTGACAGTGAACACCGGGGTTGTGCCTGCCCGGCATCGCAGTCGACTGGAATTCCATCCAGCTGCGGGCGCGGCACGCTGCGTCAGCCGAGCAACGCCAGCGCCTGTCCGGGCGGCAGGAAGGACCCGGCACAAACAAGTGCCGGTGGCCGGATGTCGGCCTCGGCCGAAATGGAGGCGGCCATGAACCGCGCCGAGGCGCTGACCATCGAGGCCAAGGCCAAGCAGGCCGCTGCGCTGGCGGAAGCCGAGGGCAAGCGCGCCATCAACGAAGCGCTCAACACGCTGTCGGCCGCGCAGATCGATCTGCAAGTGCGCACCTTGCTGTTGCAGCAGCTGCCGCAGATCCTGGAGCAGGCGGTGCGGCCGATGGAGAAGATCGACTCGATCCGGATCTTCCAGGTCAGCGGCATGCCGGGCGCTGCCAACGCCGATGGGTCCCCGACGGGCACGGCCGCCGTCACCTTCCCGGAGCAGGTCATGAACTCCGCGCTGCAGTACCAGCTGACCAAGCCGATCGTCGATGCCGTGATGAAGGACGCCGGGCTGTCCAACGAGGGCATCACGGGCATGGCCACGGCTATGGCGGGCCTGCTGAAGAAGCCGGAAAGCACGGGCTGAGCCCGGGGTCTGCGGGCGGCCGTGCCGGATCAATCCGGCGATGAGTGTTTCGGCCGCCTCACCCCCCACTCAACGCCAACACCACCGCCACCGCATCCTGCGCCCCCAGCGCGCGCTGCAGGTCCCGACAATCCCGCCCGTTCACGAACACCCGCATGTTGGGCCGCAGCTGGCCTTGTTCATCCACCACGCGGAAGCGCAGGCCGGGGTAAGAGCGGTCCAGGTCGTGGAACAGCGCGGCCAGCGTCTCGCCGTCCGCTTCGACGTGCAACGTGCCGGTGTAGGAGCGCAGCGCGCTGGGCAGCATCACCTTCACGGTTGCCCTTTCACCCCAGCACCGCCACTTCCACCGCATAGATCTCCGGCAGGTGGCGCGTGATGTTCTCCCAGCGTGTGCCGCCGTCGTGCCCAACCCACAGCTCGCCGCTGGTGGTGCCCAGGTACAGCGCGGGCGCGGGCAGGGTGTCGATGCACATGGCCTGGCGCTTGATCGTCCACCAGGCCTGCTCGGTGGGCAGGCCTTGGTCCTGCCGCTGCCAGCTGGCGCCGGCATCGTGGGTCACGTAGGCCGCCGGGCGGCCGGCGGGGCTGGTGCGCGGCCAGACGTCGGTGCCGTCCATCGGGAACACCCAGGCGGTGTGGGCGTCGCGCGGGTGCACCACCATCGTGAAGCCGATGTCGCCCACCTCGGGCGGCATCGCGCGGCCGATGCGCTGCCAGGTGGTGCCGGGCCGGTCCAGCCGGTAGATGCCGCAGTGGTTTTGCTGGTACAGCCGGTCGGGCATCGTGGGGCACAGGCGCAGGCAATGCGGGTCGTGACAGCTGATGTCGGTGGGGTCGAAACCGTCCACCACCTGCAGGCCGTCGATCAGCGGGGCCCAGGTCTGGCCGGCGTCGCGCGACTCATGCACGCCGCCGCCGGACATGCCGAACACCAGGTGCGCCGGGTCGCGCGGGTCGACGATGAGGGAGTGCAGCTTGGGGCCGTCGGGGGTGCCGTCCTGCTCGCTGCCCATCGCAGCGCGCAGGGTGGCGTTGTCGTTCACGCTGGGCAGCGGCGTCCAGTGTTCCCCCCCGTCGTCGGAGCGGAACAGGCCCTGCGGCGACGTGCCGGCGTACCAGCGGCCAGGCTCGCTGGTGTGCCCGGGCGTGAGCCAGAACGTGTGGTTCACGCTGCGGCCGGGCAGGGCATCCGGGGTGCCCGGCGCAGGCTGCGCAAACGCCGGCGGTTGTGTGGCCTCCTTCCAGCTCTGCCCCGCGTCGGTGGAGCGGAAGATCGTCGGCCCCAGGTGGCCGGTGCGCACGGCGGCCAGCAGCGTGCGGCCGTCGCGCGGGTCCAGCACCAGGTGGCTGACGGTGTGGCCCAGGAAGTGCGGGCCGTCCACCTGCCAGCGCTGGCGTTGCGGGTCGCCCTGCAGCAGCCAGGCGCCTTTGCGCGTGGCCACCATCAGCAGCACGGTGGGGGATTCGGTTGGGGCGTTCATGACGGTCTCCTGTCGTGCGCACTTCGGCGCCAGTGCATGGCGACGTTTGAGCCGGCACCAGATCGACAGCGTGGCCGGATTTCAGCTGCCGCGCAACTCCTGCCGCGCCTGCTGCACCACCGAACGCCCCGCGCTGAGGGCCAGCAGCCCCATGCCGGCGGCCACCAGCAGGTCGGGCCAGGCGGTGCCGCTGCCGAACACGCCCAGCGCCGCAGCCAGCACCGCCAGGTTGCCGATGGCATCGTTGCGGCTGCACAGCCAGACCGAGCGCATGTTGGCGTCGCCGTCGCGCCAGGCGAAGAGCATCACGGCCACGGCCACGTTGGCGGCCAGCGCCAGCGCACCGATCCAGCCCATCGTGACCGGCTCCGGCGTGCTGCCGGCCCAGGCGTTCCAGGCGGTGTAGCCCAGCACGCCGGCACCCCACAGGAGCATCGTCCAACCCTTGAACAGCGCAGCGCGGGCGCGCCAGCGGCTGGCCAGGCCCAGCACGGCCAGCGAGATGCCGTAGCTCGCGGCATCGCCGAAGAAGTCCACCGCATCGGCCAGCAGCGAGACCGAATCCGCGCCCAGCCCGCCCACCAGCTCGGTGACGAACATCGCCCCGTTGATGACCAGCGCGGCCCACAGCACACGCCGGTAGCGTGGGCTGCTGGCGTCGGCGCTGTGGTCGTGGTGATGATGGTGGCCGTGGCCGTGGTCGTGTTGGCAGGCATTGTTCATGGGGTCATTGGAAAGCCTGGAGCCGCTCCAGGGTCAAGCGGTTAAGCTGGGGTGATGAAAATCGGCGACCTGGCCCGCAGCACCGGCACCCCGGTGGACACCATCCGCTACTACGAGAAGGCCGGCCTGCTGCCGCCGCCGCCGCGAACCGGTGGCAACTACCGCGCCTACGGGCCGGTGCATGCCGAGCGCCTGGGTTTTGTGCGCCACTGCCGCACGCTGAACCTGTCGCTGGACGAGATCCGCGCGCTGCTGGCGCTGCGCGATGCGCCACAGGCCGATTGCGGCCCCGCCAACGCGGTGATCGACACGCACCTGGCCCAGGTGCAGGCGCGCCTGCGCGGACTGCGCCAGCTGCAGCGCCAGCTCGAAGCCCTGCGCCTGGCCTGCAACGGCCACGGCGACGCCGCGCACTGCGGCATCCTGGACGGCCTGGCCCACCCCGCGCACCCGGCGCACTGAACCGGTTCGCCGCCGGCCGCCGGGCCGGGCACGGTGTTTGCATGCGTTGCTTGCATACAAGCCACGCATGCAGAAACAACCCCCCCAAGCGCCGCAATCGGCACCAAGCCGGAGCGCCCGCACCAGCCCGCAGCAGATCGCCGACCGCATCGTCGACGCGATCCTCGCCGGCCGTGTGCTGCCCGGCCAGCGCCTGGGCGAACAATCGCTGGCCGATCTGTTCGGGGTCAGCCGGACATTGGTGCGCGAGGCCATGGCCCGGCTCTCGGCCCGTGGCATGGTGCAGGTGGACGCGCGCCGCGGCTGGTTCGTCGTGGAGCCCTCGCTCGAAGAAGCCAAGGAGGCCTTCAGCGCCCGTGTGGCCATCGAAACCGGCCTGCTGCATGCCCTGGAAGCCCCGGTGCCCCGCGCGCGGCTTACGCGGCTCAAGCAGCATGTCAAGGCCGAGCAGGCCGCCATCCGCGCCGGTGAGCCGGGGCAGCGCAGCTATTTGCTGGGCGATTTCCATGTCTGCCTGGCCGAGTGCCTGGGCGGCCCGCTGATGGCCGACATCCTGCGCGATCTGACGGCGCGCACCACGCTGATCGCGTCGCTGTTCCAGTCCACGCACGACGCCGCCCAAAGCTGTGCCGACCACGCGCAGATCGTGGCCGCGCTGCAGGCCGGCGAACACGCGCAGGCCATCGCGCTGATGCGCACCCACATCGGTACCGTGCAAAGCCACCTGCGCCTGCCCGGTGGCCGCGACGATCCGCTGGCCGGCCTGCGCGATGCGCTGGCGCCGCGCCGCCGGCTGTTCACCGATCTCATCGACCCTTCCAACCCGACCCTGGAGAAACGCCCATGACATCCGCCCCCCGCCGCCACCTGTTCACGCTGCTCGCCGGCGCCGCCCTGCTGTGCACCACCGCCGCGCAGGCGCAAGGTGCGCTCGACGCCATCATGGCCAAGAAGCAGATCAACATCGCCGTGCCCACGGACTTCCCGCCCTACGGCTTTGTCGGCACCGACATGGCGCCGCAAGGCCTGGACGTGGACATGGCGCGCCTGATCGCCGGGCAGCTGGGCGTGAAGCTGGAGCTGGTGCCCGTGACCAGCGCCAACCGCATCCCCTACCTGCAGACCAAGAAGGCCGACCTGGTGATCTCCACGCTCGGCAAGAACCCCGAGCGCGCCGCGGTGATCGACTTCACGGCCGCGTATTCGCCGTTTTTCCAGGCCGTGTTTGCCGCCAAGGGCACCGTGGTCAAGGGCCCGGCCGATCTGGCGGGCAAGACGGTGTCCGTCACGCGGGGCGCCATCGAGGACATGGAGCTCACCAAGGTGGCCCCGGCCGGTGCCGACATCAAACGTTTCGAGGACAACAACGGCACCGTCTCGGCCTTTGTCTCGGGCCAGGTGCAGGTGATCGCCACCGGCGCCTCGGTGGCCGGCAACATGATGGCGCGCAACCCGCAGCTGGGCACCGAGTTCAAGTTCGTGCTGAAGGACTCGCCCAACTTCATCGGCGTCGGCAAGGGCGAAGACGCGTTGCGCACCAAGGTGAACCAGATCATCGCGGCGGCCAAGGCCAACGGCGAGATCGACAAGATGGCCAGCAAGTGGCTGGGCCGCCCCGCCGGCAACCTGCCCGAGTGAGGCTGTGATGCCGGCCCCCACGCTCACTTCGTTCGCTGCCCCCCGAGGGGGCGCTCAGGACCTTCGGAGCGGCCGGGCGGTCCTGAGATGATCACGCTCGACTTCGGAGCCGTGCTGGCCGAATGGCCGCTGCTGCTGCGCGGCGCGGCCTTCACGCTGGGGCTCACCGCGGTGTCTGCGGTGCTGGGCCTGGCGCTGGGTGTGGCCTGCGCCTGGGCCCGCGCCTGGGGCCCCAAGCCGCTGGGCGCGGTGGCCGCGGCCTATGTCGAGCTGATCCGCAACACGCCCTTCATCGTGCAGCTGTTCTTCGTGTTCTTCGGCCTGCCGAGTCTGGGTGTGCGCTTGTCGCCGGAGGTGGCCTCGGTCATCGCGATGGTGATCAACCTGGGGGCGTATGCGGCCGAGATCGTGCGCGCCGGGCTGGAGGGCACCCCGCGCGGCCAGATCGAGGCGGCGCGCAGCCTGGCGCTCACCGAGCGCCAGGTGTTCCTGCGCGTGGTGCTGCCGCCGTCGCTGGGCCGGGTGTGGCCGGCGATGGTGAGCCAGATCGTCATCGTGATGCTGGGTTCGGCCGTCTGCGGCCAGATCGCCACCGCCGAGCTGAGCTACCAGGCCAACCTGATCCACAGCCGCAACTTCCGCGCGTTTGAAGCCACCATCGTGGCCACGCTGATCTACCTGGCGCTGGCCATCGGTGTGCGCCAGCTGCTGAACTGGATCGGCCCACGCTGGCTGTTCGGCCGCACGGTGACAGGGGGACGATGATGGACAACCCCAAGCTCACTTCGTTCGCGGCCCCCAAGGGGCGCTCAATGCCCTTCGGGCGGCCGGGCGGGCATTGACATGGTCGACTTTTCCCTCTGGGACATCCTGCGCAACCTGCTGCTGGCCGCGCGCTGGACGGTGGTGCTCTCGCTGATCGCCTTCATCGGCGGCGGGCTCGTCGGCCTGGCGCTGCTGACCGCGCGCCTGGGCGGCGGGCGCACCACCGGCTACGCGGTGGCCGGGTACGTTCAGCTCTTCCAGGGCACGCCACTGCTGATGCAGCTGTTCCTGGCCTACTTCGGCCTGGGGCTGCTGGGCATCAACGTGTCGGCCTGGGTCGCGGCAGGCATGGCGCTGACGCTCTACACCAGCGCCTTCCTCACCGAGATATGGCGCGGCTGCGTCAACGCCATCCCCAAGGGCCAGTGGGAGGCCGCCGACAGCCTGGCGCTGAGCTTCGGCGAGAAGCTGCGCCACGTGGTGGGCCCGCAGGCGCTGCGCATCGCGGTGGCGCCCACCGTGGGTTTCCTGGTGCAGGTGATCAAGGGCACGGCGCTGGCCTCGGTGATCGGCTTCATCGAGCTCACCAAGGCCGGCACGATGATCACCAACGCCACCTTTGCGCCCTTCACCGTCTACGCCTGTGTGGCCCTGATGTACTTTGCGCTGTGCTGGCCGATCTCGGCCTGGAGCAAGCGCCTGGAAAGGAAACTCCGCCGTGAGCACTGAACTTGATGACGACCCCCAAGACGCCTCCGGCGTCGCCCCCCCGAGGGGGAGCGGACCGCTTGGGAGCGGCCCTGCGCGGTCCGACCCCATCGTCAACGTCACCGGCCTGCGCAAGCGTTTTGGCACGAACGAGGTGCTCAAGGGCATCGACCTGCAGGTGCAGCGTGGCGAGGTCATCGCCATCATCGGCAAGAGCGGCTCCGGCAAGAGCACGCTGCTGAGGTGCATCAACGGGCTGGAGGTGTTCCAGGAAGGTGCCTTGCAGGTAGAAGGACAGCCGCTCAAACACGGCGATGCCAAGGCCATGCGGGCACTGCGCCAGCACGTGGGCATGATCTTCCAGAGCTTCAACCTGTTCCCGCACCTCAGCGTGGGCCGCAACGTGATGCTGGCGCCCACGCTGGTCAAGGCGCGTGATGGCGCCGCGGCCGAGGCGCAGGCGCGCACGCTGCTGGCGCGTGTGGGCCTGGCCGAGAAGTTCGACGCCTGGCCCGACCAGCTCAGCGGCGGCCAGCAGCAGCGGGTGGCCATCGCGCGTGCGCTGGCGATGGAGCCGAGTGTGATGCTGTGCGACGAGATCACCTCGGCGCTGGACCCGGAACTCGTGGGCGAGGTGCTGAAGGTCGTCGAGGGCCTGGCCGACGAAGGCATGACGCTGATGATGGTCACGCACGAGATGAACTTCGCACGCAAGGTCAGCGACCGCGTGGTCTTCATGCACGCCGGCCGCATCCACGAGATGGGCCCGCCGGAACAGCTGTTCGGTGCGCCGCAGACGCCGGAGCTGCAGCAGTTCCTGTCGGCGCTGCACTGAGCGCCCGATATGGAGCGTTCCGGCAGCGGTGGCTGGCAAAGTGCCAGCCGCCTGCAGCGATCTGGCCAGTTCGCCGCCTTCCGGCTGAGCAGACCGCCCGGAACAATGGAGATTCCCGCAAAACGGAGTCTCTCCATGGTCCCTTTCATCGGCGTGCCCTTCATCGGCATCAGCGACATCCAGCGCCTGCTGCAGCGCGTCGGCATCGGCGCCTTCATCGAACGCCTGGCCGGCGAAATCGAAGCTGACTACCGGCGCTGGGAACAGTTCGAAAAAAGCGCGCGCGTGGCCAGCCATTCCACCGTCGGCGTGATCGAGCTGATGCCCACCAGCGACGGCCAGCAGTACGCCTTCAAGTACGTCAACGGCCACCCGCAGAACACCGCGGCCGGTCTGCTGACGGTCACCGCCTTCGGCGTGCTGGCCGATGTGCAGACGGGTTACCCGCTGCTGCTGTCGGAGCTGACCATCACCACCGCGCTGCGCACCGCGGCGATGTCGGCGCTGGCCGCGCGCTGGCTGGCGCGGCCGGGCGGCAGCACGATGGCCATCATCGGCAACGGCGCGCAGAGCGAGTTCCAGGCCATCGCCTTCCACCGGCTGCTGGGCGTGCGCGCGCTGCGGCTGTACGACACCGACCCCGCCGCCACCGCCAAGCTGCTGCGCAACCTGCGCGCGATGCCGGAGCTGCGCGATCTGCAGCTGCATGTGGCCACATCCACCGCGGACGCGGTGATGTGTGCGCACATCGTCACCACCGTCACGGCAGACAAGCGCAACGCGGTGATCTTGACGCCGTCGATGGTGAAACCCGGCATGCACCTGAACGCCGTCGGCGGCGATTGCCCGGGCAAAACCGAGCTGCACGTGGACATCCTCACCCGGCCCGGCACGCGGGTGGTGGTGGAGTTCGCGCCGCAGTCGCGCATCGAAGGTGAGATCCAGCAGCTGCCGGCCAACTTCGGCGTCACGGAGTTTGCCGACGTGGTCAGCGGCCAGTCCATTGGCCGCGCCGATGCCGATGAGGTGACGGTCTTCGACTCGGTGGGTTTTGCGCTGGAGGATTTTTCCGCGCTGCGCCTGCTGCACCAGCTGCTGCAGGAACATGGCGACCTGCGGCGCACGATCGACCTGGTGCCAGAGCTCACCAACCCCAAGGACCTGTTCGGTGGCGTGCTGGGCACAACGCAGCGGCTGCAGCGCGTGGCCTGAACGCTGGTGCGGGCATCATCGCGGTCATGGATCACCGCTTTGAACAGGCACGCGCCGCTTTCATGGCCGGTGTGCAGCAACACGAAGCCGGCCAGCTGGCCGAGGCCGAGCAGAGTTTCCTGCAGGCACAGGCGCTGGTGCCGGGCCGCGCCTCGGTGGTCATCAATCTGGCCGCCACGCGGCTGGCGCTTGGCCGCCCCGGCCCCGTGCCCGACGACCTGGCGCCGCTGCTCGCCGCCGAACCCGGGCACCCTGAAGCGCTGGCCTTGCTGGCGCGCGCGCTGACCGCGCTGGACCAACCGGCCCAGGCCTTGCCGGTGCTGGAGCGCCTGTTGCACCAACGCCCGGTCGATGCCGAACTGCAGCACCGCCGCGGCCTGCTGCTGGGCCGGCTGGAGCGGGCCGACGAAGCCTTGTCGGCGTTCGACACGGCGTTGGCGCTGGATGCCACGCACGCCGCGGCCTGGACCCAACGTGGCAGCCTGCTGCGCGAGGCCGGCCGGCTGGCCGATGCGCGGCACTGCTTCGAGCAGGCCCTGGCGCACGGCGGTGACCCGACGCTGAACCGCTGGTTCCTGGCCTCGGTCACCGGTGCGCCCGCCGACGGCCAGGCGCCACCCGCCTATGTGCAGGCGTTGTTCGACGGGTATGCCGACGGCTTCGACCAGCACCTGGTGCAAGGCCTGGGTTACAGCGCGCACCAGGGCGTGGTGGACCTGCTGCCGCCGGGCCGCGTCTACACCCACGCGCTGGACCTGGGCTGCGGCACCGGCCTGTGTGCGCCGCCGCTGCAGGGGCGTGTGCAGCGGCTGACCGGCGTGGACCTGTCGCCGCGCATGCTGGTGCAGGCGCGTGCGCGCGGCCTGTACCAGGCGCTGCACGAAGCCGAGGCGGTGCAGTGGCTGCAGCAGACGCCGGAACGTTTTGACCTCGCGCTCGCGGCCGATGTCTTCATCTACATCGGCGATCTGGCGCCGGTGTTCGCCGGCCTGTGGCGTGTGTTGTGGCCGGGTGGCCCCGTGGTGTTCAGCGTCGAAGCGGCCGATGACACCGACGCCGTGCAGCTGTGCGCGCAACTGCGTTACCGGCATGGCGAAACCGCGCTGCGCCGGCTGGCCAGCGCCGCCGGCTTCACGGTGGAAGCGGTGCAGTCCACGGTGCTGCGCCACGAACAAGGCCGGCCCATTGCCGGCTTGCTGCTCAGGCTGCAGAAGCCCTGAGCACGCCCACCAGCGTGTCGCGGACTGCGGCCGTGTGCACCGGCAGCACCAGCACATCCCCGGGCGGCGCCCAGGCCAGCAGGGCCTGGGCGGCGGCGGATTCGTCGTCGATGCGCTGGCAGCGCCCGGGTGGCAAGCCGGCGTCCACCAGCGCCTGAACGATCAGCGCCGGCACCGTGCCGGGCAGCCGCCCGCGCAGCATGCCCGGCAGCTCTTTCACCACCACCTGCTCGGGCGCAAAGGCGGCGGCGGTTCGGGCCAGGTCGGTGATGGCGGCGTCGTCCCGGTTGCCGGCCTGGCCCAGCAGCAGGCCCAGGCGCTGGCCGCCCAGCGCACGCGCCACGGTCAGCAGCTGCGCCAGGCCCTCGGGGTTGTGGGCGTAGTCCAACAGCACGGTGGCACCGCGGTGCGTCCAACGTTCCAGCCGGCCGGGGTTGTCACTCGGTGCTTGGCCGAACTGCTGCAGTGTGGTGGTGATGGCCGCCGCCGGCCAGCCCAGCAGCGCCGCGGCCAGGGCAGCAGCGGCGGCGTTGTCGACGTTGTGGCGCGCGGCGCCGCCGAGTGTGATCGGCATCCCGGCCACCGGGCCCAGGTCGTGTGTGCGGCCGGCATGCGCCAGCAGCAGCTGGCCGTTGGCCACCCCACAGCTGCTGCCTCCTGCGGCGCGCAGCGCCTGCAGGGCCGGGTGCTCGTGGTCCTGGGCAAAGAGCGCGGTGGGCACCTGGGGCAGGCGCCGAGCCACCGCCGCCATCAGCACCACATCGTCAGCGTTCAACACCAGCGCGCCGCCGCCCTTCCCACCACCCGCCACCGCGTGGGCGACGATGAGCTTCACCTCGGCCAGGTCGGCAGCGCTGTGCACGCCGTATTCACCCAGGTGGTCGGGGCTGATGTTGGTGACCACGGCCACGTCGGCGCGGGCCACCGCCAGGCCGCGCCGCAGCAGGCCGCCACGCGCCGTTTCCAGCACTGCGGCGGTGACGGCCGGATGGCGCAGCACGGCGCGGGCACCGGCCGGGCCGGCCCAGTCGCCGCGGTCCACCGGCTGGCCGCCGACGAACAGGCCTTCGGTGCAGGAATAACCGGCGGTGAACCCGGCCTGCGCCGCGATGGCGGCCAGCAGCCGCACGGTGGTGGTCTTGCCGTTGCTGCCGGTGACCAGGGCCGTGGGTACGTCGTGTAGCCGGTCCCAGGGCACCGTGGCCGGGTCTGGCAGGGTGGTCAAGGCCCAGGTCTGGCTGCTGACGCCTCCGCCCAGCGACAAGCTGTGATCGTCCAGCAGCGCGGGCAGGCCTTGCGCGGCCGCGGCGTCCAGCAGCGCCTGCACGTCCGGCCGGTGCTCGGCGGTGGCACGCGCGCCCAGCGTGGCCACGGCCACGTCGTCGCCAAAAGGCTGGGCGATGTCGAAGCCGGTTTCGCCGGCCTCGGCCGCGCTGCGCTCCCAGGCCCATTCGTTCAGCTCGGTGGCGGTGAACAGCGTGGACGCCGGCGCTGCAAACACCAGCAGCGTGCCGCCGGCGTGGTGGTGCACCACCGGCGTGGGCGCGGCCCAGCCCAGGGCCGCGGCCAGGGTCTCGACCCGTGCCGCCCAGCGGGCCAACGCGGCGGCATCGGTCGATGCGACGCCCAGCGGCGTCAGCACCACGGCCGGGCCCGGGAACCAGCGGTTGGCACCGGTGAGCCGGCGCGAATCCTCGAAGCCGTGGTTCGGCTCGGGTTCCTGGCCCAGTGGCGTCGACAGGGTCTCAGTCAGCGGCTTCACCCACGAACCGCAGCCCGCGCTCGTCGCGCACGAAGCCGGCGGCCTCCAGGTCGGCGCCCAGGGCCACGGTGGCCGGCTCGTCGTCGGCCGGCGCAGGCGCGGCCGCTGCAGGCGCTGCGCTGGCCACGGCCGCCCCATCGGGTTTGAACTTCGTGACCTGCTTCCACGACCGTGTCAGCGCATCGGCAAACACCAGCAGCAGGTCACCCGGCTGGCCCATGCGCAAGGCGGCGTCGATCGCTTCCTGCTCGTCCGGGATGATGGTGATCGCGCTGTCAGGCACGCCACGCTGGCGCAGCACGGCGGCGATCATCTGCGGCACCTCGTCGGGCGCACGCCCGCGCAGGCCGTCGTCGCGCCGGCAGATGTAGTGGTCAAAGCGGCCGGCCACCGCCTCGGCGATGGCGACGATGTCCTCATTACGCCGGTCGCCCGGGCCGGCCACCACCACGATGCGCCGGCCGCGCACGTCCAGCCGCTGCGCCAGGTCGGCCATCACGCCCACGGCATGGGCGTTGTGCGCGTAGTCGAAGATCACCTTGAACGGGTGTTCGTCGTAGACGTTCATGCGGCCCGGGGCCTGGAAGAAGGTGCTGTCGAAGGTGCGCAGCCCCTGGCGGATGGCGTCGAGCTTGATGTCCAGGCTGAAGGCGAGTGCGGCGGCGAACATCGCGTTCTGCACGTTGTGCATCGCACGGCCTTCCAGTGTGGCCGGGATCAGGTGCGTCCACATCAGCGGGATGTGCCGGCCCTTGTCGTACAGCGTGATCATCTGGCCGTTCACACCCGCCTCCAGCGCACACGCCCGGCCACCGGCACGGATGTGCTCGCGCACTACGGCGTGTTGCGGGTTCAGCGTCACGTAACACAGGTGTTTGGCCTCGGTGTGGGCCGACATGCGGATCACGTGTTCGTCGTCGGCGTTCAGCACCGCGCAATCGCGCGCCACCTCGACGATGATGCGTTTGACCTCGGCCAGTTGTTCGAGGGTGTCGATGCCTTTCATGCCCAGGTGGTCGGCCTGCACGTTGAGCACCGCGCCGACGTTGACGAAGGGCACGCCCATGCCGGCGCGCAGCAGGCCGCCACGCGCGATCTCCAGCACCGCCATGTCGATGGCCGGGTCGGCCAGCACCATGCGCGTGGCCACGGGGCCGGTCATGTCGCCCTCCACGGTGCGCTGGCCGTCGATGTAGACGCCATCGGTGGTGGTCAGGCCCGGGGTGTAACCCGCCATCTTGGTGATGTGCGCCAGCATGCGGCTGGTGGTGGTCTTGCCGTTGGTGCCGGTGATGGCGGCAATCGGCACGCGGCTGGCCACACCGGCCGGGAACAGCATGTCGATCACCGGGCCGGCGGCGTCGCGTGGGGTGCCTTCGCTGGGGGCCACGTGCATGCGAAAACCCGGTGCCGCGTTCACCTCGCAGATGCCACCGCCCACCGTCTTGTAGCTCTCGGTGATGTCGGGGCAGAGGAAGTCCACGCCGCCCACGTCCAGGCCGATGGCGGTGACGGCGCGCACGGCCATCTCGCGGTTGTCGGGGTGGATGACGTCGGTCACGTCGGTGGCGGTGCCGCCGGTGGAGAGGTTGGCGGTGCTGCGCAGTTCGACGACCTGGCCTTCGGCCGGTACCGAGTCGGGGGTCATGCCCTGGCGCGCCAGCATCGTGTCGGCCTGCGCATCGAGTTCGATGCGGGTCATCACCTTTTCGTGGCCCACGCCGCGGCGCGGGTCCTGGTTGACGATGTCCACGAGTTCACGCACCGAATGCTGGCCGTCGCCGATCACCCGCCCCGGCGTGCGGCGTGTGGCCGCGATCAACTCGCCGTTCACCACCAGCAGCCGGTGGTCGGCGCCGCTGAGGTAGGTCTCGACGATCACGCTGCTGCTGTGCTCGGCGGCGGCGGCAAAACCGGCGCGCACCTCGTCGGCGGTTTTCAGCTCGATGCTGATGCCACGCCCATGGTTGCCGTTG
Organism: Rubrivivax sp.; assembly: GCA_018780805.1. Lineage (GTDB taxonomy): Bacteria > Pseudomonadota > Gammaproteobacteria > Burkholderiales > Burkholderiaceae_C > Rubrivivax. Next base: position 67,978 of record JADMJD010000079.1, on the reverse strand, counting down.
TAGGGCTTGGTGACCACCGGGAAACCCAGGCGTTCGGCCGCGCGCACGGCGCGGTCGGCGCTGCGCACCAGCTCTTGCCGCGGCACCGGCAGGCCCTGGTTGGCCAGGATCTTGTTGGTTTCTTCCTTGTCCTGCGCCAGCTCCACCGCGATGTAGCTGGTGCGGCCGGTGACGGTGGCCTGGATGCGCTGCTGGAATTTGCCGTGGCCCAGCTGGATCAGGCTTTGTTCGTTCAGCCGCAGCCAGGGGATGTTGCGTTCTTCGGCGGCCTTGACCAGCGAGGCCGTCGACGGGCCCAGCGCACGCCGCTGCGCGTAGCGGATGAAGTCCAGCCGCGCCTCGGGCCAGGCCCAGTCGGCAGGCACCACGCCTTCAGGCTGCAGCTCGGGCGGCAGCAGCGAACACAGCAGCCGGATCGCCAGTTCACCGGCCTCCACACCTTCGTCTCGCTGCGCGTATTCGTAGACCACGGTGTAGACACCGGGCTGGCCGTCCACGCTGCGGGTCTTGCCGAAGGTGACGTCTTCACCGGCGATGTTCTGCAGCTCGATGGCCACGTGTTCGAAGACATGGCCCAACCAGGTGCCGTCGGGGTCTTGTGGATCTCCCCGCATGCGGCGGATGAAACCGCCCGGCTCGCGGTACGAACAACCATGCTCCTGCAGCGTCGGCAGCGCCGCCACCAGGCCGTCGACAAACGCCGCACCCAGTTTGCCCGTGGGCCAGCCCTCCAGCGGTCCCAGGTCCAGCAGCAGCCGGATGACCGGGAAATGCGCGTACAGCGACGGGCCGACGTAGACGTTGCGTTCGAGGATGCGCATGCAGCAGGCTCCGGGATCAGAAGGGATGAACGAAGCAGGTTTCAGGCCTTGGGCCGCACCAGGCTGCCCGCATCCGCCTGCCGCGTGTGCAGGTTGAAGGTGGCACCTTGCGTGAGGATGTGCAGCTTCACGCCCAGCAGGCACACGGGCCGGCCTTCGCTGACGCTGTCCATCGACGAAAACTGCACCTCGGCCGCGTCGACCACGGTGATCGCGCCCGAACCTTCCACGTGCACCGTGTTGTCGGGCGCGATGAAGGCGGCGGTGTCTTCGTCCAGCCCGATGCCCACGGCGAACGGGTTGTAGGCCAGCGCGGTGAGCAGCCGGCCGAGCCGGTCGCGCTGGCGGAAGTGCTGGTCGATGATGAAGCGGTTCGTCAGCCCCAGGCCCGCGGCCAGGCGCACCGAGCCGGCGATCGGCGTGCTGCCTTCGTCACCAAACGCGATCATGTGTTCGCTGATGAAAGCCGCCCCGGCGCTGGTGCCGGCCACCGGCACACCCGCCGCATTGAGCGCACGGAGGGCCTTGGCCACCGGCGTGCCGCCCAGCAGCGTGGACAGCCGCAGCTGGTTGCCGCCAGTGAAAAACACCCCCGTGGCCTGCTGCAGGCGGCTGATGCGGCTGGTTTCGTCGCAATCGCGCCGGGTGTCGAAATCCAGCGCGCTCACACGGCCGGCGCCCAGCTCGCCGAAGATGCGTTCGTAGCGTGCGCCGGTGTCGCGCATCTGGCTGGCGGTGGGGATGACGACGATGTCGGCGTCGTTGCCACCCGCCAGCTGCACGAAGCGGCGCAGGATCTGCGGCGAGTTCTCTTTTTCTTCGGCCCCGCCGATGGGGATGATCCATCCCCGCTCCCGGCCCTCGGGCACCTTGCTGGCACACATGTCTTGTCAATTCCTGGTGAGATGGCGCCGATGATGCCAGCCTGGGCGCGCCGCGCCGCTGGTACAACCCGCACATGACACCCCAGACCTTGCCGCTGTTCAGCGCCTCGCCCGGCCTGCAGCACACGCTGACCGTGCTGCGCTTCGGCACCTCCGGCGGCCCCGTGGCCACGATCCAGGCCGCGCTGCACGCCGACGAGGTGCCGGCGCTGCTGGTGGCGCAAGCGCTGCGCCGGCAGCTCACGGTGCTGGAGGCCGCGGGCCAGTTGATCGGCGAGGTGCGCCTGGTGCCCTACGCCAACCCAATCGGCTTGGCGCAGCAGGTGCTGGCGCGCGACCAGGGCCGCTTCGACCTGCGCGACGGCCTGAACTTCAACCGCGGCTACGCCGATCTGAGCGAGGCCGCGGCCACCGCGCTGGCCGGCCGCCTGGGCGACGATGCCCGCACCAACGTGCGGCTGGCACGTGCTGCACTGCGGGACGCGGCAGCGGCCTTGACGGTGCAGACCCCGGTGCAGGACCTGAAGCGCCAGCTGCTGCAGCTGGCCATCGACGCCGACGTGGTGCTGGACCTGCACTGCGACAGCGAGGCCGTGCTGCACCTGTACGCGCACACGCTGCAGGCCGACCTGGCGCATGAACTGGGTGCGCTGCTGGGCGCGCAGGCTGTGCTGCTGGCCGAAGAATCGGGCGATTCACCGTTCGACGAAGCCTGCAGCCGGCCCGGGCCGGCGCTGCAGAAACGTTTCCCCGCGCACCCGATGCCGCTGCCCTGTTTCAGCACCACGGTCGAGCTGCGTGGCGAGGCCGACACCGACCATGCGCTGGCCGAAGCGGATGCGGCGGCACTCATCGAATTCCTGCGCCGGCGTGGCATCGTGGCCGGTGCGCCGGCGCCGTTGCCCGTGGCCCGCTGCGAGCCCACGCTGCTGGCGGCGTCGGAGCCCGTCACCGCGCCCCGTCCCGGCGTGGTGGTGTTCCACGCGCAGCCCGGCGAACACATCGAGGTCGGCCAGACCGTGGCCGACATCGTCGATGTCGACACCGGCGAGCGCCTGCCGCTGCGCGCCCAGTCGGCCGGTGTGCTCTACGCCCGCATCAACACACGCTGGGCCGTGCCCGGCACCCGCGTGGCCAAGATCGCCGGCCGCACCCTGGTGCGCACCGGCAAGCTGCTCAGCGCCTGACCAGCGGCGGGTACCGCCGCTTGGCAAGGGCCGGCTTGGTGACCAGAATCAGCGGCCATGAAGACACCACCGCTTGTGCTCGTCGTTGGCGCCACCGGCGCGCTTGGGCGTCCCGTCGTGCGCCGTCTGCTGGCCGCCGGTGTGCCGGTGCGTGCGCTGTGCCGCCACCCTGCGCAGGCGGCCGACCTGGTGGCGCTGGGCGCCGAGGTCGTGGCCGGCGACCTGATCGACGCGGCGTCGTTGCAGCGCGCCTGTGTTGGCGTGCAATCGGTGCTGGCCTGCGCCCATGGCCTGCTGGGCCGTGGCCGCTGGCGCTCGGAGGCGGTGGACGACACCGGCCACCGCGCGCTGATCGCTGCCTCGCAGGCGGCTGGCGTGCAGCGGTTTGTTTATGTGTCGGCGCTGCTGGCGGGGCCTGACAGCCCGCTGGATTTCGGCCGCACCAAACATGCGATCGAGCAGGCGGTGGCGGCCAGCGGCCTGCCCCACGCCATCCTGCGGCCCTCGGCCTTCATGGAGCACCATGTGCACCGATTCAACGGCGAGCCTTTCCTGAAGCACGGCCGGGCGGTATTTTTCGGCCCTGCGTCCAAGCCACGCAACTTCGTGGCCGCCGACGACGTGGCCCGCATCGCGGTGCATGCGCTGCTGGACGACCCGCTGCCCTTCGAGCGCCTCGACATCGGCGGGCCCGACCACGCCAGCAATGCTGAGGTGGCGGCTTTGTATGCCCGTCTGGCGGGCCTGCCGTACAAGGCCACGCACCTGCCCGCCGGGCTGGCGCGTGCCTTGGCGCGGGTGGTGCGGCCCCTGCACCCGGGCGTGGCACGCATCCTCGGGCTGATGGGCCTGCCGGACGAGGCCTTGCCGGAGCACTTTGACGGCGCGGCCGCGCTGGCGCAGCGCTTCGGTTTCAGGATGACCCGGCTGCAGGCGTTTGTGCAGGCGCGGGTGCAGGCGCATGTGCAGGCGCAGGTGCCGGCGCGTTGACAAGAAGCGGCCGGCGGCTGAACCGCCACGCAGCCGGCCGAAGACAGGTCACTGCCCGCCGCGCACCAGGCGCAGCACACGGTCGCCCGTCGTGCCACCGGGGCCGATGCTGCCGTCGGTGAAATCCACGTACCAGGCGAACCCGGCAAAGGCCGGCGTGGCGGTCCAGAAACTGGCCGACGGTGTGCCTGGGAAGGGCGTGCGCTGGATGGCCGGTGCTTCGCAGCGGCGGTTCACCAGCGACGCCAGTTCGTTGCGGTTGGGCACCCGCCAATCGCTGTGGCCACGGCCGGCACCGGCCGGGTCGGCGTTGACGGCCGCGGCGCGTGACAACGCCGCGGCATAGGTGCCGTAGACCGTGGCCGTGCCGGTGGCACAACCGGCGCCCGACAAACCTTCGGCGCACTGCTGCCACATCAGGCCCAGGCGGCTGTCGGTGACGGTGGCGTTGCTGTTGGTGACCAGCGTGGCGACGTCGGCATCGCAGGCCGGTGTGTCGGCCGTGCCGCGCACCAGGCGGCTGGAGAAGGCCTTGGCCAGCGGGTTGGTGGCGGTGTCGAAGGCCACCGCGCCGGAACTGAAATCCACCAGCCACGACGCGCGCGTATCGCCGGCATAGGGCTCGGCGGTCCAGAAGCCGTTGGCGGGCGTGTCGGCAAACGTGGGGTCGATGCGGGCGCCGCTGCTCAGGCCGGCGTCCACCAGCGACAGCAGTTCGGCAGTCGTGGGCAGCCGCCAGTCGCTGGCGCCGCAGCGCGCCGCGGTGTTGGCGGCGGCCACGTTGGCTTCGGCCGTCGCCACAGTGCCGGCGCTTTCTGCGCTGCTGTCCCAGACCAGGCCGGTGACATGGTCGGTCACGCAGCCGCCGCTGGCCGTGAACGCAAAACCCAGGCGGCCGTCGCTGCCGCCGTTGCTCACGGCGGTGGTGTCGCGGCCGGTGCTGCCGTCCTGGCCGGCCAGTGCGGTGGCGGCGGTGCAGGCCACCAGGGCGCCGCTGGCGTCCAGGCACTGGCTGCTGCCGGTGTCATTCAGGCCACCGGCCACGGTGTTGACGATGAGCCCCGGGTTGCGTGTGCTGCCGCCTTGCCAATCGACCACCAGCACCAGCTGTTCGTTCGGTTCGAAGCTGGCGTTGGGGCAGGTGGTGATGTTCACCGTGCCGCTGCGTGTGATGGTGACGCTGCCCGCGGGCACGGCGATGTAGTCCACCCCGGCGCCGCAGGCCAGGCCACCGGTGGCGTAACCCAGGCCGCTGGCCACATCGGCCGTGCGGTAGGTGACGATGGACGCGTCGTTGTAGCCGTTGGGCAGGGTGATGGCATACACCAGCGCACTGCCGGCCAGCACCGGCGTGGTGGTGATCGTCAGCGGGCCGCTGGGCGACGAACCACCGCCGCCTCCGCCGCAGGCCGCCAGCAGGCCGGCGGCAGCCACCGCGGCGAATGACAGCCCGGCAGGGCAAAAGAAGAGGCGTTGACGTGCGTTCATGGCTTGATCCTGCGGTGCGGCGCCAGGGGCGTCAAGGGGATGTTCCGGGGGCCGGCTGGGGGCCGGGCGTTGGGGCTGGCGACCGGGCGGCGGTGAAGGAGAGTTGCTGCTGCAGCTGGCGTTCACGTTGGGGCAGCGCCAGGCGGTGGGCGCGGGTCTGGCGTGCCGTGCAGCGCTGTGCCCAGGCCACCAGGGCGGGCAGCAGCCGCGGGGCGGCGCCGGGCCACAGGCGGCACAGCTGGCGCAAGGCCGCTGCCGGCAGCGGCAGGCGGTCGGCCAGCCAGCGGCTGTGGGCATGCACCAGGCGCACGGCTTCGAACGTGCCGCTGCTGGCGTCGGCGGCGCGGCGCAGGAAGGCGAGCTCCGCGCGGGCGGTGTCGGGCGGCTCGGCAAACACCACACGCAGGCCCGCCGGTGCGTCCGGGCCGCCAAACCCCAGCGCCTGCAACGCCGTCTGCGGGCCCACGGCCTCCAGTGCCCAGGCGGCACGCGGGTGCTGCACCAGGGCCTGCAGGCTGGCCAGGTCGGCGGCGCGGCGCAGCACCACCAGGCGGGCCAGGCTGTCGGCGCCCGAGCCGGCGGCATCGGCCAGCGCCTGCTCCCAGGCGGCGCGGTCCGGCAGGGCGCGGGTGCTGCAGGGCAGCGGCGGGGCGGGCGCGGCCACGTGCAGCGTCAGGCCATGGGCCTGCCAGAGTTCGGCGTCCAGTCCGGCCAGCGCCGGTGCGGTGCCTGCCAGGTGGCGGTAGCGCTGGCAGAAGGCCGGCACGCTGGTGCGCCCCAGGGTGCGGGTGATGGGCGCCATCGGCACGCCCAGCCGCAGTTGCAGGGCCTGGCTCAGGCCCGGGCTGAAGCCACGCTCGGGCAGGCGCTCGGACAGGCCTTCGTCCAGCCACAGCAGGTTGCCGGGCGCGAGCTCGTAGTCGCGCCCACGCTGCAGGCCGTCGCGCACGTACAGCGCCTGGCGCACCAGGTCGTCGCGCCTGGCGGCGGCCCGCCACAGCGGTGGCCAGGCGGTGGTGTGGGTGTCCAGCAGCTCACGGCCGGCGTCCAGCAGGTCCAGGCCGTCGTGGTGCACACCGGTCACCAGGGTGTCGGCCAGGCGGCGGGCCAGCGCCAGCGCGGCGCCGAAGCCGCTGGGGTCGTCGGCCACCGACAGCTGCACCGGGCCCAGGGCTTCATCGGCCAGCACACGGTCCAGCGGCTCCAGCAAAGCCCAGGCGGCGCCGCGGGTGAGCAGCGGCACCGGGCCATCGGCGCCCAGGCGCGACTGCAGATGCTCGTCGCGCGCCAGGTCGGCAGCCAGCCGGCGCACACCGGCCAGCACCACGTCAGCGCGGTAGCCGGCGGCCAGCGCGGCCGGTGCCATGTCCAGCGACAACGCGGCGGCACTCAGGCCACAGGCGTCGAACACCGGGCGCATGGCCGCGGCCGTGGCCGCCGCGTCTTCATCGCTGGTGGTCACCACGTGCACCGGCTCGCCGGCCAGCGCGGCCGTGGCAGCAGCCAGGGCAGTGGCCAGGCGGCGGTCCTTCAGCGCGGGCAGCTCGACGGCGGCGTGGCGCAGCAGGGCCAGCGCGGTGTCCACCACCGGGGCCGGCACGGCCCGACCTTGATGGCTCTCCACCGCCGCCAGCACCGTGGCCAGGCCCTGCAGCTGGGCCAGCTGCTGCAGGGCCGGCTCCTGGCGCACCGCGGCCCGGCGCGCGGCCTGGTGTGCCGTGGCCAGGTCGGCCGGCTGCTGGCGTTCCAGTGCCAATGCCGCCCGGGCCGTGGCCTGGCTCGCCAACCAGCGGCGCCTGGCCCGGTGGCGGTGCAGCCCCATCACACCTGGTACCGCTGCTGCAGCAGCTGGCGCAGCGCCGCGACGGTGCGTTCCCACAGCGGCCGGGCCGGCACCGGCACCCGCAGCACCCCGGACAGGCCGTGGTAGGCCACCAGCCCGGCCAGCGCTGGGTCAGCCAGCTCGGCCTGCAGCTCGAAAAACGGTTCGGTGGCCAGCGTACCGCTGGCATCGTCGGGCCGCACCGCCACATCCCCACCACCGCCAAAACCCAGCACCGGCGACATCAGGCGCTGGCGCTGGTAGGGCACCAGGCGCAGCCGGGCCACCGGCAGATCGACGCCGCGCGCGTGCATCAGCCGCACGTCGCCGCCTGCGTCGGGCAGGCCGAAGAGTTCGGCCGCCTGGCTCTGCGGCAGCACGGCGCTGAAGCGGAAGGCGCCGCGGTCCACCAGCTCACCCAGCGGCTGGCCACGTTCGATCCAGTTGCCCTGGCGTTCGTGCAGCAGCGGCGCCACCCACTCGCCGGCCTGCGGTGCGCGCACCTCCAGCTGGGCGGCCAGCACCCGCAGCTCGCGTTCGCGGTCGCGCAGCGCGTCGAGCCGGCTCTGCAGCGGCGCCACCTCGGCCGGTGTGGCCAGCAGGGCCTGGCGCTGCATCGCTTCGGTCTCGGCCTGCTGCAGCGCCACGGCCTGCAGCGCATGTGTCAGGTCGGGGTTGTCCAGGCGGGCGATCAGCTCGCCTTTGGCCACACGCTGCCCATGGCGCACCGGCAGCGCCACCAGCTGGCCGGCGGTCTGCACGTAGAGCTGGCTGCTGGCCTGGGCCTGCAACACCCCCTGCAGGCGCACGGCGTGCGGCAGCGGCAAGACAGCGATGCCCAACCACAGCAGCGCCACCACGCCGGCCGTGCCGGCCAGTGCCCGGCCACGGCCCTGGCGCAGCGCGAGCAGGTAACGTCCGAACTTGGACAAGGGCATCAGCACCATGGCCAGCGCGGTGGTGACCAGCAGCACCAGGCCGACGGCGAACCACTGGTCGGTGACAAACAGCAGGATGGTCGCCGTCACCAGCAGCCGGTAGGCAAACGCGCCGGCGCCGTAAAAGCCGTACCAGCTGCGCTCGCTCGCGTCGGTCGCCGGGCCTTGGCTGTCGGCCTGGCCCAGCACAAAGCGCCGGCCCCAGTGCAGCCACTGCGCCTGCGCCTTCTGGTACAGGTTGGGCAGCTCGGCCAGATCGGAGAGGATGTAGTACGCGTCAAAGCGCAGCAGCGGGTTGCCGTTGAACAGCAGGCTGGACACCGAGCCCACCACCATCATGTTGAAGGCCAGGCTGTTCACCGGCCCGGCCCCGGTGTTGACCCAGACCAGGGCGGCAAGTGCGGCCACAAAGAGCTCGGCCAGCATGCCGGCGGCGCCGATGTAGGCGCGCTGCCACTTGCTGCGCAGGCCCCAGCTGGCGGTGGCATCGGTGTACGGCAGCGGCGCCAGCACCAGCAGCATGATGCCGAACACCGGTACCTGGCCGCCATAACGTTTGCAGACGAAAGCGTGCGCCAGCTCGTGGATCACCTTGACGATGGCGATGGCCACGTACAACACCGGCAGGTTGGACAGCGACAGCAGCCCCTGGCCCGCGGCCGACAACGCCGGCCACTCGCCGATCACGGCCCACAGGCCGGCCAGCACCACCGCCATCCAGACCAGCCCGGCTGCCCGGCCGGTGGTGGCGCGGACCAGTGGCTGCACGGCGTTCAGCGCCCGGTCCGGGCTGAACAGCGGGATGCGCACGAACAGGAAGGCCATGGCCTTGCCCATCAGCTCACGCCGACGGGTGGCCTGCTGGCGCTCGAAGATGGCGCTGCTCTGCGGTGCGGCGCGGAAGTACAGCAGGCTGGACAAATGCAGCTGCGACAGCAGGCCCAGCACCTCGTCCTGCGTGGGCACGGTGTCGGGCTGTTCGGCCGCCACGCGCTGCCAGACGGCGTCCACGGTCTCTTCGGCGTTCAGCGCGCGCAAAAAACTGTAGGCCTGGGGTGTGACGCGGAAGAAGCGGTGTGCATACGGATCTTCCAGCACCACCCAGGTACGGCCGCGAAACCGCTGCGGCTGCGCCTGCACCGTGGGCAGCAGCGCCACCTGGGCGTCGGCCACCTGGTACCAGGCGTCGCTGAGCAGATGGCCGGCCATTCAGGTTGATCTTCTGGTCACCACCACAACCACAGGCGCAAGGTGTCCAGCAGCCGGTGCGTCAGGATCCAGGCCACCTGCCGTTCGCCGGCGTCGATGCGCGCGGCGCCGCTCATGCCGGGCCGCCACCAGGCCTCGGGCGCCTGCTGCAGTTCGGCGCGCACCAGGAACTGGTTGCCTTCGCTGCCGCGGGTCTGCGCCACCGGGATCACCGCCGTCACGCGCAGTGGGATCTTCTGCCCCGGCCGGCTCACCAGCACCAGCTCGCCGCTGGCGCCGGGTGCCACCAGCGCGGCGTCGCGCTCGGGCACCACCAGCGTGGCGTACAGGCCTTCGATGCGGGCCAGCCGGTAGAGTTTGTCGCCCTTGCGCACCGGCGCGCCCTGCAGCTCCTGTCGCTCGCCTTCGACCACCACGCCATCGAAGGGTGCTGTCGCCTGGGCCTGGTTGATCAGCTCCAGCACCCGCGACAGCCGGGCCTGCGCCTGCGCGGCGCGGGCCGAGGCCACCTCCAGCTCGGCCAGTGCGTTGGCGGCGCGGGCCTTGTCGGCCTCGGCCACGTAACGTTTCAACTCGGCGCCGGCGTCCACCTCCTGCTGACGCAGCTCGCGGGTGTCCAGCCGGGCCAGCACATCACCGCTGCGCACCACGTCGCCGGCCTTGGCGCGGGCTTCTTCCACCCGGCCGTCGAACTGCGCGCTGAGCACGCGGGTGCTGTCGGTGACGATCTGGCCGGTCGCGTTGACGCGGTAGTCCCAGTGCGCCAACAGCGTGTACAGCAGCAGCAACGCGCCGATGCCGGCACTGGCCTTCCAGCCCGTGCGGCCCGGGCCCAGCCAGCCTTGCAGGTGTACCAGCGCACGGTCTTTCATGCGCAGCGGCCAGGCGCGCTCGCGGTCGTGCAGCAGTTCCAGCGTGGGCAGCAGTTGCTGCAAGCTGGCCGGCAGCAGGCTGCGCAGCAGCGGGGAGGGCGGGGTCTCGAAGGCCAGCAGCAGAACCGCGCGCGGCGCGCTGTCGGCCTGCGCCAGCGGCAGGGAGAGCAGGTGCAGCGGCCGGCCCAGCTCTTCCTGCAGCAGGGCATGGGCGGGTGTGTCGTTGATCACCGGCTGGCCCCGCGGCGCGGGCAGCCAGACCCCGCCGGCGTGGTCCAGCGCCTCGTCCAGCGCGTCTTCGGTGCGTGCGATGGGCGCGCTGCCGCGGTCGAACTTGTCGCGGTGGCTGATGGCCACCACCTCGGGCCGCGCACCCGGGCCTGCGCGCCAGCCCAGCACCACCTGCTGTGCTTCGCAGCGTGCGGCCAGGCCGTTCACCAGCGCCAGCGCCGCCGGGCCGAATGCGGTTTGCACGGTGACCTGCGCCGCGACGTCGGCCAGGCGGTGCCAGGTCTGCGGCAGGTCGGCGCCATTGGTGGCGGCCAGCGGGCTCAGGGCTGTGCCTGGTGCGGGTTCTGCGGCGGGGGTGTGATCCGGCGACGGGCCGGGCAGGTCCGCCACCAGCTGAGCGCGCAGCAGCAACTCGTTGATCTGCGCACGTTCGGCGTCGGGCAGGTTCAGCAGGATCCAGCCGCCGGCCTGGCGCTCCATGCGGACCGCGGCCCACCAGCCTGCTGCACCGGCCGCGCTGCGCCCCGGGCAGGTGGCATACCCCTGGCTGCCGGCCCGGCCGAGCAGCGTGCGCAACTCGTCCTGCCAGGCCTCGCGCAGCGGGTCGTCGACGGCGGCCGCGCTGCCGGCCTGGGCCAACGGCTGCAGCCGGCCGTCGGCCTCCTGCAGCAGCCACACGGCGTTTGCGCGGCACAGGCGCTGCAGGTTGCCGGCCAGCAGCGGCCACCAAGCGGCGTCCACCGGCGCCTGGCGCAGTGCGTGCAGGGCTTCGATGACCTCCCGGGCCGACGGGTTGCCGGACGGCACCGCACTCATGAGATCACAGCTTCACCTGCCCCTTGATGCCGGGCGGGATGCGGCCACCGGGGTTGCTGAACTGCACCCGCAGCTCGACCAGGCCGCTGGCGGCATCCACCACCGGCGAGACAAAACTCAGCTGGCCCTGCACCGCCGGCAACTGCAGCGCTGGCTCGAAGCTGACGCTCAGCGTGGCGCCATCTTTCAGGCTGCGCGCGGCCACCGCTGGCACGTTGACACGCAGGTGCAGCACCGACGCGTCCACCAGCTCCACCAGCGGATCGCCAGGCCGGGCCCATTCGCCCAGGTCGATGGCCACCTTGGTGATGACACCGGCCACCGGCGCCACCAGGCGCCGTTGCGCGCGCTCCTGGACCGCGCCCTGGTGTTCGCTGCGCTCGCGTTCTTCCTGCGCCTGCAGCTGCAGCAAACGGCCGCGGGTGGTGACCACGTCCAGCTCGGCGCGGGCCAGGTCCTCGCGGCTGAGCGCACCCTTGCTCGCCTGCAGCTTGCGCGCGTCTTCCGCCAGCGGCAGCACGAGTTTCAGGCGCTCTTCGACAGCGGCCAGCTCGCTGCGGTCGTCCAGCACGGTCTTGCGGCGCTGTTCTTCGATGGCCTGCAGCCGGTCGTCCAGCTGCAGCAGCACCTGGCCCGCCTGCACACGCCGACCTGGCTGCACCGGCACACCGGCCACCACGCCGGCCGTGGCCACGCTGAGCGTGAGCTGGTGGCGGGCGTGCACGAGGCCGGTGTAGTCGGCTGCCAGGGTGGCCCCTGGGCTGGCGAGCAGGGCGATCAACAACAAGCGCGGCAACATCGTTTCAGTCCTCGAACTCGACCCGGTGGCTGGCCAGCAGCGTGCCGTCGGCCAGCTGCAGCGACACCTGGGCCAGGGCCACGCGCGCCGCGCCGTCGGCGAGCTTCAGCTCGGCGTCCAGCACATCGGCCTGGCGGCGCAACAAACGGTTCAGTGGTGCGCTGCCGGTGTTGTATTGCGCTTCGTCGGCGGCCAGCAGCTCGCGCCGCGCGTTGCGGTCGGCCAGCATCTGCGCTTGTTCGCGCTTCAGCGCGTCCAGCTGCGCGACACGGTTGTAGACATCGCTGGCCAGCGCCTGCTGCACCGAGCGGATTTCCAGCTCGGCCTGCTGCAGCCGCAGCTGCTGCGCCCGCTGCTGGGCCTTGGCGCGCGGGTCGCCACCGATCGGGATCTCCAGGCTGAAGCCCAGCGTCCAGTCGGGGTTGCGTCCTTCCAGCGCCCGTTCGGCGGCCGACATCGGGCCGTACTCCAGCGCATTGCTGCTGACGCTGAGCGACACGTCCAGCGCCGGCAGCGTGCGGTCGTCGGCCAGCTTGAGCCGGTGTTCGGCCTGCTGGCGGCGGAACTGCGCCACCCGCAGCGGTGGCCAGGCGGCCAGGGCCGCTGGCACGCGGCGGGCCGCGCCGGCCAGGCCTTCGTCCACCGGTGACGGATCGGGCGCCGGCGGCGCGGCCAGCGTCCAGCCCCCGTCTTCGGGTGGCAGGTCCAGCAGCACACGCAGCCGGGCCTCGGCTTCGGCCACGGCCTGTGCGCCACGGGCGATGTCGGCCTGGCGCGTGGCCACGGCCACGTTGGCTTCGTCCAGCACCGACGCTGCGAGGCGGCCACCGGCGATGCGCACGCGGGTGTCCTCGCGCAGTGCCAAGGCGTTGTCCAGCGCGGTGCGGCGCATGGCCTGCGCGGCCACCGCGCGCTGCAGCTGCCAGTAGGCCGACAAGGCATCACTCGCCACGCGCAGCAGCTGTTGCCGGTATTGCCAGCGGCCCACCTCGCGTTCGGCTTCGGCCACGCGCAGGTCGGTCTCCACCACGTCGCGGCTGGCGCCACGCATCAGCGGCTGGCGCACCGTCATCACCAGCGCGGCATTGCTTTCCGAGTCGCTGGGTGAAAACTGCGCCGAGTCGATCACGTTGCTGCGTTTCTGGGTGCTGCGCCAGGCCAGGCTGGCCTCGGCGCCGGTGGGCGTGCGCACCTTCATCCCGAGTTCGCCGCTGCGGCCGGACTCCTCCAGCCGCGCGATGCCGCCCAAGGCCGCCGTGAGCCGCTCCTCCACCGTGCGCGGCCGGCTGCGGCCGTCGCGCCGGAAGCTGGCGTAGGCGATGGGCAGGTACAGGCCGGTCTCCGCCTCAAACCCTTCGCGCGCCACCGCGGATTGCAGCTTGGCGTATTGCAGGTCGGCGTTGTGCGCCAAGGCCAGCTGCAACACGCTGGCCGGCTCCAGCCGCAAAGTGGCCGCCCGCTCGGCCGCCGCCGCACCGGCTGGCGCCAGCGCGGCCAGGCTCAGCAGCAGGCAGGCGACGGGGGCTCGGACGGATCCCGGCCGGTCAGGCCTTGGCCGCCGGCGCAGGGGCATGGCGCTTGTCCTTGAGCGTCATCAGCCGCTCGATCTGGGCCAGCGACATCAATTGCGCGTAGATCGCGGGCAGAAAGCGCTTGCTGCGCAATTCGAGGAACTTCTCGTCGCTCAGGTTGTTCAGCCGTTCTTCATTGACGACATAACAACCGGCGATGTTTTTCACCTTGTCGTTGTCACGCACGCGCATGTTCAGCGGCGTGAGCATGTTGTTCTCTTTCAGGAACTGCGTGAACTGCTGCGTGAGCTGGTCCATCTGCTGCAGTTCCGCCAGGTAGCGCTTGACGTTTTCAATCACCTGGGTGGGCTCGCCCTTGTCGTCGAACAGCGGGCTGCCGTCGGTGGTGCTGATCAGTTCGCTGCCTTCATCCAGGCAGATCGTGTACTGGCCTTCGCCGCCAGTCGCGGCCAGCGCAAACGGGTAGCGCCGGATGATGGCCGGCACGTAGGAGGCCTCCCACTTGCCACCGTCGGGCGCGACGAACAGGTTTTCGCCCGCGTCCAGGCCCAGCAGGGCCACCGGGCGGAAGCTGTCCTTGTCTTCCACGTACACGATGGGGTAGACCGCCGCGGCGCGAGAGAACTCGTGCATCGTCACATAGGCGATGTGGAACTTGGCGGCAAAACCAAAACCCTGGATCTCACGCACGCGTGTCTTGGCGTGGCGCTCACGGTTGACCGGGACAACTTTCTCGAACATGGGACTCCTCTGGGGACTGGGCCTCCAAATCATTATGGGTGAGCTTGGGCCCGGCATGAAACATCCGATTGCACTCTTGAAAAAGCGGGACAAAAGCCGTTAACCTCCGGCCTCACCCGCGGCTTGCAAGCGCATCCGGGGTAACCCTGATGAGGTCGTCGCTTGACTGCGTTGAGGAGGCTGGCCAGCGCTGTTCGCGACGCCTTCCGGCTTGAGCCCCTCGAGCCGCGTGTCCTGCTGTCGGCCGACCCCATCTTCGGCGGCGCCCATGCGCTGCTGGTGCCGCCGGGCGACGGCCAGGCTGACCTCAGCACCGCCTACGACCCTGACCACCCCGACGCACCGCAGACCAGCCTGCCGCCGGCCGAACTGGCGTCTCTGCGCAGTGCCGCGGCGGCGTCGCTGGCGCAGACCTTTGCGGTGGATGCCACCGCCTTCGACGCCGCGCAGCTGGCTGCCCGCAGCGGCTACCTCGACGGCACGCTCACCATCGCCGCCAACGAGACCTTGGCCGGCAGCGGCGTGTTCGATCTGGCGCTGCACAACGATGGCCGCTTGGCGCCGGGTTATTCGCCCGGACTGATCGAGGTCCAGGCCGACTTTTCCAACGGCGCCGGCTCGACGTTGCTGATCGAGATCGGCGGCGCCGCACCTGGCACAGGTTACGACCAGGTGGTGGTCGATGGCACGGCCTTCCTGGACGGCACGCTGCAGGTGGCCGTGATCAACGACTTCACGCCGACGGACGGCCAGGTCTTCCAGTTCCTGCAGGCCGGCGCCATCAGCGGCAGTTTTGCCACCGGCCTGGGCCTGGTGGACGCGGGCAACGGCCTGTACTTCGAGCTGCGCCAGGCCGGCAGCAACCTCGAACTGGTGGCGCACACGCTGGATTCGTCCACCGACTTCGTGCTGGACCTGCTCAGCCTGGGCGCCAACGTCTCCAACGACGCCACGGCCCTGCTGGACCGTGCCGGCGAGTGGCTGAACTTCGACTATTTCCAGGACAACCAGAGCTTCAGCTTCGCAGGTGAGCTGGAGTTGGGCAGCGGCCTGGCCCTGTCCGGCGCGCTGACCGTGGGCTACACCGCCAACGTGCTGCTGGACGCCGGCGGTGCCACGCAGGCCTACGACTTGTGGAAGGTGGCCGTGGCCGATGGCAGCGGCTACCTGGGCGCCGACCGCAACGACGCGTCCCAGCCCGGCGTGTCCTTCAGCGACATCGATTTTGGCCTGCTCTTCATCGACGCCGCCACGCCGGGCACCGACCTCGGCTGGCTGCTGGCGCGTGGCACGGCCGGCGGGCTGGACATCGCGGGCACGTCCGACCTGTCGGTGGGCGTGGGCAACCTGGCGCTGGATTTTTCGCTCGGCCTGGGCCTGCTGAACGGCCAGCCCAACAACAGCGGCGTCAACCTCACGTCGCAGCCGCAGAGCATCGTTGCCGGTGGTGAAACCTTCAGCTTCGACGACGACGGCAGCCTGGGCGAATACGCCAGCCTCAGCGGCAACCTGAGCCTGAACGTCGGCCCCACGCTCAGCCTGTCGGGTTCGCTGGGCTTTGCACAATCGCCCGCGGGGCTCACGGTGGTGGGCCAGGACGTGGCGGTGCGGTTGCAGGCCGGCGGTGTGGCCATCGGCCTGGACGACGCCGATTTCGGCCTGCTGGTGCTGCCCGGTGTCGGCAACCCCTATGCGCTGGAAGCCCGTGCCACCGGCTTTTATGTGCAGGGCGGCGGGTTTGCCGAGGTCAGCGCCGACAGCACCACGCTGCGCCTGAACACCACCGGTGTCGTGCAGACGGGTGTCGTGCTGCGGGCTGGCGCGCTGAGCCACACCTTCAACACGCTGGAGGCGGTGGACCTGCCTGCCGTGTCGGTGCAGAACCTGCAGGCCCGCATCGCCGACAGCTTCCAGATCAGCGGCAGCTTCGCTTTCGAGCGCGACGCCACCACCGGTGGCCTGGAGGTGCTGGCCAGCAACGCCAGCGTCTGGCTGGCCGCGGGTGAGGTGCTGGCCGGCGTGTCCAATGCCGGCGTCGCACTGCAGATGGACGCCACCACGGGCGCCATCTCGCTCATCGAAGCCCAGGGCACGGCCAGCGTCGTGGCGGGCGATGCCTTCAGCGCCACCGCCACCGCCCAGCTGCGCTGGAACGCCAGTGGCGTGGACGCCAGCAACCGCGCGATGGAAGTCGTGGACCAGACCTTCACGTTTGCGGCCGACTTTGGCGTTGGCCTGCAGCAGCTGGAGCTGACGGGCGCCAACCTGGTGGTCGGCGACTTCGTCAGCGCGCAGGGCAATTTTGCGATCCGCCGCGACGGTGGCAACGTCACGCTGGCCGGTGGCGAGGTGGTCGCCGCCGACTGGTTGACGCTGGGCGCCAGCGGCGTGGGCCTCACCGCCGGCATCCCCGATGGCCCGGGCCTGGTGCTGGGCGGCGTGGAGTTTGCGCTCGTGCTGGCCAGTGCCCGCGCCGACACCACACGCAGCTGGACAGGCCTGCAGGCCAGTGCCGGCAGCGTGTCGCTCACCGGCGTGGCCGACGTCACCGTGCAGGGCAGCGGCCTGTCGGTCGCGCTCAACCGCGCCGGCCGGCTGGGCGATGCGGTCATCGATTTCGACGCCACCGGCCTCGTGATCCCCACCGGCGATGCCAACGGCTTCGACCTGGACCTGAAGACCGCACTCACCCGGGTGTCGGGCACGCTGGAGATCGATCTCTTCGGCTTTGTGCAGATCGACGGCTCCTTCGGCTTCGAGCGCACCACCGCCGACCTCACGCTCGCCAACGCTGAGGTGGTGGCCGATGCCGACCTGCTGACCATTGGCGCCAGCGGCATGAGCGGGTTTGCCGGCCTGAACGGCGAAACCCCCGAGGCCCTGGGCTTCACGCTCGACGAGCTGAACTTTGCGCTGGCGCTGTGGACCGACCCCAACAACCCGGCCCGTGGCTGGACCAGCCTGCAGGCCACGGCCGGCAGCGTCAGCTTCAGCGGCATCGAAGGTTTCACGCTGCGGGCCGATGAACTGGCCTTGGCGCTCAACCAGGCCAGCACGCTGAACGACAGCGTGGCCGATTACAGCGCGGGCGCCACCGAGCTGCAGGTGCTCACCGGCGCCGACCCGATCAGCCTGGGCCTGGACGGCGCGCTGGGCGAGCTGCTGCAGGCCAGCGGCACGATCACGGTCGATGCCTTTGGTTTCTTCCGCGTCACCGGCAGCCTGGCGCTGGAAAAGTCCAGCGGCAGCGTCGAGCTGTCGGACGGCAGCAGCGTGGCGGTGGACCGGCTGTTGCTGGGTGGCCAGGGCCTGTCGGCCTTTGCCGGCATCAACGGCCAGAGCGAAGAAGCCAAGGTCGGCCTGGAGCTCAACGGCGTGCGGTTTGCGCTGGCCTTGTTCGGTGAGCAGGGCGGCGCGCTGCGCAGCTGGACCTCGCTGGAGGCCGATGTGGGCAGTGCCAGTTTTGTCGGCGTCGACGGCCTGACCGTCGGCGTGACCGATGTGCACGTCGAGCTGAACCAGATCGACGGCGCGGCCACGGGCCCGGTGGTGGCCTATGGCGCCGATGCCACGGTGCTGACCGTGGTCACCGGCCCGGGCGCGCAGGACAGCCTCACGCTGGGCATGGCTGGCGGCGATGGCGAGTTGTTGCGGGTCTCGGCCGAGGTCGAGATCGACGCCTTCGGCTTCTTCCAGGTCGGCGGCAGCTTCGGCTTCGAAAAACGCGACGGCCAGGTCACGCTGGCCGACAACCCCGACACCGCCGGTGTGGACGAATCGGCCGCGCCGGTGGAGGTGTCGCTGCTGCTGGTCGGCGCGGCCAACGCCAGTGCCTTTGCCGGCATCAACGGCGGCGAACCCGACGCGATCGGCCTCACGCTCGGCAACATCGGCTTCGGCCTGGCGATGGTGTCGGAGCGCCTGCCGGCCAACGCGGGTGTTGGCACCCCGGCACGCAGCTGGACCAGCGTGCAATCGCAAGGCGGCACGGCGGCCTTTGCCGGTGTCGAAGGCCTGACCCTGGCCGCGCGCGACCTGCTGCTCAACATCAACCAGGCGGCCGCCGACGGCAGCGTCATCGACTACGCCGCCGGCGCCACCACGCTGGCCGTGCCCACCGGCACTGGCACCTCGCTGGCGCTGGACATGGATGGCAGCCGGGGGCCGCTGCTGGAGGTGGCGGCCGAGCTGGAGATTGACCTCTTCGGCTTCTTCCAGGTCGAGGGCGACTTCGCGCTGGTGCGCGACACCCGCAGCGTCACGCTGGCGGGTGGCGAGGTGGTGGCGGTGGACAGCCTCACCGTCGGCGCCAGCGGCGTGGACGCCTTTGCCGGTGTCAACGGCCACAGCGCCGAGCGCCTGGGTCTGTCGCTCACAGGGGTTGAATTTGGCCTGGCCCTGCTCAGTGCCCGGGCTGACCCGGCCCGCGGCTGGACCAGCCTGCAGGCCGATGTGGGCGATGCCAGCTTCGTCGGCGTCGATGGCCTCACCGTGGGGGTGCAGGACCTGCGCGTCGAGCTCAACCAGGCCGGTGTGCTGGGTGATGCTGTCGTGGACTACACCGCCACGGCCTTCAGCGTGGCCACCGGCGCCAGCAGCAGCCTGGACCTGGCGATGGACGGCGCCGACGGCGACCTGCTGCGCGCCACCGGCACGCTGGATCTGGACATCTTCGGCTTCGTCCAGATCAACGGCGACTTCGGCTTCGAGAAGCGCTCCGCCGACGTCACGCTGGCCGGTGGTGAGCAAGTGGCGGTGGACCTGCTGGCCGTCGGCGCCAGCAACGTCAGCGCGTTTGCCGGCCTGAACGGCGGCAGCGACGACCGTGTGGGCCTGGCGCTCAGCGGGGTGGAGTTCGGCCTGGCGCTGATGTCGTCCTCCACCACGCCCACGCGCAGCTGGACCAGCCTGCAGGCCAGCGTCGGCAGCGCCAGTTTTGTCGGCGTCGATGGGCTGACCGTGACGGTGGAAGACCTGGCGCTGGAGATCAACCAGGCCGGCACCTTGGGCGATGCCGTGGTGGACTACACGGCGTCACCGCTGACGTTGCCCACGGGCACCAGCAGCGACCTGACGCTGGCCATGGACGGTGACGACGGTGAACTGCTGCGCGCCACCGGCACGCTGACCATCGACCTCTTCGGCTTCGTGATGCTCGATGGCGACTTCGGCATCGAAAAGCGCGACACCACCGTCACGCTGGCCGATGGCAACGACGTGGACGTTGGCCTGCTCACCATCGGCGCCAACAACGTCAGCGCCTTCGCCGGCCTGAACGGCGGCACCGACGATGCGCTGGGCCTGGCGTTGGCGGACACCAGCTTCGCACTCGCACTGGCCAGCTCACGCGCCGAACCCACACGCAGCTGGACCAGCCTGCAGGCCAACGTCGGCAGCGCCGGTCTGGTGGGCATCGACGGTTTCGCGCTCCAGGCCGACACCGTCAGCCTGGAGATCAACCAGGCCGGCCGGGCTGGTGATGTGGTCATCGACCACGCCGCCACCGCGCTGGAGGTGCTGACCGGCCCGTCGTCCAGCATCGTGCTGGACATGGACGGTGCCGACGGTGAACTGCTGCGCGCCAGCGGTGAACTCACACTCGATGCCTTCGGCTTCCTGCAGCTGGACGGCGGTTTTGCGGTCGAGAAAAAGAGCAGCGACCTCACCCTCAGCGACGGCAGCACGGCGGCGGTGGACCTGCTCACCATCGGCGGCGGCAACGTCAACGCCTTCGCCGGCCTGAACGGCGGCACGGCCGACGAGCTCGGCCTGAAGCTGGAAGACGTGAACTTCGCCATCGCCTTGATGAGCGACCCGGTGGGCACACCCACACCGCGCCAGTTCATGGGCCTGCAGGCCGAAGCCGGCAGCGTCAGCCTGGTGGGCATTGATGGTTTTGAGGTCGGCGCCACCGACCTGGTCGTGCAGATCAACCGCGGCGTGGCCGGTGTCGGCGGTGCGGCCGACCTGGTGGTGGATTTCGAGGCCGCGCCGCTGGCGGTGCTGACCGGGCCAGACGGCACGCTGGACCTCACGCTCGAGGGCTCGCTGGGCCAGGTGACCCGCGCGGCCGGTACCGTGACGCTGGACGTGTTCGGCTTCGTGATGCTGGAAGGGGACTTCGCCTTCCAGCAGAGCAGCGCCGCCCTGGTGCTGGCCGATGGTGAGCAGGTGCAAGCCCAGCTGCTCACCGTGGGGGGCAGCGGCATTCAGGCTTTTGTCGGCATCAACGGCGGCACCGACGACGAGCTCGGCGTGAAGGTTGAAAACGCCGGTTTTGCCGTCGCGCTGATGACCGACAGCGGGAACCCGGCCCGCAAGTGGACGGCGGTGCAGGCCGAAGCCAGCAGCGTCAGCCTGGTGGGCATCGACGGCCTCACGCTCAGTGGCAACAACCTGACCGTGGCCATCAACCGCGCCGCGGTGCTGGGCGACCAGGTCGTCGATTTTGCCGACGGCGCCACCGACCTGGCGGTGCGCACCGGCCCCGACAGCGAGTTCCAGCTCGACATGGCGGGTGCCGATGGCCCGTCGCTGAAGGCCGCCGGCAACCTGCAGCTCGATGTGTTCGGCTTTGTGCAGCTGAGCGGCGACTTTGCGATCGAACAACGCAGCCAGGCCGTGGTCACGGCCGAGGGCGAGACGCTGCAGGCCGATCTGCTGACCATCGGCGCCAGCAGCGTCAACGCGTTTGCCGGCCTGAACGGCGGTACCGACGATGCGCTCGGCCTGCAGATGGACGATGTCGGATTCGCCGTCGCCCTGGTCAGCGAGCAGGCCGGTGCTGGCGTGGCCACGCCACGCAAGTGGACGGTGCTGCAGGCCACGGCCGGCAGCGTGGGCCTGGTGGGCATCGACGGTTTTGTGCTCAACGCCAACAACCTCGACGTGCAGGTCAACCAGGCCGGCCTGCCTGGCCAGGCGGTGCTGGACTTCGTCGATGGCGCGACGGTGCTCAATGTCAGCACCGGGCCGGATGCCGAAGACGTCGTGGCTTTTGGCATGGACGGTGCCGAAGGTGAGCTGATCCGCGCGGTCGGCGAGATTGAGATCGACGCCTTCGGTTTCTTCCAGGTCGACGGCGGTTTTGCCGTCGAGAAGAAGAGCGGCAGCGTGGTGCTGGCCAACGGCAACACGGTGGCCGTGGATGTGTTGACCATTGGCGCCAGCAACGTCAACGCCTTTGCCGGCGTGAACGGCGGCACCGACGACGCCATCGGCCTGCAGCTCACCGGCATCGACGTGGGCGTGGCGCTGTTCACCTCGCAGGCCACACCGGCCGCCAAGTGGACGACGGTGCAGGCCAACGCCGACAGCGTGGGTTTTGTCGGCATCTCCGACCTGCTGCCCACGGTGCAGGACCTGCGGGTCGAGCTCAACCAGTCGGCCCGCCCGGCCGATGGCGTGATCGACTTTGCCGCACAGAACTTCGAGGTCGCCACCGGCCCCGACAGCAGCCTGCTGCTGGCCATCGACGGCGGCGTGGGCCAGGTGATCCGCGCCGAAGGCCAGATCACGCTGCAGCTCGCTGAGTTTGCCTACCTCTCGGGCCGCATCGGCTTCGAGAAGTACACGCCCACCGCACCGATCACGCTGCGCACCCCCACCGGTGTGGCCACCCAGGTCACGCCCACCTCGATGCTGGCCATCACCGGGCGCGACATCGACATCTTCGTCGGCTGGGCCGATGGTGGCGTGGACACCAGCCGCACGTTTGCCGAGCAGGCCGGCAACCTGTACGGCTTTGGTGTGGAAGGCGCCGATTTCGGCCTGCTGCTCACCAAGGCGGGCGGCCAGTCGTACACCACGCTGAAGGCGCGTCTGGAGACCGTGGCGCTCTACGGCTTCGACCCGGACGACTTCCAGCTCAGCGCCACCGGCTTCACGTTGGAGATCAACCGCGCCGACCCCACCGGCAAGTCCATCGACTTCCTGGCCAGCTACGGCGAAGACGGCCTGGCGTTGGGCTTCGAAGGCCAGGTGGTGCTGGATTTCGAGGCCGGCGACCGCATCGGCGTGTTCGCCGAAGAAGCCACGCTGACGATCAGCGAGTTCCTGTACTTCCGCGGCGGCATCGGCTTCCAGAAGGCCGACTACGCCAACACGCTGCGCACCGGCCCGGGCCAGATCGTCAGCCAGGCGCGGGGCTTCTCGATCGGCGGCAGCGACATCGACGCCTTTGTCGGTTATGCCGACGGCGGCATAGCCCCCGATCAGCCATTTGCCGACCAGGCCGACAACCTCTTCGGCTTCGGCATCGAAGGCCTGACCTTCGGCTTCCTGAGCGTGCGCGACGGCGGCGGCCGGACCTTCCAGTCGCTCAAGGCCAGCGCCGACACGGTGGCCATCTACGGCTTCGACCCCAGCGACTTCCAGCTCTCGGCGCTGGACCTGCGCATCGAATACAACAGCGGCATCGCCGGCCCGGGTGGCCTGGTGCAGGCGCTGGACTTCACCGCCACCGGTGGGGGTGAGCTGGCCATCCCCACCGGCGGCGACGATGTCGTGCTCGATTTCAAGGGCGAGCGCCTGGGCCTGTTTGCCGGCCTGGCCACGCTGTCCATCTCGAACTTCGTGTTTGTGCAGGGCGCCTTCGGCTTCCAGAAGAGCACGATCACCGGGCTGAAGAACCAGCTCGGCCTGCCGCTGCTGAACACGCGCGGCTTCAGCGTCGGCGCCAGCAACGTCGATGTCTTCGTCGGGTACGCCGAAAACGGCATCGACCGCAGCAAGACGTTCTCCGAGCAGGCCGACAGCCTGTTTGGCATCGGCATCGAGGACATCAGCTTCGGCCTGCTGATGGCCAAGGCCGGTGGTGTGTCGTACACCGCGCTGCAGGCCAGCTCGGCCAACGCCGCGATCTATGGCATCGACCCGGATGACTTCGAGCTCTCGGTGCAAGGGGTGCAGGTCACGCTGAACACCGTCACGGGCAGCCCCTACGCCATCGACTTCGCGGCCAGCGGTGGTTACGCTGTGCCCACCGGTGCCGACCCCGTGGTGCTGGACATGTCGGGCCCGGTGGTGGGCGCGCAACTCACCGGCGCCACGCTGCGCATCGCTGATTTCGTCGAGATCCAGGGCAACTTCGGTTTCCTGAAGGGCGAAGCCAGCGGCATCGGCGTCACCGGCCCGCTGGGTGTGGGTTTCACCGACGTGAAGGCCCGCAGCATCGAGATCGGGGCCACCGACGTCAACGCCTTTGTCGGCATCAACGGCGGCAGCGACGACGCCATCGGCCTGGTGATCGAAGACCTGGACTTCGGGCTGGGCCTGTTCACCACCGTCTTCGACCCGCTGAGCCCGGACAACGCGCTGGTGCCGGCAGGCACCCGCTTCACCGCGCTGAAGGCCGCCGCCGGGCAGATCGCCTTCGTGGGCTTCGAGGATTTTGTCGAGCTGTCGCTGCAGGACCTGGCGGTTGACATCAACCTCAGCAGCAACCCGCTCTACATCGCCGATTTCACCCAGGGTGGCACCACCGAAGGCTACGAAATCGCCACCGGCGGCGAACCGCTGCTGCTGGACTTCACGAACAGCCTCATCAGCGCCACCGTGGGCCAGGCCACGGCCAACATCGCCGGCATCCTGTCGGTGCAAGGTGGGCTGGCGTTCCAGAAGCGCGTGGTCGAAGACGTCACCTTCCACGGCCCCGGCATCGAGCTGCAGACCAACGCCGACGCGCTGGTCATTGCCGGCCAGGACGTCTACGCCTTCGCCGGCATCAACGGCCCCTACCGCACCGACAGCAACAACGACGGTGTCATCGACGACAACGACGCGCCCAACGACGACGCCATCGGCTTTGCCATCGACGACCTGGACTTCGCGTTTGCGATGATGTCGCCGCTGCTGCCCGGCGGCGTGACGATCCCGGGCAACTTCTTTGCACTCTCGGCCAGCGCCGGCCTGGCCGGCCTGGTGGGCACCGACCCCTTCCTCACCGCCCAGGCCACCGACGTGGTGCTGGAATTCAACGGTGCCTTCGTCGGCAAGATCCCGCTGCCCGCGGCTTATGTCGACTTCAGCACCATGGACGGCGGCGGCCTGGCCATCCCCATCGGCAGCGATGCCGAAGCTTTGCGCATCGACTTCGATTCGAACTCGCTGCGCATCGGCATGACGGCCACGCTGGGCCTGTTCGACCTGTTCACCATCAGCGAGAGTTTCGACTTTGAGTTTGAGCTGCCCGATACCGGCTCGCTGATCCCCAGCATCAGCCTGAGCAAACTCACCGGATTCCTGCCCGACACACTGCCTGGCTTCGACTTCCTGGACGGTGCACTCGATTTCGTCAAGGACATCCAGCTCTCCATCGGCTTCAACCCCGACATCGGGCTGACGCTGTTCGGCTCGATCAGCCTGCCCGACCTCTCGCTGAACATCGGCGACTTTTTCTACCTGAACGGCGATTTCCAGCTCAACCTGGGCGACACCTTCACCGGCTCGATGTACACCGGGCTGCCCAAGGAGCTGTCGCTGATCGAAACCCTGCTGGGCGACGAAGCGCAGCAGATCATCGACCTGCTCAAGAGCGTCGGCCAGCTCTCGGACGACTACTCGCGCCTGGGCGGCGTCACTTTCAACGGCCTGAGTTTCGGCGCCAGCGACGTCAACGTCTTCATCGGCGTCGGTGGCCCCGATTGGGACCGGCCCTTCTCCGAGCAGGACGATCTGGTCGGCTTCGGCCTGCAGGACGTGTCGCTCGGCCTCGGGGTGTTCAAGGCCCAGCTCACCGGCATCCAGACGCAGAACTTCTACTCGCTGACGCTGGAGGCGGCCGAGGTCGGCACCTACGGTTTTGGTGACCTGCTCACCATCCGCGCCACCGATGTGACCGTGGAGGTGAACAGCGGCGGCAAGCTCTTCGGCGGGCTGATGCGCTCCACCGCCGACTACACCACCGTCAAGACGCTGGACGCCAACGGCAACGAGGTCACGGGCTACGCCATCAAGACCGGTGGCGACCCGGTGACGCTGAGCTTCAGTGGGCCCGAAATCATCGGCATCGACATCGGCCTGGCCGAGATCGCGGTGGCCGACTTCCTGTTCCTGCGCGGCTCGCTGGCCTTCCGCCAGGGCGAGGTCTACGACGTCACGGTCAACCTGGGCGGCCTGGCCACGCTGGCCGAAGACCTGGGGCTGGAAAACGGCGAGTTCCCGCTGCAGGTGGTGGCAATGACCCTGGGCGGTGCCAACCTCAGCGGTTTTGCGGGCATCGGCGGCCCCTACCGTTTTGGCGAAGACGCCGATGGCGACGGCCTGCTGGACCAGATCAATGAAGGCGCCGCCGGCCTGGTGGTCGACGACGTCGATTTTGGCTTCGCGCTCTTCACACCGGCCATCGGCAAGGCCATCCCGGGCCTGGAGCAGTACACGCCGCGGTTCATGGCCACCAAGGCCTACGTCGGCCAGGCCGGGCTGGTGGGCATCGACCCCGACCTGCTCAGCATCCGGGCCGAAGACATTGAAGTCAACATCAACAGTTTCTACGTGCCGGGCGTGCCACCGCCGGTGAACCTGGCGATCCAGCTCTTCGGCCCGCCGTCCATCGATTTCCCGTCCAGCCCCAGCTTCAAGGACTTCAGCGAAGACCTGAACGCCAACGACGTGCTGGACGCCGGTGAAGACCGCAACCAGAACAACCTGATTGACCGCGCCGGTTTTGCGCTGCCGGCCGGTGGCAACAACATGATCTTCATCGACTTCGATGAAGAGATCGTGCAGGCCAAGGTGGGCTACGCCGAGATCAACCTGGGTGGTTTCATCCAGCTCTCGGCCTCGATGGCCTTCACCAAGCGCGGCTCCGAGACGGTGCGCCTGTCCAACGGCGACGAAACCATCGTCACCAGCCTGGCCATCGGCATCAACGACGCCTACGGTTTTGTCGGCTTCGGCGGTTATTGGCAGGACAGCAACGGCAACGGCCGCATCGAAGAGACCGACAGCCCCGACACCAGCGCCGTGGGCGTGGTGATCGAAGACCTGGACGTCGGTGTCATTGTGGCCAAGGAGCTTGTCATCAGTGGCAGCGGCGTGTCCGTGGGTGTGTACCTGGCCGCCTACGCCGATGTCGACCGCGTGGGTTTGGTGGGCGTGCCCGAGGTCACGCTCGAAGGCAGCCTGCAACTGGAGGTGAACAGCGGCATCCGCTTCTTCCTGGGCGCCGGCCAGTTCACCACCGACCCGTTGACCGGTGCCGTGGCGCAGAACAGCGATGTCGAGGTGAGTTTCGGTTTCGAGGTGATCGACTTCTCCGCCGCCACCTGGACCAACTCTCAAGGCGTGATCAGCCCGGGTTACGGCATCGAGACCGGCAACCCCGACGAGCCCATCGTGCTGATGTACGACGAGCTCTTCCTGCGCATCTTCGGCGAGGCCGAACTGGATGTGGCCGGCCTGGTGCTCCTGACGGGTGTGATCGACCTGCGCCTGAGCGCCAGCCAGGGCCTGCAGGTGTTTGCCGACGTCAACGCGCGCATCGGCAGCGCCAGCGCGCCCATCCTGCAAACCCAGGCCACCGGCCTGCTGGTGATACGCGACGGCATCGCGATGCGGCTGGAGATCAGCACGCAGCTCGACTTCGGCGATGTGGCCGAGCTCAACGCCGAGCTCGAGCTGACGATGAACAGCTTCGGCACCGACATCATTTACGAGGTGCCCGAGGCCTTCCTGGACAAGGTGGACTTCCCGGTCTACGAGATCCCGGCCACGCCGCCCGGCAAGCCCAACTGGACCGGCCCCTACGTGGCGCTCACTGGCCAGGGTGACCTGAACCTGCTGGACGGCCTGCTGGTGATGCAGGGCGACTTCGCGGTCATCGTCTCCACCAGCGGCGCCGAGATCGGCATCACCGCGCAGATCGACCTGCCGGTGCTGGAGCCGCTGTCGGTCACCGGCACGCTGGGCATCGTGCCGGCCGGCCTGTACGGCAGCCTGGAGATCGGCGGCGGTGGTGCCGAGGGCAAGATCCTGGACGCCGGTGTGTTTTCGATCAGCGGCCGCTTCCTGCTGCAGATCAACACCACGGCCGAGTCGCAGCAGGTGCGCGGCCGCGACGCCCAGGGCAATGTCTTCGACGCCAATGGCCAGCCCGTCATCGTCACGCTGACGCCGCAGATGCTGCGCCTGTCGGGCGCGGCGTCCGTGGCCATCGGGCCGATCTCGCTGGAAGGCAAGGTCGACCTGCTGATCGACCGCAACGGCTTCCAGGCCGCACTGAACGTCACACTCGACCTGGGCGACTTTGGCGAGCTGGCCTTCGATGGCGCCGCTGCCATCGGCACCGACGCCAACGGCGATGCCTTCTTCGCATTGCGTGTGGCCACCAACATGGAGTTCGGCGTGTCGTCGCTGAACGTCAAGGCCGCGGCCATCCTGCAGATCAACACCAGCAGCCTGGACTACACCACGCTGGCTGGCCAGGTGATCGCGGGTGACACGCTGTTTGACCTGGCGTTGGACGGTGGCATCAAGCTGCTGGCCTTCGACATCACCTTCGGCGGCCGTGTCAGCATCGTCGAAGAAGTTTTCCGGCTCGAGTTCAACGGCGGCCTGAATTTCTTCAACGCGCTCACGATCGACATCGGCGGCTTCATCCAGAGCGATGGCCAGTTCGAGATCACGGGCAGCGCCAGCATCAACATCTTCCTCGGGCCCCTGCACCTGGAAGCGGGCATGAGCCTGACGCTGTCCAGCAAGCCGCGCTTCGCCGCCAAGGCCTACGGCTCGCTCGATTTCGAGATCGACTTCGGCTTCTTCGAGATCGACTTCACCATCGCCGGTTTCTACGGCGAGATCGACATCACGCCCGCCGCCGCTTACCTGGCCGCCCGCGTGACGGTGATGGGCATCACGGTGGGCGGCAGCTACATCTGGCGCTTCGGTGATCCGCCGGACATCAGCCACCTCGATGCCGATGGCACGCTGTACCTGCACATGGGCGACCAGTCCGGGCGCTACGGCAGTGGCGACCTGTACGACGACATCACGCTCGAGGCCTTCAACATCGACCAGGACGGCAACACGCTCACCGTGCGTTCGCTGGGCGAGACCGACACCTACAACGCCAGCCAGGTGCGGCGCATCGTCGGTTACGGTGGCAGTGGCAACGACTTCATCTACGTCGGCCCCTCGGTGCAGGCCGAGCTGGATTTTGATGGCCAGGCGGGCAACGACAAGTTCCTGATCCTGGGCGGCGCCAGCAGCAGCCAGATCCGCGGTG
This sequence comes from Rubrivivax sp., assembly GCA_018780805.1. Lineage (GTDB taxonomy): Bacteria > Pseudomonadota > Gammaproteobacteria > Burkholderiales > Burkholderiaceae_C > Rubrivivax. Next base: position 39,424 of record JADMJD010000079.1, on the reverse strand, counting down.
GCGCTGGCAAGGACGCTTTTGTCGGCGGCTCGTCGAACGGCCTGCGTTTCTGGGGCGGTGACGGCGACGACAGCTTCATCGGCGGCGACGGCAGCGAGATCGTCGACATGGGCGCCGGCAACAACACGATGGTGGGCAACGGGGGCCAGGACGTGTTCACCGTCGGTGCCGGCGAGAACACCGTGGCTGGCGGCGCGGGCAACGACACCGTCTACCTCAGCGCTGGCGGCCTGCTCACCGTGTTGGGGGGCGAGGGCTTTGACCGCGTGATCGTCGCGCCGGTCAGCACGACTGCGCCGATCCAGCTCAGCACGGCCAAGCTCGAACTGCAGACCTCCGCGTTCCAGCGCACCGTGCAGTTTGCCGGTGTGGACCGCATCGAAGTCACCGACCAGAACACCGGCGGCACCACCCTGGTCACCGCCGACAACACCACCTGGGGCGACACCGACCTGGTGCTGGACGCTGCCGGCGTCGTCGACATCCGCAACGCCCGCCTGGTGGCGCCGGATGCGATGTTCAGCGTCAGCGCCACCGGCATCCACGGCGAATTCGACACCCGCTTGGCCGAACTGTCGGTGCTGCTGCGCGGCACGCCCGACGGTGCCTTCGGCGACATCGTCGTGCGCGAGGACGACAGCCTCACCATCGTGTCCGACGGCCGTGCTGGCGGTGGCCTGGCCACCGCCACCGGCGGAGTGGACGTGCGCCTGGCCGGCCGCGAGGCCTTGTTCTCGCACGACTCCGGCCTGATCAGCACCGGCCCGGGCCGCAGCCTTTTGCTGGTGGCCGACGACATCGATTTGCGGGCCGGCAACGACACCGTGCGCGGCGACGGCACGCTGACCATCCGCACCGAGCAAGCGCGCCAGGGTTACCGCATCGGCAGCGCCGGGCAGTCGGAGTTCGGCTTCGATTTCTCCGACGGTGGCCGCACCGGCTACATGGAACTCGGCATGCGCGACCTGAGCGCGCTGCGCGACGGGTTTGCCGCTGTCACCATCGGCCACCGCGGCCTGGGCGTGGAGATGGCCATCGGTGACGTCGCCGACAGCATCATCCGCGGCTTCAGCTTCTCGGCGCGCTTCGACGACACCACGCTGCTGCAAGCCGACCGCGTGACCGTGGTCGGCAACGTGCGCGCCAGCGGCACGCTGGACATCGAGGCTGGCCTGCTGGAGGTGCAGCGCCAGAACATCCACGACCTGCTGGGCGCAGCATCGGTGTCGGTGCAGGCGCGCGTGCTGAACCTCAGCGTCGATGAACAGCTGATCGTCTCGGGCACGCTCAGCGGCGAAGACCGGCTGAACATCGTCGTGGACGGCACCACCGGCCTGGGCGCGCTGGTGTCCTACGGCGACGGCGCCAACAGCTTCACCAGCGATACCTCGGCGCTGATCCGCACGCTGAACGACAACGCGACGCTGAACATCGTCACCAGCAAGTCCATCTACAACGCCGGCACGGTGGCGCTGAACGGCGCGCGTTCGGTGATGGACATCCAGGCCGGCACCGGCTTCACGCTGCTGGAAGGCTCGGCGCTCGTGGCCGAGGCGGCCGATGGCCGCATCTCGGTGGCGGCTGATCGCCACGTGCACCTGAACCCGGGCAGCGCCATCATTTCCGGTGGGCGGTTTGTCACAGGGAGCGCACCCGTGATCACCGGGCCGAACGCCGTGCTGGAGATCCGCACCGAAGGCGAGATGCTGCTGGGTGGCGTGATCACCTCGGCCGGGCAGATGACGCTGGAAGCCGGCGAGGTGCAGGACGATCTGGCCGATTACTTCGACCGCTTGCCGGGCGTCGAACTGGCCGCCACGGCCGACGCCAGCACGGTGGCCAGCATCCTGGCCGGCCTGGGTGCGGGCAACGTCAGCGCCGCGCTGCGCGCCCTGCTGGCCGACCAGTCGCTGGCCCTGGGCGACAGTGCCGGCGTGGTGGCCGTGGGCGACTACCGGCCGTTCAGCGAACTGCGGCCGCTGCAGCAGTTCCAGATTGCGCAGTCGCTGGGCTACACGGTGTTTGCCGATGGCGCCTTCTACAACGACGTGAGCGGCGTGATCCGCGAGGCGCTGATCGCCGGTCCGGTGGTGGGCTACGACCCGGCAGCGGTGGCCTGGGGCGACGCCGGCCGGCCCGCCAACGGCACCCCGTTCGCGGACCTGAATGGGGCGCAGAAGGTGGCGGTGGCCCAGCACCTGGGTTACACCACCTACACCGGCGGTGTCTACTACAAGGCCGACGCCGGCCCGCAGGAAGAGGCGCTGCGCACCGGCTTCCTGCAGGGCTTCTCGGCCGACTACAGCAACGACCTGATCGATTGGGCCGGCGCCGGTGTGGCCGCACCGGCCGGGGACCCGTCGTTTGCGCAGATCACCACCGCGCAGAAGCTGGTGGTCGCCAACAGCATCGGCTACCGCTTCGACTGGGGCACGATCTCCTCCGAGCGCTGGATCGGCAACAGCACGGTCGACTACGCCAGCGTGCCGCGCAGCGTCTGGATCGACGCGAGCACGGCCAACTTCTCGGTGCTGATCGAGGCTGGTGTTTGGGGCCAGGCCGGGGTGCCGGGCCCCGGCACGGCCTATGCCGACCTGACGTCCGCCCAGAAGGCCGTGGTCGACGCCAACTTCAGTTTTGAACCGGCCGCCGGCACCGACTACGACGACCTCACCGGCGACCAGCGCGAGGTGGTGGACAACCTCGTCCGCCCCGGCCTGGATGTGCTGTTCAAGGACCTCACCGCCGCCCAGCAGGCGGTGGTGGTGGCCTACATCGACGGCCTGTACGCCGCAGGCAAGGGCGACCAGGTCACGTTCTACAACTACGACGGCCCGTCGGGCGAAAAGCTCGTCACCGGCTTCACCGAAGGCCGGGTGACCCAGTATCGCAACAGCGACATCTTCTGGGGCGATGCGGGGGCGCCGGCCGACAACGCCAGCTTCGAGTCGCTGACTGCCGATCAGAAGCGTGTCGTGGCCCATGCCCTGGGTTACGAGGTCATCGACGGCACGGCCTTCTACACGGCCGATGCGCCCGAAGGCCTGCAACTGACACTGGGTTTCACGGCCGGTGGCGCCGACTACGACATCCGCACCATCGACTGGGGCGGTGTGCCCGCGCCTGCTGCCGACGCCAGCTTCGAAGACCTGACGCCCACCCAGCGCGACGTCGTGCTGGCCATGCTCGGCTACACCGAGGTCGACCGGCAGCTGTTCCTCAACCCATCGGCGCCGACGCCGGACAAGCAGGTCGTCGACGACCTGCAGGAGGGCGTGAACGGCGACTTCCTGATCAACGACATCGAATGGGGCCGCGTGGCCAAGCCGGCACTGGGCACCGCCTTTGCCGAGATGACGCGGGCGCAGCAGGATGTGGTGCTGGCCACGCTGGGCTACGAACGCTGGAGCGGCCTGGTCTATGAAAAGCCGGGCGCCGGCAGCGAGCGCTACCGCCTGAGCTTCACCGAAGGTTCGGACTACACCAACGAAAACGTGGTGTGGAGCCTGCTGGAGATCCCCGACGCGGGCACCTCCTTCGACGACATGACCGCGGCGCAGCAGTACCGTGTGCTCAGCCAGAGCGGCTTTGCCGAATACAACCTGCCGGTGTTCTACAAGGCCGGCGCCGACCAGCCGGTGCGCACGAGCTTTGTCCAGGGCCTGGAGTACACCAACGCCGGTGCCGGGACGGCCGAGCCCAACCGCTGGCTGATCGACGATGGCGCAAACCGCTACCTGGTCTACGCCTACGACGAGACGCTGGACGGCGTGATAGACGAGATCCGCGTGCAGGAGTTGCACCCGCTGTTCGGCCAGCGCGGCGCCGGCTTCCTGCTGACCGGCACGGTCAACACGTTGCAGGACGACGCCGACTTTGTGGTCAGCACGGTGGACGACATCATCGTGCGCGGCAACTTCAACCTGCTGGGCGCGGGCTCCGACCTCGTGCTGGAATCGCAGCGCTGGGTCTACTGGGAAGGCCAGGCCAACGTCAACGGCGACATCACGCTGATCGGCCGTGGCGCCCCGAGCCTGGGCCAACCCGGCGAGGGCCTGAGCGTCTACGTGCATCCGTCGTCGACGCTGAACACCACCGCGCCGGGTGCCGACATCCACATTGAAGGCGCCCGCGACGTGCACCTGCTCGGCGCCTTGGTGGCGGGCGGCAGCATCAGCGACAAGAACATCCAGTGGGCCGGGCCGGACAGCACGGTCACCCTCATCGCGGGCGAGCAGATCCGCATCGACACCGCGGTGGCGGCGTCGCAGGCGGTACTGTTGTCCACCACCGGTGCACCCGGCGCCGACGACGAAGGCTTCGGCCTCGTGCTGGGCTCTGCCGGGGGGCTGACGGCGGCTGGCCTCACCAGCGATGGCAGCGGTGGCCGGGTCGAGGCCGACATCGTCGGCGGCATCACGCTGGCGGGCCGCATCATCGCCGGCGGCACCGTCACGCAGGTCTTCAACGACGACACCGGCCGCCTGGAAAGCGAAAGCATCGCCTGGTCGGACGAAGCGTCCACCGTGCGGCTGGCGGCCCAGGGACAGCTGTGGCTGGGTGGCCTGACCCGGGCGGTCAGTGGTGCCACCGTCGAGGTGGGCGCAACGGTGCTGTCCAACATGCACATCGCGCTGATCGGCGGCGCCAATGCCGACGGCATCGGCGTGCTGATCCCGGGCGCGGCACGGGTGATCGTGTCCGACCCCGATGGCGACATCCTCGTGCAGGCCCAACAGGATGCCGTCGTCAACGGCTGGCTGGTCGCCGGTGGCGAACTGGTGGATGCCTACGACGCCGCCGGCTTCTACCTGGGCTCTACGCTGCGCAACTTCGCTGGCAACTCCAGCATCACCATCACGGCCGAGCAGCAGGTGCGCCTGGGCCGCGACGTGGTGGCTGGTCGCACGATCGACGTGCGCGGCGGCTACGAAGCGCCGGTCAACGACCCCGACGATCCCTTTGCCAGCTATGGCATGGTGCTTGGCGGCAACGTCTCGCTCAGCACCTGGATGGACGACAGCACGATCCTGTTGTCGGCCGTCGGTGACCTCGCCGTGCTGCCGCCGGCCTGGACGCAGGAGCTCATCGCCGACGGCTTTGCCGAATTGGCCAACGGCCGCCTGACGGCCGACGCCGCGCTGCAGATTTCCGTGGTGATGGGCAGCTGGACCGCCACCGCCACCGTGCTGGTCACTGCAGCCAGCACCCAGGACAACCAGGGCCTGGCCAGTCTGCGCGACGACCTGCAGGCCGCGATCCTGGCGGCCAGCTTTGTGGTCAGCGCCACGCAGGGCTCGCCCGCACTCAACACCCCGGCCACGCTCACCAGCGCCGACCGCCCGACCGTGCGGCTGGACGAAGGCCGGCTGCTGCTGACGGGCTCGCGTGCCTTCAGCATCGCGGCGGCCAACGAAGGTGGTGCCGAGCGCCTGGGCTTCACGCAGGTGGGCAGCACGCCGACGGGCGGCGCGCTGGCGTCCGCACGCGCCTACGCCATCGACGCCATCGGGGTGGGCTCCGTGGTGCAGCTGGGCCGTGCCGGTGCTGCGGGTGGTGAGATCGTCATCAGCAACGCGATCCGGGCCCACACGGCCATCGAGATGTACGCCTCGACCACCGACGCCGGTGCGCCCGCCGTGCGGCTCACCGCCAGCGGCCTGCTGGAAACGCTCTCGGGCGGCATGCGGCTCACGCCCTACGGCGCTGCTGTCTTCGAGGGCGAGCTGATCGCGCGCGGCAGCGACGCCGACATCGTCATCACCGCTGCCGACACGCTGGAACTGCGGGGCAAGCTGACGGCGCAGCGCAACATCATCATCAGCGCCGGCACGGTGCAGGCGGCGGGCGAGGTCAGCCTGCGCACGGTGGGCACCAGCAGCCTCAGCACGCTGGACGCCGGTGCGCGCATCGTGCTGACCGGTCTGAACGACGTGGTCATCGACAGCGAGGTCGGCACCGGCAGCCCGGGCCTGGAGCGGCTGGAGATCGGCAGCCAGACCGGCACCTTGACCATCGCCGCCACCTCGGGCCAGCTGGAAACCGGCGGCCTGATCGAGCTCTACGGTGTCAACGTCGATGTGGCCGGGACGGTGCGCAGCCTGGGCGCCACGGCCGCGAGCTACGACGACGAGGTGATCTTGCGCGCCGAGCAAGACCTGCTGCTGCACGGCGACTTCGAGTTCGCCGGCTCGGTGCTGGCCACCGCCGGTGACGACATCGAAGCCTGGAACACCAGCCTCAGCGCCCAGGCGACTGGACAGCGCCTGACGATGCGGGCGGGCGATGCCATCGAGATCGGTGCCCGCAACGCCACCCCGAACGCCGCACTGCTGGAGGCCGATGCGCTGGTGCGCCTGACGGCCGGCGGCCGCATCACGGTGGGCGATGCGGGACAGCTCTACAGCACCGGCGAGAACAGCCGCATCGAGCTGGAGGCGCAGACCTTGCGCATCAGCGGCGCACTGCGCGCCGGTGCCGACGCGGCCGATGCCGACAGCAGCTGGGCCTGGTCCGGCCGCGGGGCGGTGATCGACCTGGCCGCGCAACGCGACATCGTCATCGGCAACAGCGGCAGCGGCATCGGCGGCGAACTGGCCGCCACCGGCACCATCGCGCTGAGCGCGGGCACCTCGGCGGCCGGCATGGGCATCGACATGACCACCGGCAGCCGCATCGTGGCCGACGCCTCGGGCGACGGCCGCTGGCCGCTGGCAGCGGACCAGCTCGGCGATGGTCTGGTCTCGCTGCTTGCCGATGGCGACATCCGTCTGATGGGCTTCGTGCGGGCCGGCGACGAGGGCCCCGCCGACGCGGCCTACGCGGATGCCGGTGCCGACGTTGCAGTGCAGTCGCGGGCCCAGGTGCGCATCGGTGGCCTGGTGTCGGCGGCCGACCGATTGGAGGTGTTTGGTGGCACCGACGAAACCGGCATCGCCATCGTCGTCGACACCCTGGTGCTGGTGGGCGGCCAGCGCCAGTCCGGCGGCACGCTGGACACCGATGCCGGCGGCGACATCCTGCTGGGCGCCATCGACAGCATCCTGATCGAAGGTGTGGTCGGCCAGCTGTCGGGCGAGGGCGACCTGGGCGACCAGGGCAAGGTGTCCACCCTGGTCATCGAGTCCATCGCCGGGGACCTGACGCTGCGGCGCGACATCAACGTCGCCGACAGCGTCGAGATCACCAGCGGCAACCTCTCGTTGCTCAACGGCAGCCATGTGTTCGCGGTCGCGGATGGTTCCACCGCGCGCCTGGAGGCCCGCACGCGCCTTTACGTGGCCCCGGACGACCTGGTCTCAGACCCCGTGCGCGTGACCATCGTGCAGGCCGATCGTCTGGTGCACCTGATGGCACCGGACATCCAGATCGACGGTTTCGTCGAGGCCAAGGGCGCCGACGGCCGCCTGCTGCTGTCGGCCGCCAACAGCGTGCTCATCGGCGGCACGCTGGGGGCCGGCCGCCGCATCGACGTACACGTGGGCGTGGACCTGAGCCGTGGTCGCGACGCGTTGGAGGCGGTGGACAGCAACGGCGTGTCCGCGATCGGCGCCGCCGATGTGTTTGGTGGTGACATCACCATCCTCGGCCGCGGCCTGCTGGACACCGACGGCGACCTGCGCCTGGTGGCTGGTGGCGACATCACGCTGGACGCCGGCACCGCCGTGGGGCCCGAGCGCGAGTTGAAGATCCAGATCACCACGACGCAGAACCAGGACGTCGAGATCGTCACCGGCTACCGGCAGGAGGCCGTGGGCACCGTCGACGTGCCGGTCGTGACCTGGGAGACAACCGAGGTCACCGAGCAGGTGGGCACCGAGCTGGTGAAGGCGGGCAGCGAATACTGGACGATGAACGTCACGCTGTCGCAGATCGGGTACTACAACCCCAAGACCAACAGCTTCCGCGAGGTGCTGATCGAGGGCTTGGACTATTCCAACGACGGCCGCAACAACCTGCCCAGCATCAACTGGTCCAACGCGGGGGACGAGTTCAACCCGGGCCGCCAGGTCACGGGCGCCGGCATTCCGAGCGGCGACTACACCAACCAGAACTACCGGCCGTTCCAGGCCTTGAACGATGCGCAGCGCTGGGCGGTGATGAACAGCCTGGGCTACAAGCCGCTGTACGACTTTGGGTACAACACCGCGGTCAAGCATGTCACGCTCAACGGCAGCGTCACCGCCACCGCGGCAACGCCCACCTGGGACGACCCGCAGAACGTCGACAAGATCTACTTCATCGACATCAGCGGCTGGCGCGACAAATTTGTCCTGATGCCCAAGGGCGCGCAGGAAGACATCCTGGCCGTGGCCACCAACGACCAGGCCAGGTTCCTGGTGAACGACCCGTCGCGCGACGGCGAGAGCACCGGCGGCACCTGGAAGTACGCCAACCAGATCGACGAAGATGATCCGAACGATCCGAACGACAGCTTCGAACTGAAGGGTGAACTCGTTGGCCGCTACAAGGACGACGGCAAGGTTCAGTACACCCAGTCCGCTTCCTTCCTGCGCAACAGCGGCAACATTGACGACCCCAACCTGCAGGACCCCAACCGGGTCAGCATCGACGGCGACAACAGCGCCGCCTACTGGACCGTCAACTACGGCGGCGGAGGCCAGCGCTACTACGAGATCACCGGTCAATCCGTGGCCGGGTTGGATGGCGACTTCAGCGACGACGTCGTGCGGGACCCGAACTGGGCCTGGAACCCGGGCAGCTACGGCAACGGCTCCGACAGCCCCTACACCGGCGCGCGCGGCCAAAATTTTGGCCAGACCCACGCGATCTATGCGCCCAACAACTACCTCGGTGCGCTGGACACCGTCACGGGCACCACCCAAAGCCTGGTGCTCGAGGGTGGCAACCCGACCACCCGCACCCCGTCCTGGAACGGCGTGTCAGGTGCCGTCGGTGCCGTGCAGAACAACGGCAACGCCATCTTCACGGCGTGGGAACACGGCGTCGGCAGTGGCTTCGGCAACACCTGGATCGGCAACGTGAGTTGGGTGGGCAGCGGCCCGAACGACGAACACTCCTCGATCCAGTTCTACAGCACCACCTACCGCGTCGATGGCTACCAGCACATCGACTACGGTGGTGTCCGCGACCCCTACTACGGCACGGGCAACGTGGTCCGCAACGACGACTACAGCTCGTACAAGGCCTGGGGCTACCACTACGAAACCTACAATGACTACCGCTACACCTGGACGTCCACCTACGCCAACGTCTACGACCAGCGCATCCAGCTCAGCTACACGCTGACGACGCAGAGCCAGGACATCGTCGACTACCGGCCGGTCTACCAGACCACGGTGCAGGAGGTGATGGTCACGCAGTACCAGTCGGTCACGGTGTGGCAGGACGTGCCCAACATCGTGATCCAGTCGCAACTGGTCACCACGGTGCAGGAGATCGACGCCGGTGCGCGCAATTACAGCAGCTCCGACGCGTCGCTGAACGCCGGCAACATCCTGCTCGACGCCGGTGCATCGGTGCGGTTGAGCGGCCGCATCTCGGCCAGCGATTTCCTGCAGGTCAACGCCGGCAGCGAGGTGGCGCTGCGCGGTGAGTTGTTGAGTGACGATCCCGGCGCAGCCCGCCGCGCCACCGAGCTGCTGGGCAACCGCATCGAGCTGCACTCCGGCATCGTCACGCGGGTGGACGATTCCACCGTGCTCGGCGGCACGCAGGTGGGCACCCAGGGCGCCGCCAGCATCCTGCTCACCACCGACGGCGACCTGCTGGTCGGTGGCCAGATCATGGCCGACAGCGGCGTGCTGGGCAGCGTCACCTTGCGTGCCGACGGTGAGATCGGCCTCAGCGGCGCCATCACCGCGTCCAGCATCACCATCGAGGCCGGCGCCGTCACGCGTGACGCCAACAACAACATCGTCGACGGCCGGGGTGCCGGCGGCATCGACATCGACAGCGACTCCCGTTTGGCGGCGCTGGCCGGCGACCTCACGCTGATGGCCGGCCCCTACGCCGGCAGCATCCGGCTGGACGGCGCGGCGCTGAGCGCCAGTGGCACCGTGAGCATGACGGCCGAGTCCGGCCAGATCCTGCAGACCTTCTTCACCGATGCCGATGGCGACGTGGTCACCGACGACTTCGGCAACCCGGCCATCAACGGCCTGGTCAGCGGCGCGGTGCTGCGCGCGCAGGCCGAGACCGGCATCGTGCTGGCCACCGCGGTGCAGCGCATTGAGTGGGCCCGCCTGAGCGGCGCGGGCAACATCGACCTCGTCAACCAGGTTGTGGTGCCTGTGGGGCAGGTTGCCACCTCGGCCGACTACCAGCTGACGCTGGACCAGGTGCGGGTGGCCGATGGCTTCATCCGCATCAAGAGCTTCAGCAGCGTCACGGCCACCTTGCTGCGTGCCGACGGCAGCACCGACAACAACGACATCTTCCTCAGCGTCTACCAGGCGGGCGGTTTCCGCAGCGATCTGTTGCTGGGCCAGGTGCTCACCAACGCGCAGCGCGGCGACATTTTCATCAAGGCCGAAGGCGAGGTGCGCAGCAGCCTGGGCGGCGTGATCCAGGCCGAAGAGCTGAGCGTGGTCAGCGGGCGGCAGGATGACGACGGCACCGCCGGCCACATCGGCATCGTCGACATCAACAGCGATGTCTCGGTGCTGCTGCTGCAGACCGTGGCCTTCGCACAGGTGAACATCCAGCAGACCGACACACGCCTGCTGGTGCGCAGCGCCGTGGTGGCCGACGGCAGCTTCCGGCTCACCGGCCAGGGCGTGGTCGAACTGGGTTCGGTGCGTGTCAGCTCCAACCGCGACCAGGAAACGGCCGGCACGCCGACCGCCGAGATCGAGGTCGAGGCCGCGGGCGATCTGCTGGTGCGGTTCGTCTCAGCCGGTGTTTTCTACAACAACGCCGGTGAAGCGCCGCAGGTGCGGCTGCCGGACGGCAGCTTCGCGGCGCCGACGGTGGTGTCGTCCGCCGGTGACGTGACGCTGCGTTCCACCGGCGGCTCGGTGCTGGAAAGTGTGCTCGATGACGGCGTTGACGTCGTGGCCGACCGCCTGGTGATCGAGGCTGACACGGGTGTGATCGGGCTGGAGATCGCTGCCAACACGCTGTGGGTCGAGACGTCTGGCGGCAACATCCAGCTCTTCGAGTCCGATGGTGCACTGGAATCCCAGCTGGGCCTGGACGTGTTGCGGGCCACGAGTGCCAACACGCTGGCGGGCACCACGCGGGTCGAGCTGCAGGCCGTGAACACTTTGCGTGTGGGCAGCATAGCCAGCGATGACAACTTCATCGAAGGCCTGGTACGCGGCAACAGCATCCGCCTGGCCAGCACCGACGCCAGCGTGATCGTGCCGTTTGCCATGGACAACGGTGATGACGCCCTGCAGTACACCCGCGGCGTGGCCTTCGTGGCCGGCGAGACGGTGCAGCTCTACCAGTTCTTCGAAGCCGACGAGTGGATGGAGTACCGGGCTCAGGACTACTTCGTCTTCGGCAGCGGTGTTGGCACCGGCATCGATGCCGACACCACGCGCATGTTGCCCACGGTGCTGGCGGCCGACACGCTGATCCTGGAGACCGGCGGCACGCTCAGCATCACCGGCAGCATCAGCGCCAACCGCCGCCTGGAGCTGATCGCCGGCGAGAGCGTGCTGATCACCGGCCTGGACGACAACACGCCCGCCCAGATCCTGCACAAGGCCAGCTACTTCGGCGGCACCAGCGCCGGCAGCAACATCGACGTGCTGGTGATCACGGCCCGTGGCGATGCCGCATCCCGCTCCGGCCGCGATTACGACGGCGACGGCGAGTTCAGCTCCGTGCTGCACGAGACCACCGAAGGCGCCAACGACTACAACAACGATGGCGACACCCAGGACACGCTGAGCGAGATCGACCTCGACCTGGACCTCAACAACGACGGCGACAAGCTGGACCTGCTGATCGAAGGCGGCCAGCAGATCGACTACAACGGCGACGGTGACTTCGACGACGTGATCGAAGAATGGGCCGGCGGCGCGAACAACCCCAACGCCAACACCGACACCGGCGACATCCTGCTGCGCCTGGGCAGCCTGCCGGTGGACAGCTTCGAGCTGCGGGCGTCCGGCAACATCCGCCTGGACGTGGCCACCAGCCTGGAACTGCGCGGTTTCGTCGGTGGCCTGACGGGCTTCGACGCCGCACGCAACGTGCGGCTCGACATCCTGGGCGAGCTCAAGCTCTTCGGTGGCATCGTCAGCGCCCAGACCCCGGCCGACGGTCAGCCGGTGCCCGAAGGAACGGGTGCGCTGGTGGTGCGCGCCACCACGTTGAGCGCCGACGCCGCGTCGGTGTTCATCGCCGACCGGCTGGACATCCTGACCACGGGCAGCATCCAGGCCAACACGCTGATCAACACCCTGGTGGCCGTCAGCACCGGCACCGGCAACATCACGATCAAGGAAGCCGGCGAACTGACGGTGGAACTGATCAGCGCGCGCACCGGCAGCATCAGCGTCGAGGCTGGCGGCTCGGTGAACGTGGACCAGATCGTCAACTTCACCGGCGGCCACGGCATCTCGGTGCGTGCCAACGGCCTGCTTTCCATCGACAGCATCGAAGCCGGCTCTAGCGATGGCGCGCAGAAGGTGGCAGGCTCCACGGTCTACCTGGACGCCAACGATGGCAACGCCTCGACAGTGGACATCGTCGAGTGGCTGGACCGCGGCGACAACGCCGAAGAGCAGGGCGCGGCAGACGTCTATGCGTACAGCCTCACGGTGCTCGGCAACGCGGTCACGAAGCGCCTGGACGGCGCTGGCGACCGCGGCACCGGCACCGATCTGGACCTGCGCTACAGCGGCTCGTTGACCACGGGCGAGACGGAGATCACCGAAGAAGGTGTCATCAACGGCAGCCTGGGCGTGCAGACCGCCGAGGTGGATGCCGTCTCGACGGCCGGCATCGACCGCGCGCAGTCCAGCCGCGTGGTGTTCGGTGGCCTGGCCACCGACGGCATGGTGTACAGCGTCACGCTGGCGGGCCAGACCTTCCGCCAGACCATCAGCGTGGCAGGTGACTTTGCCACGGCGCTCGAGTTCGACGCCATGCTCGCCGGCCTCGAAGCCCAGATCAGCGCAGGTGGCCCCTACACCGTCTCGGTGGGCAGCGATGACGCCCTGACGATCACCGCCACCACGCCGAACCAGGCCTTCACGGTGGCCGCCGAGGTGCGCGAGTTCGTGACCACGCCGCTGGACACGGCCGATGTCGTGGAAAACGATGGGGCCACCCCGTTGGTTGCTGCCGGTTTTGTGCGTGACGAGCGGCGCACGGTGACGCTGGCCGACGACATCCCGGTCAACGCCGGCAAGACCTACAGCGTGGTCGTGAACAGCAGCACCTACACCGCCAGCTTTGGCGAGACGCTGGGCGGATTCACGGTTGCCGATGCACGCACCCTGGTGGCCGTGCTGGGCCTGAAGATCGAAGCCGGCCAAGACCTCCAGGCAGGTGAGCGCACGGTCCACCTGAGTGCGGTCACGGTCACGAATGGCGCGGTCTACTCGATCACCATCGCCGGCACGACCTTCCAGTACGAGGCCTTCCTGACGGCCGAAGGCGGCGACTCGGCGGCCTCGATCGCAACGGCGCTGGCGGGCCTGGTCGATGCCTCTGCCCCCTACAACGCCTACGCCCAGGGCGATGTGGTCGTGGTCACCGGCGGGGTGGGCAACAGCACCAGCATCACAGGCAGCACCGGCATCACGGTGGACAGCACGCCGCGTGTGTTGCGCCTGCAGGCCGAGGTCGGCAACACCAGCTTCACGATCGGCACCATCAGCGCCACCGACAGCGTGGATGCACCCGTCCAGGTGCAGAACGCCGACAACAACCAGCCCGACATCTGGCGCGTGACGTTCTCGCCCAACCCGCTGCCCAACGTCAGCTACAGCATCAACCTGGAAGGGCAGGTCTACACCGTCAATTCCGGCAACGGCCCGACCAACGCCAGCCTCGCGAACTTGTTTGCCGACGCGATGGCCAGCGACCCCACGGCCAACGCCACCGTCGACGGCAGTGGCCGCCTGGTGCTGACGGGTGTGGCCGACGATGTCGACTTCAACGTCTCCGCCACCGCGACGATCACCAAGTCCTCCGGTGTCGGCACCACCGCGCGGGTGCAGGACCCCGGCACCAACAGCACGCAGATTTCGCAGTTCCAGTTCAAGGACGCGCCGCTGGGCGTGGCCGATGTGGTCAGCGTCACCGTCAACGCCTCGGTTTTCTCCTACACCGTGGCGCAGGGTGACGGCTGGGACGAGGTGATCGACGGCCTGATCGATGCGATCAACGACGACACCAGCCTCGCGGTGACCGCCGCTGCCGGCGTGCCGGACCGCGCCGTCCGCCTCACGGCCGACCAGCAGAACACCGGCTTCAGCGTCAGCGGCATGTCGGTGCTCGACGCCATCGACCGCACGGCCGCCGGCGCCAGCGTCTCGACGAGCACGCCCACCCCCGCCGGCATCCTGAGCCGCCAGATCAGCACGCTGGACTTCAGCGCCTTCGTGGGCGACCTGGCCACGGGTGACCTGTTCACGTTGACGGTGGGGACCACCGCCTTCGAGATTGAACTGGGTGTCGATGCCGCGGTCGACTGGGCCGGCCTGCTGCAGGAGATGGCCGATCTGGCCACCGGCACCGGCGAGGTCACCGCCGCGTTCGACGCCAACGCACGCACGCTGACGCTCACGGCGGTCAACAACAATGATCCGTTTGCGGTAGGCGCCGGTTCGCGCAGCGCGGGCCTGGCCACCGAGGTGCCGCTGGACGGTGACTCGGTGCTGATCCTGCCGGACCGCGACCCGGGCACCGTGGCCTACCGCGCGTTGGGCGGCAGCCTGTCGGTGGTGCTGTTGCAGACCCACGCCGGCGACACCATCACGCTGCGTGCCGACGAGTCGCTGGTGGTCGTGGATGCACTGAATACCGGCAGCACCGGCATCGTCACGCTGAGCGCGGGCAACAGCCTGACGCTGGGCGACACCGTGACGGCGCAGCGCCTCAACGTCGCAGCCGGCGACGACCTGAACCTGCAGACCCGCGTCGGCGTGCTCGAGGTCACGCTGGACAGCGACAACCTCCCGAGCGGCCAGTTCAGCGACTTTGCGCTGGAACAGAACCTGGCGCGCGAGGACTTGGACATCACCCGCCTGGTGATGGACGGCGGCAACGTGACGATCACCGTCGACGGCAACCTCGACCTGTCGGGCCTGACCGGCAGCGTGGGCCGCATGACGCTGATCGCCACCGGCTCGATCACCCTCAGCGGCACGGCGCTGATCGGTGAGTTGGTGCTGCAAGCCGGCACCACGGTCCAGGCCGACATCGACGCGACGACGCTGGACGCCCGCGCTGGCGGTGCCGTCACCATCGTGGATGCCACCGGCCTGACCATCACACGGCTGGAGTCAACCGGTGCGGCCATCGACATCACGGCCGGCCTCGATCTGCTGATCGAGGCACCGCTGGCCACCCTGGGTGGTGCGGCCATCAGCCTGCGGTCCACCGCCGGCCTGATCGACCTGCGCCAGGCGCTCACCACGGTGGGCGGCGCTGTCACCGTGGTCGCCGGCAACGGCCTGTTCATGAACGAGCTGGCCGACATCACAACGCTGGGCGGCAACGTGTTGCTGAACGCCGGTGCCGGCGGCCTGCAGATGAACGCCTCCACCTATGTGGACGCGCGGGTGAGTGATCCCGACCCCAACGACAGCATCGTCCCGGGCGGCACGCTGACGCTGCTGGCCACCGATTCCATCCTGCTCGGCAAGCTGCGCACCACGTCCACCGCCGATGTCGTGATCACCACAGGCGGTGTGGTCGACGTGGGCGAAGGCGACATCGACATCGTCGCGCCGCTGGCGCGGCTGGTGATCACCTCCGATGCCGGGATCGGGGGCACCATCGGCATCGGCGACGACGGCAACCCGCTCGAAGTGCAGGTGCGTTCGCTCTGGCTGGAAAACAGCGGCGGCGGCGACATCTCCATCGAAGAAGTGGATGGTCTGGACATCGAATCCATCCGCCAGAACGCCGAGGGCCAGAACAGCAACGGCCCGACGCCGCAGACCAGCGCCGTCCGGATCGTCACCCGCAGTGGGGATCTCACCGTGCTGGGCGCTGAAGACGGTGGCAGCGGTGTCGTCTCCACCGGCGGGCCGATCGTGCTGTACGCCGGCCAGGGCAGCTTGTTCATCGGCGCGGATGTGGTCAGCGGTGGCGGCAACATCACGCTCACGGCCGAGGCCGGCGACCTGGTGTTGGCCGATGGCGTGAACGCCAACGACAGCAGCGACGACATCGGCGGTGCCATCCTGCTGCGCGCCGTGCAAGGCTCCATCCTCACCGACCTGGCCGCTGCGCAATGGCGCGGCTTCGACAGCGCGGACGGTTTTGCCGCGTCGCTCGAGTGGGCGCTCTCGAAAGGCCGCTTCGAGGTTTTTGCCAACTCCGGCCTGGTGTTGGCCGCCAACCTGACACCTGACGAAGAAGTTTTCCAGGGCATCAGCAACGGCACTGTCCTGCGACGTGCCGGCGGCGCCTTTGTCGAGACCGTGGGCGGCCAGCTCACGCTGACCGCGCTGAACCAGGTCGGCGAGGCGGTCGAGGGCTTCCGCTACAGCCCGCTGGCGATCTTCGTCAACGCCGGCAGCGTGGCCGCGGTAAGCAGCGAACGCGACACCGTGGCGGTGGTCGCCGCAGGCGCCGTGAGCCTGGGCACCGGCGGCAGCAGCGGCTCTCGTGCCGGCAGCACCGACGTCATCAGCCTCGCCGGCAAGCAGGTGATCGATGCCGCCGTGGACGCCGACGGTGAAGACGTGGGCGTGGCCGCCGACGACGTGGACATCCTGGCGCCGATGCGCAGCGCCGGCGGCACGCTGAGCTTCCGCACCATCGCCGCCGACGGCAGCATCGTGCTGGGCAGCCTGAGCGGCGGCAACGGCGCGCGGGTGTTCTCGATGGCCGATGGCAGCGCGATGCACCTGGACGCCACCGACATGGCCAACCTGCGCGACGGTTTTGCGCAGCTGGTCTTCGGTGCCAACGGCAACGCGCAGGTGGTGATGGTGATGACGGCCGACGGCAGCGCGATCACGATGCGCGACGACGTGGTCTTCTTCACCAACGGCGACGGCGGCCACGTGATGATCGGCGCACATTTCCTGGCACCGTCGCTCACCATCTTCGGTTCTGGCGACACCACGGCTGTGGTGGCCGATGTCACTGCCACGGCCGGTGACGTCACGGTGCTCGACTCCATCCGCGTGGACGGCGAACGTGTCATCACCGCGCAGGGCGGCGACATCCTGCTGGGCGGCGCCAACACCCATTACCTGGGTGGCGATTCGGCCGGCCGCGACACGCTGACGCTGCTGGCCAGCGCCGGCAACATCCGCGTCGCGTCCCGCATCGGTGGCGGCGACGAAGGCTCCGACGCGCTGCAGCTGCTGCGCGTGCAGGGCGCGGGTGACGTCAGCTTCGACCAGGACATCGTGGTCGACGGCGACCTGATCATCGACGCCACCGGCCTCGTCACCTTCAACGGCTCGATCACGCTGCTGAACGGCGGCGACCTGATCATCCGCGGCGCCACGCAGATCCTGCTGCGCGGCGGTGTCAACCTGCAGGGCACGGCCGCGGACGGCAGCGCGGGCGACATCCTGCTGGAAGCCGATGAGATCGACCTGTCGATGAGCGAGCAGCAGCTGGCCGGCAGCGGCCTGCTCACGCTGCGCTCCACCACGGTGTCGCAGGGCATCGCGGTGGCGTCGCCGGCCGGCGTGGCCACAAACGGGGTGCTGAACCTCGACATGGCCGACATCCGCACGTTCGGCGACGGCTTCAGCCGCATCGTCATCGGCCACCAGGGCAACGACGGCCACGCGCTCGCGGGCAGCGGCGCCGTCACGGTCGGCGCGCGGGTGGACGCGGACAGCCTGACCTTCCGCGACAGCGTGGCGCTGTTCGGCAGCACCATCGCCGTGGCCGACTACAGCCAGGCCGCCGCCGTGCTGCGCCTGGGCGCCGGCGCCACGCTGACGCTGGACGCCGTGAGCGTGATCACCATCGCCAACCAGATCGAAGCCGATGCCGTGTACCTGGTGTCGGCCACCAGCAGCGTGCGCCAGATCGACGCCGCAGCCGATGGCCTGCTGGGCGAGGCCATCCGCACCGCAGCCTTGACGGTGGACACGCTGGAAGGCGCGTCGCTTGGGAGCCTGGAGGCTGGCACGCTGGACGCCGTCAACCGCGGCAACGGCGACTTTTTCTTCAGCCAGCTGGCCGCACGCGACACGCTGCGTTTCAGCAGTGCGGCACTCGACGGCACGCTGACGGTGCTGCGCCTGGCCCAGCTCTCGGCCCAGGGCAGCGGCAACATCGACCTGCGCGCTGCGGCCGGTGGCCTGGTGGTCGATGCGGCTGGCTCCGGTGTGTGGACGGCCGGCAGTGGCAGCATCACGCTGGCCACAGCCGGCGCGGCCGAACAGGCCCCCGATCTGCTGCTGGCCCAGACCCTGCAGACCACCAGCGGTGGCCTCACGCTCGAGCTGGCGGGCGCGCTGAGCACCACGGGCGCCGGCCGCATCACGCTGGCCGGCAACGGGGCGCTGAACATCACCACGGGCGGCGATGTGCATATCGGCGCCGATGTCGTGGCCGCGGGCGGCCTGGTCACCATCACGGCCGGTGGCAGCCTGGTCATGGACGACGGCACCACGGTCTCGTCGCTCGGCAGCACCAGCACCGATGCACGCCGGGTGGTGATGGAGTCGGTGGGCGACATGCGCTTGTCCATCGTCAGCGCCGACCAGAGCCTCGCGCTCACCAGCACTGCTGGGGCCTTGCGCGACGGCCTGACGGGCGACGCGGCCAACCTGCGCGCGCCCACCGCCCGCCTGGCCGCGGCCACGGGCGTGGGCGAAGCCATGGCCGCGCTGCGCACCACGCTGCAGACCGTGGGCGCCAGCAACAGCAGCGGCAACAGCGGCATCGGTGGCATCTTCCTGGATGAAACAGACGCACTCAGCTTCGTCGGCGGCGGCCTGGCGGCCGACGGTGGCCGGATTGTCGTGACGCTGCGCACTGGCGACCTGACCGTCAACCAGTCCATCACCAGCAGCGCCGCCACCGACGGCGGGGTGCAACTGCAGGTGCTGGGCGCGGGCGCCCACATCCTGCTGCAGGCCAACGTGGTCAGCGACAGCGGCGACCTGCGCCTGCTCGCCACCGGTGACGTGCAGCTCGCCGCCGGCCAGCGCGCGCAGACCAAAAATGCCGCATCGCTGCTGGAGGTGGTGGCCGGAGGCCAGCTGCTGATGGCGCCCGATGCGCGCCTGGTCAGCGCCGGCGGTGCGCAGCGCATCGAGGCCATGGGCGGTGTGCTGATCGGCCAGTTCTCAGCCGGCACCGGCACCGTCAGCGTCAGCACGGGCGGTGCCATCGTCGGCGCCGACACGGGTGGTGTGGTGCACGTCGCCGCCGGCCAGGTGAGCCTGGTGGCCGAAGGTGGCATTGGCAGCGGCACGGCCGCCATCGAAACCGCGGTCAACGTGCTGGCCGCCAGCAGCGACACCGGCAGCATCTTCCTGGCCGAAGGCAACGGCCTGGTGGTCGGCACCGTGGGCAGCGTCTCGGGCGCGACCTCGGGCGTGGACGGTGCCATCGTCATCAGCAACGGCAACACACACGAAGGCCGTTTCGTCGTGGACGCCGACGTGGTGGCCGCCGGCAGCGGCAACATCCTGCTGGCCGCCAACAGCGCCGCCCCGGCCGTGCCGGGCGACATCGACATCAACGCCACGGTGAACGCCGGCACCGGCGCCATCAGCATCGTCGCCGAAGGCGCGCTGCTGGTCAGCGCCACCGGCCGCGTGCTGACCCAGGGCAACACGCTGGACCTGCGCGCCGGCGGCAGCATCACGCTGGACGCCGCGGCCGTGCTGGCCAGCGGCGGCGGCGATGTGCGCCTGGCCGCTGGCACCGACCTGACGGTGGGTGGCATCACCGCCGGCGAGCTGAGCCTGGTGGCCGGCGGCGCGGTGCTGTCGTCGTCCACCGTCACGGCCACGCAGCTGCGTGTGCAGGCCGGGGGTGCGGTCACGGTGCAGCTCGACACCGATGTGCTGGCCGTGTCGGCCGGCGGCGCCGTCAGCCTGACGACGGCGGGTGACCTGCTGATCGGCAGCGCCGGTCCCATCAGCGTGGCGGTGGTGTTGGCCGATGGCACGCTGGCGGCAGAGGCGCTCACCGACGCCGTGCTCGGCGGCCTGCAGGCCGGCGGCGCGCTGACGCTGCAGGTGGCGGGTGATGTGCTGGCCAGCGGCGGCGGTGCACTCGATCTGGCCGCCAGCGGCTTGAGCGGCAGCGTGGGCGGCAGCCTGCAAGCCGTGCGCGACGGGGACCTGGTGCTGGGCGACCTCAGCGTCGGTGGCGATCTGTCTCTGGTGCTCACCAGCGGCGACCTGTCGCTGGCGGCTGATGCGGTGGTGGCCACGGCCGGCGGCAGCATCGTGCTGCAAGTGCAGGCCGGTGATTTGACGATGGCCGCCGACAGCAGCCTGCGCAGTGGCGGCGGCGCCATTCAGTTGCAGGCCACCGGCGACATCTCGCTGGGCGGGGTGGATGCCGCGGTCGCGACGATCACGGTCACGGCGGGTGGCCACATCGGCGATGCTGGCGGCGACGGTGTGAACCTGCGCGGCCAGGCCCTGATCCTCAGCGCCGGTGCAGGCATCGGTGCCTGGGGCGATGGCCTGCGCACCGAAGCCGGCAGCCTGCAGGCTGCAGCTGGCAGCGGCGCCCTGGTGCTGAGTGACGTCGATGCGCTGACGGTCACTGGCGCCAGCGCCGACGGGGCGGTGCAGCTCGCCAGCGGCGGCACGCTCAGCATCACCGGCGCTGTGACGGCAGGCACCGATCTGAGCCTCAGCGGCGCGGCGCTGGACATCGGCGCACCTCTCCAGGCCGGGGGCGCCATCGCGCTGGCGGCCGATGGTGCGCTGCAGGTCGCGGCCGCGGTCAACGCCGGCGGCAGCCTGACGCTGAGTGGCGTCGACATCCTGATCGACGCTGCGCTCGTGGCGGCCGGCGACCTGGCCATCACCGGCAGCACGCTGACGCTGAATGGCGACCTGCAAGCCGCTGGTGACCTCCACCTCACCGCGCTGGGTGATCTGCTGGCCACCGGCCACCTGGCCGCCGGGGCCGACCTGCTGGCCAGCGCCTCCACCATCGCCCTGGGCGGTGACATGCAAGTCGGTGGGCGCCTGGTGCTGACCGCCACACAGGCCCTGACGCTGGGCGGTGAGGTGGCCGTGGCCGGCGATGCCGCCATCAACGCCAGCACGCTGGAACTGGCTGGTACGCTGGACACAGCAGGTGCGCTGCGGCTGCAGGCCGAGTCCTCGCTGCGCATCGGCGGCACGGTTTTGTCGACCGGCACGCTGGTCGCCACCAGTGGTGGCAGCCTGACGCTCGATGGTTCAGCCTCAGCCCGTGGCAGCAGCCACCTGCTGCTGGCCAGCGCCGGTGCACTGCAGATCAACGGCAGCGCCCAGACACAAGCCGGCCACCTGAGCGCCAGCGCCGGTGGTGACCTGCAGCTGAACGGCCTGGTTGGCACGGGCGATGCGGCCGGCACGGTGGTGCTCTCGGCCGGTGGCAGCCTGCGTTTTGGCAGCGATGGCCTGCTGGCGACGCTGGGCGATGCCCTGGTCGAAGCCGCGGCCGACATCCAGATCGGCCGTGTCACGACACCGGGCGACCTGATGCTGGTGGCCGCCGGCTGGATCATCGGCAGCAGCGGCCAGCGCGTGGCGGCCGAAGGCCTGCTGATGCAGGCCGGCCAAGGCATCGGCAGCAGCGCAGCACGCGTGGAAACGCAGGCCGGCACCGTCAGCGCCCGCGCCGGGGCTGGCGGCATCTGGCTGCAGGAAGCCGACGCCATCCGCGTGCACGACGTGGCCGTGCGCGTGCACCGTGTCGGCAGCGACGGTGTGGCCGGCGCGGCACTCGATTTCCTGCAAAGCGACCTCATCACCACCAGCGGCAACGGCAGCATCGGCCTGCGCACGCTGGACGGCAGCATCGACCTGCTGGACGGCAGCACACCCAGTGACGGCCGCGCCATCACCGCCCACGGCAGCGGCCACATCGAGCTGTCAGCCGGCGGTGACGGGGCCGTGCTGGACGTGCGCGGCGACGACATCACGCAGGAAGGCCCGGTTCAGATCGACAGCGACCTGCGCATCCAGGGCGACTTTGTCGTGCGGGCCGGCACCGGCGAAGGCACGGGGGACGGCGCCATCCTCATCGACGGTGCGATCGACGGCAACCCGGGCGGTGCACCCGACCGGCTGGAGCTGCACGCCGACGGCGCGCCCGTGGTGGTCACCGGTGCCATCGGCGCCACCACACCGCTGGACGGCCTTCTGATCGACGGCGCCACCGACGTCACGCTGGCCCAGGTCACCCTCAACGGCAATCTCGTCATCGAAGCCAGTGGTGTGGTCACGCTCACCGGCCCCATCGTGCTGAACGGCGGCAGCCTCACCATCACCGGTGCCAGCCGCATCGTGCTGGGCGATGTGGTGTTGGCCAGCGGCGATCTGGTGCTCAGTGCCGACGCCTTGCAGTTCAACGGCAGCGTGCGCGGCAGCGCCGATGCGCAGGTGCTGCTGACGCCCACGACGGCGGGTGCCACCCTCACCGTCGGTGCTGCGGGCGATGGCCTGGTGCTGACCGCTGGCACGCTGGCCGCGCTGCAAGGTTTTGGCAGCCTGCAGCTGGGCGATGCCAGCAGTGGCGCGCTGGTGATTGACACCGCCACCTTGTCTTCCCTGGTGCTGGATCAGCTCAACGCCACCGGCAGCCGCATCGAGCTCAGCGGCCGCGGCAGTGTGGACGCCAGCGTGGTGCTCACCAGCCGCGGTGCGATCAGCATGGCCCCGGGCGCCTTGCTGGCCACCGGCAACCACGAACTCACGCTGTGCGCCGCCGGCGACCTGGCCATCGCCGAGCTGGACACGGGCAGCGCCGGCCTGGTGCTGGTGAGCGGCGGGCGCATCAGCGACGCCGACCGGGACAGCGCCACCAACGTGCGGGCCGCCTGGCTGGTGATGCGCGGCCTGGGCCCGGTGCTGGGCGCCGGCCAGTCGGTGGCGATGGACGCCATCGACGTCGAGGCCAACCGCGTGGACATCGACGCCGACGGTGGCCTGATCCTGCGCGATTCCACCGCCGATGGCCGCACCCGCTACAACCTGCTGAAAGACGGTGTGCTGCACCAGCAGATCGAGGCCCAGGGCCCCAGCACCCGCGCCGCCAGCGGTGGCGACCTGAGCAGTGGCGATGCCGCTGCGGCCGCCGCCTGGCTGAACGCTCTGCGCCCGCTGGCCGAGCTGCGCGACAGCGACACCCGGGCCCGCAGCGCATTGGCGGCGCTGGATGGCGACCGCGCCCTGCCGGCCGGCAGCGCCGCCGCCGCCTACCTGGCCACGCTGACGGCCGACCCGCTGCCCGGCGCCACCATCGACCCCGCGATGGCCATCGACGCCGGGTTGAGTGTCGAGGCCTTCGGCCTGGCCAGCCGCCTGGCCCAGGGCTGGGTGCTGGGCAGCGCATCACAACAGCCGGCGGCCACTGGCCTTGGCAGCCTGGGCAGCGACCGCTTCGACTACTGGGAGGACAGCCTTGTACTGTGACCGCACGCCGGCTTCGAAGCTCCAACGCGCACTGCGCGAAGCCTGGCGCGTGGAGGCCCTGGAGGCCCGGTTGCTGCTGTCGGCCGACCCGCTGACTGCAGGCCTGATGGCGCTGGCGCCGCAGGCGGATGAGGACGTCATCGTGCCGTTGAGCGGGCTGCCCTTCGTCTTGAGCACAGACCTGATTGTGGCAACGGGCAACATCAGCTCGATACAGACATCGATTGAGGTAGACGGGGATCGGCGTATCGAGGCAACTGTAGGCAACGTTCGGATAGGGGACGATGCGACTGACTATGTCGTGAGTCATTCCTCGGGTACCGACACGTTACTGGTCGTGGCAGGGGGCAATGTCACATTCTTTGGTGCAGTTGAAGAGGGGGACGGTAGAGACGCGTTGAACGGTCTAACGGTCGTGGCCGGTGAAGATGTCACCTTTGGGGGCGAACTCATAGTCGACGGCAACCTGACCATCGACGCCGGCGGCATCATCACCTTCAACGACCAGATCACGCTGCGCAACGGCGGCAGCCTCAACATCACTGGCGCCACGCAGGTGGTGTTCAAAGCGGCGGTCGAACTGCAGCTCGGCTTGGCGACGACACCAGGCAACGTCACTATCGAGGCCGACGAGATCGACCTGCAGATGGGCGACGAGTTGTTCAGCGGCACCGGCCTGCTGACCCTGCGCGCTGCCACGCCCGGCCTGGCCACGGCGCTGCTGTCGCCCGTGGGTGCGGCCACCGCGGGCGTGCTGAACCTGGAAACCGCGGAGATGCGGGCCTTCGCCGACGGCTTCTCCAGCATCGCCATCGGCCAGACCGGGCAGGGCGCGATGACGGTGGGCGCCGAAACGGCCCTGGACGGCGTGAGCTTGCGCGACCCTGCCGTGCTGCGTGGCGGCACGATCACCGTCAGCGACTACAGCGACCCCAACGCGATGCTGCGGCTGGGGCCCGGCGACAGCCTGGCGCTGGAGGCCAGCGGCAACATCAACCTGGCCAACGAGATCGAGGCCGACAGCGTCAGCCTGGTCAGCAGCGGCGGCAGCGTGGTGCAGGCCGATGCAGGTGCTGACAACCGCGTTGATGAAGCCTTGCGCACGCCGCTGCTGGTGGTGTCGGCCGCCACCGGCATCACGCTGGACTCGGTCGAGACCAACAGCTTGCAGGCCAGCAACAGCGGTGCCGGCGACATCGCCATCGAGATCAACACCGCGCGCAACACCACGCGTTTCGACAACACGCAGATCACCGGCGCCGTCACCGTGGTCAGCCTTTCGCAAGCGGCCGGCAGCGGGGCCAACGACATATCGCTGCTGGCCGACAACGGCAGCATCACGCTGGCCGCCGGTGCCGGCATCGCCATCGCCGGCAGCGGCGCACTCACGCTGCAGGCGTTGGGCACCGGTTCTGATCTGGTGTTGAACGCGCCGATCAACGTCGTTGACGGCACGGTGCTGCTCTCGGCCGCCGACGCCTTGACCACCGCCGCAGCGGCGGCTATCACCGCCACCGGCGCAGCAAACATCACGCTCGCCGCTGGCACCGGCAACCTGGCCATCGGCGCGGCGGTCACGTCCAACGGCGGCACCGTGGCCTTTGTCTCTGGCGGCATGCTGGATTTCAGCGGCATCACCATCGTGGCCGGGCCCAGCGGCATCGTCGAGATCGAGGCCGCGGGCGACCTGAGCATCGGCATCATCGAAGCCGCGAACGCCATCACACTGCGCTCCACCGGTGGCCGCATCCTCGACGGCCTGGCCGGCGACACGGCCAACCTGCGGGGTGAAGCGGCCGTGGTCACCCTGGAAGCCGCCAGCGGCGTGGGTGCCGCAGGCGCCGCGCTGCGCGGCACCGTCGGCTCGCTGCAGGCCAGCACCACGGCCGGCGGCGGCATCTTCTTCGTCGACGAAACGGCACTCGTGGTCACCGGGCTGGGCACCGCAGGTTCCGGCGATGGCGCCATCGCCGTGTTGGCCAGCAGCGGCACGCTGTCGGTCGGTGGCGCGGTGCGCGCACAAGCCAGCGGCAGCGGCCACATCCTGCTGCAGGCGCTGGCGGGTGACCTGAGCCTGGGTGCCGAGGTGCTGACGCTGGGTGGCAGCATCAGCCTGCTGGCTTCGCAGGCCTTGCTGCTGCAGGGCGCGGCCTTTGACGTGCGCGCGGCGGCCAGCGGCCAGACGCTGGACCTGCGTGCCGGCAGCAACCTCGGCATGGGCGCCGATGTGCGCCTGCTCACCCAAGGTGGCGCCCAACGTGCCGAGGCCGGCGCAGCCCTGCAGCTTGGCCGCGCCGATGCGGGCGCCGGCACCGTCAGCCTGCAGGCGGGTGGCGCCGTGACGCTGGCGGCTGCGCCGGGCACCGATGTCGTGGCCGGTGCGCTGCGCATCGCGGCCGGCGGCGCGGTGGCCAGTGGCGCGCAGGCGCTGGTTTTCAATGCCGCCTCGGTGGCGGTGCAGGCGGGCGGCGCGGTGTTCCTGTCGGCCGGCCTCACGGCGGTGGACAGCGTGGCTGGCGCCGCGGTACAGCGCGTGGCCGCGGACGGCACGGCCAGTGCCCTGGCCGCCGACGCCGCGCTGGCCGGCCTGTCTGCCGCCGGCCCCCTGGTGCTGGACGCCAGCGGCACGCTGGACCTGAACCGTGCCGTCGCCACCACCGCGGTGGGCCACGCGCGCCTCACGGCCGCCGGCACGCTGAACATCGACGCCGCGCTGGCCACGCTGGACGGCAGCCTGAGCCTGATCAGCACCGGCGACCTCACGGCCTCGGCGGCCATCGCCGTCGGTGGTGGTGGGTCGCTCGATGCGCAGGCGGGCGCAGCGCTGGCCTTCAGCCAGGCCACCAGCACGGCCGGTGGTGACATGCGCCTGCTCGCCATCGGCGCGGCGACGGTGGACGACCTGAACGCCGGCAGCGGCGACATCAACCTCTCGGCCGCGTCCTGGCAAGGCAGCGCGGGAGCGCTGTTCACCGCGGACGCCCTGCGCCTGGCCGCCACGGCCGGTGCCGCCGGCACGGCGAGCGTGCCGTTGCAACTGCAGGTGGCGCAGCTGGCTGCGGGCGCCGTGGGCGGCGGCCTGTACCTGGCCGAAGCCGATGCGCTGCAGGTGGTGGCGCTGGCGCAGACCACCGGTGTGCGTGTGTTGTCCGATGGCACGCTGGACACCGACCCGCGCATCAACAGCGCATTGGCCGGCCTGAACAGCGGCGCGGCCCTGGTGCTGCGCAGCGGGGGCGCGCTGCAGATCGGTGCGGGCGCCACGGTGGCGGCCACGGGCGCCGCGCTGCTGGCCACGACGGCCGGTGCGCTGGAGGTCGGCTCAGGCCTCACGGCTGGTGCTGCGCTCAGTGTGCAATCGGCGGCCCAGCTGACGCTGTCGGCGCCCGTGGCCGGCAGCAGCGTCGATCTGCTCGCTGCGGCCGATCTGGTGATGGCCGCCGGTGTCGGCAGCACCGCCGCCAGCCAGCACCTGCAGGCCGGCGGCGCGCTGACGGTGGCCAACCTCGTGGCGACGGGGGGTGACATCGCCCTGGTCGCCGGGGCTGCGCTGCTGGACGCCGATGCAACGGGTGACAGCAACATCAACCTCAGCGCCGCCCAGGTCTGGCTGCAGGCCGGTGCCGGTCTGGGCAGCGCGGCCAATGCGCTGGAGATCGCGGTCAGCACCTTGGCCGCCCGCAGCTCGGCGGGGGGCGTTCACCTGGTCGAAAGCGACGGCCTGAATGTGGGCAGCGTGGCCTTCAACGTCAACCGCGTCGCGGCCGACGGCAGCCTGTCGGCCCTGGCCGTCAGCGGCAGCGGCCTGAGCGCGCTGGGCGCCGCGCCGCTGGTGTTGACCAGCCTGGCCGGCGACCTGGGCGTGGACGCGGCCGTCGACAGCGACGGTGGTGCCCTGCGGCTGGTCGCCCAGGCCGGCGCCGTGCACATCGCCGCGGCCGTGGACAGCGGTGGTGGTGTGCTGTCGCTGCAGTCCGCAGGCACGCTCAGCTTGGCGGCCGGCGGCAGCCTGCTCACCGGCGGTGCGGACCTGGATGTGCAAGCCGGCGCCGCGCTGACGATGGCGGCCGGCAGCAGCGCCAGCACCGGCGGTGGTGATGCCCGCATGGCCAGCGCCGGCGTGCTGAGCCTGTCGGCGCTGGATGCCGGCACCGGCACGGTCAGCCTGTCGGCGACGGCCGTGACCGATGGTGACGATGCCGTCGACGTGACCGCCGCCCGCCTGCGCCTGGTGGCCAGCAGTGGCGGCCTGGGCAGCAGCAGCGACGCGCTGGACCTGGCCGTGGGCCAGCTCGTGGCCAGCGCCGGGGCCGACGGGCTCTACTTGGCCAACACCGGCAGCCTGTTGATCGACACCCTGGCGGCCACCACCATCGCCCGTGTCGCGGCCGACGGCAGCGTGTCCGAGGTGGCGGGTGACACCCCGTTGTCGGACCTCGTCAGTGCCGGCGCCTTGATCCTCACGAACACCGGCAGCCTGGGCCTGGCCGCGGGCGGTGCGGCACTCGCCGCCGGGCCGCTGCGCCTGGCCGCCATGGGTTCGGCGGCCGACCTGAGCCTGGCCGCAGCCGTGCGCAGCACCGGCGGCCACCTGGGCCTGGTCGCGGGCCGCGATGTGCTGGCCAGCGCGACCATCGGCACCGACACCGCTGGCCGCAGCATCGTCGCCGAGGCTGGCCGCCACCTGAGCCTGGGCGCCACGCTTGCCACGAACAATGGCGACCTGCTGCTCAGTGCCGCGGGCGATCTGACGCTGGCCGGCGTCGGTGTCAGCATCAGCGCCGGCACGGCCAACGCCGCTTTGCTGGCCGACCGCATCCTGGACAGCGATGCCGACGGCGACAGCGCCGTGGACGTCGTCGCCGCCGCGGTGCGCCTGACGGCCGGCAGCAGCATCGGCAGCGGCGCGAATGCACTGGAACTGCAGACCGGCACGCTGACCGCGGTGGCGGGCACCGGTGCGGTCTTCCTGGCCGACGACGCCGGGCTCAGCCTGGGCGCGGTGGCCGTGGCCGCTGAGCGCCTGGCTGCCGATGGCAGCAGTGCCGCCGTGGCCCTGGCCGCGCAACAAGGCCTGCAGGCCGGGGGGGCGGCGGTGCTCACACTCAGCAGCGGCGACCTTGCCGTGGCCAGTGCCAGCACCGTGGGCAGCCTGCGGCTGGACGTGCTGGCCGGGCAGCTGAGCCTGGGCGCGGCCGTCAACGCCAGCGGGCCGGTGAGCCTGCTGGCGTCCGGCAACCTGAGCCTGGCCGCGGCGGGTGACGTCACCACCAGCGGCGCCGGTTCGATCGATCTGCAAAGCGGCGCCAACCTGGCGCTGGCCGACGGTGCAGCACTCACGTCCGGCAGTGGCACGCTGCGCCTGGTTGCCACCGGCAGCCTGAGCCTGGGCAGCCTGGCCACGGCCGGCGGTGTCAGCCTGCAGGCGCTGACCATCTCCGACAGCGGCACCACCGACCTGGACATCAGCGCCGCCAGCCTGCAGGTGCTGACCACGGGCACCGGCACCACGCAGGGTTTTGGCGCCGGCGTGAGCCCGATCCAGTTGCAGGTGGGCACGCTGGCGGCCAACATCGCGGGCATCGGCGCTGGCGGGTTCTTTGCCATCGAGGCCGACGGCCTGTTGGTGGACACGGTCGGCCCGCTGAGCATCAACCGTGTCGCGGCCGATGGCAGCACCGCAGCCGTGACCGATGCGGCCTTGTCCGACCTGGTGTCGGGCGGCAACCTGATCCTCGTCAGCAGCACCGGTGCGCTGGAGATCCGCGAAGGTGATGCCGATGACCGTGGTGTCACCGGCGGCGGCAACACCTTGCTGCAGGCCTTGGCCGGCGGCGTGGTGCTGGGGGCCGACGTGGTCAGCACGGCCGGGCACCTGAGCGTGCTGGCGGCAGGCGACCTGCTGCTCAACGCCGACATCGCGCTGGAGCGCAGCGGCCGCAATGTGGACCTGTCGGCCGGTGGTGTGCTGACGATGGCGGCTGGCACCAGCGTCACCACGCTCAACAGCGACCAGCGACTGTCTGCGGTGGGCATGCTGGGCATCGACCGCCTGGTGGCCGGGAGCGGGCGTGTCTCGCTGCTTGGCAGCAGCATCATCGAGGTGGGCGACGACACCGCGGCCGAGGTCAGCGCGGCCGGCCTGCGGCTGTTTGCCGCCGACGCCGTGGGCAGCGAGGCCAACCGCCTGGAAGTCCTGGTGGGCACGGTCAGCGCACGGGCCGCAGGCGGTGGCATCTGGCTGGAAGAAGCCGATGCACTGCGTGTGTCCGACGTCAGCACCACCGCGCAGCGTGTGGGTGCCACCGGCACCGTCACCGCCCTGGTCGATGCGGCGCAGAGCGACCTGGTCACCACCGGTGGCAACGGCAGCATCGCGCTGCGCACGCTGAACGGCGACATCGATCTGCTCGACGGCACAGCGCCGGCCAACGGCCGCAGCATCACGGCCGACGGCAGCGGCCAGGTGCTGCTGAGCGTGAACGGCCCGGGCGCGGCGCTGGATGTCGGCAACGACGACCTGGTGCAACAAGGCCCGGTGTTCATCGACAGCAACCTGCGGGTGCAGGGCAACTTCGTCATCACCGCCGGTGCGGGCGCAGGCAGCGGCGACGGTGCCATCACGGTGGACGGCAGCATCGACGGCAATCCCGGTGCGCCGCTGGACACGCTGGAACTGCATGCCGACGGCGCTGCGGTACGCATCACCGGCGCCATCGGCGCCAGCACGCCGCTGGACAGCCTGCTGATCGACGGCGCCACCGATGTGACGCTGGAACAGGCTGTCACGGTGAACGGCGATGTCACCATCCTGGCCAGCGGGGTGGTCACACTCGCCGGGCCGGTGAGCCTGGGCACGGGCACGCTGCGCATCGTCGGTGCCAGCGCCATCGTGCTGGGCAACGTGCTGCTGGGCAGTGGGGACCTGGAACTGGCCGCCAACAGCCTGGTCTTCAACGGCAGCATCACCGGCGCGGCCGATGCCACGGCCAGCTTCCGGCCGGCGCAGGCCGGCGGGACTGTGGCCTATGGCGGTGGCACCGGCAGCCTGTCGCTCAGCGCCGCGCAGCTGGCCGCCCTGGTGGGTTTTGACCGCTGGGTGATCGGCAGTGCCGACACGGGCTCGGTGGCCATGGCCGCCGGCTCGCAGATGGACACAGCGGGTCGCGAACTCACGCTGTCGGCGGCCGGTGACCTGGCCGTGGCGCGCATCATTGCCGGCAGCGGTGGCGTGCAGCTGCTGAGCACAGCCGGCACGGTCAGCGACAGCGGCAACGACCGCGCCACCGACATCAGCGCCGCCTGGCTGCTGCTGCGTGGACACGGGCCGGCGCTGGCGGCGGGCCAGTCGTCCACCCCCGCGGCCATCGATGTGGACGCGGCGGTGCTGGACCTCGATTCAGCCAGCGGCGTCACCTTGCGCGACAGCGGTGTCGATGGCCGTGTGCGTTACCTGCTGCTGGACGGTGGCACCGTGTACCAATGGCTGGAAGGCCCGGCCAGCAACCAGCGCGAAGCCTCGGGCACACCCGGCAGCACACCGCTGTCGGCGGTGGCCGAGGCCTTGTCGGCGCTGCGTTCACTGGACGAATTGCGCGATACGCGCCGCCTGGGGTTGGCGGCGGGATCGGAGCGGGCGGAGACGGGCTGGGGCGGCTCGGCCGCCTACCTGCAGACGCTCACCGCAACGCCGGCAGAGCCGGGCGGCTGGCTGGCCCAGCGCCTGGAGCAGTCCTGGTTGCTGGGGACGGCGGGGGCGGCGGGGGTGCAGCCGGCGGCTGCGGGCGAACGCCTGGGGTCGGCGCTCGTGGTGCAGTTCTGGGACGAGGCGCTCAGCCTCTGAACCGGGACACCAGCCCCGTCAGCTGCGGGGCTGCTGGATCGCCGGCGCCTTGGTGACACGCACCTTGCCGCCAGTGGACACCAGAATCACGGCGTCGCCGGCCTGCAGGTTTTCGTCGCCCTTGGCCTGCACCACCGAGCGGCGCTCGCCACTCTTGAGCTGGACCAGGATTTCCAGCGCGTCTTCCTTGGTGGTGGCGCGTTCGACGGTGTTGCCGATCACACCGCCCACCACGGCGCCCAGCACACCGAGTGCGATGGACTCGCGGCTGTTGCCGCGCGACGAACCGGCCACACCGCCGATCACGGCGCCGGCTGCGGAGCCGACACCCGACTGCGTGCCGTCGACGGTGACGCTGCGCACCGACAGCACGGTGGCGTCGGTCACGGTGGACAGGCGCTGGGCCTCGTTGCGGCTGATGACGTCGGGGCTGGTGGTGGAGCAGGCCGCCAGGGCCAGCACCGACAGGGCAAGGATCAGTTTCTTCATGGGTTCCTCCAGAAGGAATGGAACGCATTGTGTGGCTGGCGGTTCACCGGCCAACGGTAAAGAAGTGTTCAGCCGTGCAGTCTGCTCGACCGTGGCACCGACGCCAGCAGGAAATCCATCTGGTCCGACACGATGCGGCGCCCGCGCAGGATCATGTCCTCGTGCAGGCTGGGCACGTAGGGCAGGTAGAGCAGGGCCATGTTGGCTTCTTCCGGCAGCCGGCTGCCTTTGTGGCCGTTGCAGGCCTTGCAGGCGGTGATGCAGTTCATCCAGGTGTCCTGCCCACCCCGGGACACCGGCACGATGTGCTCGCGGGTCAGGTCCTCGAAGTGGAAGTGGCCACCGCAGTAAGCGCACACATTGCGGTCGCGCACAAACAGCTTGGGGTTGGACAGCGCTGGCATCTGGCGCCAGGCCCGGCTGGGCACGGCGCCGCGCACGGCGATGATGGGGTGCAGTTCGATGCGTGACTGCAGGCCGGTGCTGCGCTGCAGGCCGCCGCGCATCACGCGGAAAGCGTCGCCCAGCGTCCAGGCGACGCTGTCGCAGGCATACAGCACCGCGGCTTCACGGGTGCTGATCCAGGCCTGGGGGCGGCCGGACACGTCGAGCTGCAGCACGTCCATCACAGCGTAGGGTAATGCAATCCACGTGCCCGCTTCAATGGGCAGCGTCGATCAGCAAGGTTGTTCATCGGGGCGTCATCTAGGGGCCGAACCCTAAAAAATGCCGGGACTTGCGGCCACCGGGGCCGCGACACTCTGCAAAATAGAACGAACGTTCGTTTTTAAAGCCCGTCTTTCTTCGCTGTGTCGTCCATCCCTTCCGCCCGCTCGCTGCAAAAAGGCCAACAGACCCGCGCCGCCATCCTGGACGCTGCGCTGGGCATGGCCTCGCACATGGGGCTGGAAGGCCTGTCCATCGGCGCGCTGGCCGAGGTGACGGGCATGAGCAAGTCGGGGGTGTTTGCGCACTTCGGCTCGCGTGAAGAGCTGCAGATCTCGGTGATCCGCGAGTACCACGCGCGCTTCGAAGAAGAGGTGTTTTTCCCCGCCATCGACGAGCCGCGCGGCATGCCGCGCCTGACCACGCTGTTCGAGCGCTGGATCCGGCGCGTGTCGGTCGAGCTGGATTCGGGCTGCATCTACATCAGCGGCGCGGTCGAGTTCGACGACCGCCCCGGCCCTGTGCGCGACGCGCTGGCGTCGATGGTGAACGCCTGGCACGCAGCCCTGGCGCGCGCCATCGCCATCGCCGTCGAAGAAGGCCACTTGCGTGCCGATACCGACCCGCTGCAGATGTTGTTCGAGCTGCACGGTCTGATCCTGGCCCTGCACCACGACGCCCGTTTCCTGCGCAACCCCGGCGTGCTGGACCGCGCACGCCGCGGCTTCGCGCGGGTGATCGCCGACTACCAGACCGCACCGCCTTCTTTGT
This sequence comes from Rubrivivax sp., assembly GCA_018780805.1. Lineage (GTDB taxonomy): Bacteria > Pseudomonadota > Gammaproteobacteria > Burkholderiales > Burkholderiaceae_C > Rubrivivax. The sequence goes on along the minus strand of JADMJD010000079.1, from coordinate 5,908 downwards.
CCCATCTGTCCATTCGTCAGGAGTAGTTCCATGCCCACCTACCACCCGCCGCTGCGCGACATGCAGTTCGTGCTGCACGAGCTGCTGCAGGCCCCGGCGCTGCTGAGCAGCCTGCCCAAACACCAGGACATCGACGCCGACACGCTGGACGCCGTGCTGGAGCAGGCCGGCAAGTTTGCCGCCGAGGTGGTGGCGCCGCTGAACCTGTCGGGCGACGCCGAAGGCTGCACGCTGGACAAGGCCAGCCACGAGGTCACGGCCCCCCAGGGTTTCAAGGAAGCCTATGCCGCCTACGTCGAAGGCGGCTGGGCCAGCCTGAGCTGCGACCCGGCCTACGGCGGCCAGGGCTTGCCCATCGTGCTGAACCAGTGCCTGTACGAGATGCTGAACTCGGCCAACCAGGCCTGGACGATGTACCCCGGCCTGAGCCATGGCGCCTACGAGTGCCTGCACGCGCACGGCACGCCCGAGCAGCAGGCGATGTACCTGCCCAAGCTGACCAGCGGCGAGTGGACCGGCACCATGTGCCTGACCGAACCGCATTGCGGCACGGATCTGGGCCTGCTGCGCACCAAGGCCGAACCCCAGGCCGATGGCAGCTACAAACTCACCGGCCAGAAGATCTTCATCTCCGCCGGTGAACACGACCTGGCCGCCAACATCATCCACCTGGTGCTGGCCCGCCTGCCGGACGCGCCCGTGGGCAGCAAGGGCATCTCGCTGTTCGTCGTGCCCAAGTACCACGCCAACGCCGACGGCAGCGTGGGCGAGCGCAACGGCATCTTCTGCAGCGCGCTCGAACACAAGATGGGCATCCACGGCAACGCCACCTGCCAGATCGTGCTGGACGGTGCCGTGGGCAGCCTGGTGGGCCAGCCGCACAAGGGCCTGGCCGCGATGTTCGTGATGATGAACGCGGCCCGCCTGGGCGTGGGCAATCAGAGCCTGGGCCTGACGGAAGTGGCCTACCAGAACGCCGTGGCCTACGCCAAGGACCGGCGCCAGATGCGCAGCCTCTCCGGCCCCAAACAACCCGACCAGCCCGCCGACACCATCATCGTGCACCCCGACGTGCGCAAGATGCTGCTGACCGCGCGTGCCTATGCCGAGGGTGGCCGCGCGCTGGCGATGTTCACCGCGCTGAAGATCGACGAAGAACTCTCGTCCGACGACGAAGACGCGCGCCAGGAGGCCGCTGACCTGGTGGCGCTGCTGACGCCCATCATCAAGGCCTTCATGACCGACAACGGCTGGATCGCCACCAGCCATTGCATGCAGGTCTTCGGCGGCCACGGCTACATCCACGAGTGGGGCATGGAGCAGCTGGTGCGCGATGCGCGCATCAACATGATCTATGAAGGCACGAACACCGTGCAGTCGCTGGACCTGCTGGGCCGCAAGGTGCTGGGCGACAACGGCAAGAAGCTCAAGAAGTTCGGGCGTCTGGTGCAGGAGTTCGTCGAAGAAGAAGGCACCAATGAAGCGATGCAGGAGTTCGTCAATCCGCTGGCCGACCTGGGCGACAAGCTCAGCAAGCTGACCATGGAACTCGGCATGAAGGCCATGGGCAACGCCGACGAGGTGGGCGGCGCCGCGGTGGACTACCTGCGTGTGGCCGGCCACCTGGTGTATGCGTACTTCTGGGCCCGCATGGCCAGGATCGCGCTCGAGAAGCAGAATGGTGGCGACCCGTTCTACACCGCCAAGCTGCACACGGCCCGTTTCTACTTCGCCAAGCTGCTGCCTGAAACCGCCAGCCTGATCCGCACCGCACGCGCCGGTGTGGCGCCGCTGATGGCGATGGACGAAGCCCTGTTCTGACCCCCCTGTCCAAGACCTACGGAGACAAACACATGAAGAGCTTGATTGCTGCCAGCCTGCTGGCCTTCACCGGTACCGTGTTCGCCCAGGCCACGCCGGTGGGTGTGTGGAAGACCATCGACGACAAGACCAAGACCGAGAAGGCGCAGATCCGCATCACCGAAAGCGGCGGCGTGTTCAGCGGCAAGATCGAAAAGCTGCTGGCCGCCGATGCCAAACCCGACGGCGTCTGCGACAAGTGCGAAGACGACCGCAAGGGCAAGCCCATGGTCGGGCTGGAAGTGATCCGCGGCGTCAAGAAGGCGGAAGACAACCTCTGGGACGGCGGCACCATCCTCGATGCGGCCGAAGGCAAGGTCTACAAGGTGCGCCTGCAGCCGGCCGATGGCGGCAAAAAACTCGAAGTGCGTGGTTACGTGGGCATGCCCATGCTGGGCCGCACGCAGACCTGGATCCGCGTGGAATAAGCGAAAGCTGAGCGAAAGAGAACACTGATGAACCGATTCAATGTCCGCAAGGTCGCCGTGCTCGGCGCCGGCGTGATGGGTGCGCAGATCGCGGCCCAGCTCGTCAACTGCAAAGTGCCCGTGGTCCTGTTCGACCTGCCCGCCAAGGAAGGCCCGAAGAGCGGCATCGCGATGCGCGCGGTGGAGAACCTGAAGAAGCTCAAACCCGCGCCGCTGGGCGTGGTCGCCGACGCGGCGCTGATCCAGACCGCCAATTACGAAGAACACCTGCACCTGCTGGCGGACTGTGACCTGGTGATCGAGGCGATCGCCGAGCGCATGGACTGGAAGCTGGACCTGTACCAGAAGATCGCCCCGGCCTTGAACCCGGCGGCCATCGTCGCCAGCAACACCTCGGGCCTGTCGATCACCAAGCTCAGCGCGGCGCTGCCGGAAAGCATCCAGCCGCGCTTCTGCGGCATCCACTTCTTCAACCCGCCGCGCTACATGAGCCTGGTGGAGCTGATCCCGACGCCGAGCACGGAGCCGGAGATCCTGGACCAGCTGGAAAGCTTCGTCACCACCGCCGTCGGCAAGGGCGTGGTGCGCGCCAAGGACACGCCCAACTTCGTGGCCAACCGCGTGGGCATTGCCGGCATGCTGGCCACCATCCACGAGGCCCAGAAGTTCGGCCTCGGTTACGACGTGGTGGATGACCTCACGGGCAAGAAGATGGGCCGCGCCAGCAGCGGCACCTTCCGCACCGCCGACGTGGTGGGCCTGGACACGATGGCCCACGTCATCAAGACGCTGCAGGACAACCTGCAAGACGACCCGTTCTACCCCAGCTACGCCACGCCGCCCGTGCTGGGCCGCTTGATCGAACAAGGTGCGCTGGGCCAGAAGAGCGGCGCAGGTTTCTACAAGAAGGTCGGCAAGGACATCCTGCGCCTGGACCCAGCCACCGGCGGCTATGTGCCGGGCGGCGGCAAGGCCGACCCGCTGGTCGAGCGCATCCTCAAGAAACCCGCGGCCGAGCGCCTGAAGTTGCTGCGTGAATCCAGCAACCCGCAAGCCGCATTCCTGTGGGCCATCCTGCGCGACAGCTTCCACTACGTGGCCGTGCACCTGCACGACATCGCCGAATCGGCGCGCGACGTGGACTTTGCGATGCGCTGGGGCTTCGGCATGAAACAAGGCCCGTTCGAGCTCTGGCAGGACGCCGGCTGGTTGCAGGTGGCGCAGTGGGTGCAGGAAGACATCGCGGCCGGCAAGGCGCTGTGCGCCGCGCCGCTGCCCGCCTGGGTGACCGAAGGCCCGGTGGCCACCGCCGGGGGCGTGCACCGGCCCGAGGGTTCGTGGAGCGCCGCCCACGCGCGCTTTGTGGCACCGAGCACGCTGCCGGTCTACCAGCGCCAGCATTTCCCCGAGACCGTGTTGGGCAGCGACGCCCCGGCGCCGCTGAAGGCCGGCACCGAAGAGTTCAAGAACGAAGAGATCCGGGTCTGGACGCTGGACGGCGAGGTGCTGATCGCCAGCATCACCGCCAAGCTGCACCTGATCAGCCCGGCCGTCACCGAAGGCCTGCTGAAGGCCGTGGAGATCGCCGAGGCGAAGTACAAGGGCCTGGTGATCTGGTCGCCGGACGATGTGTTCTCGGCCGGCGCGAACCTGGAATCGCTGCTGCCGGTGTTCATGAAACTCGGCGCCAAGGGCATCGCACCGGAAGAGAAAAAACTGCAGGACGCGATGCTGCGCATCCGTTATGCGCAGGTGCCGGTGGTGGCTGCCATGCGGGGCCTGGCCCTGGGCGGCGGCTGCGAGCTGGCCGTGCACTGCGCACGCCGCGTGGCGCACCTGGAAAGCTACGTCGGCCTGGTCGAGGTCGGTGTCGGCCTGATCCCCGGCGGTGGGGGCCTGGCCTACATCGCCCGCCGCGCGGCCGAGATGGCCGTGGCCGGCAATGCCAAGGCCGACCTGCTGCAAATCCTGAGTGATGGTTTCACCAGCGCCGCGATGGCCAAGGTGGCGACCAGCGCGCTGGAAGCGCGCCAGATGGGCTGGCTGCTCACCGATGACGTGGTCGTGCCACACAAGGACGAACTGCTCTTCGTCGCCACGGCGCAGGCCAAGGCGATGTTCGACAGCGGCTACCGCGCGCCGCACAAGGCGCTGTTCCCGGTGGCCGGCCGCAACGCACGCGCCACCATCGTGGGCCAGCTCGTGAACCTGCGCGACGGCGGTTTTGCCAGCGCTCACGACTTCCACATCGCCAGCCTGATCGCTGACGTGGTGTGCGGCGGTGACGTGGATGCCGGCTCGCTGGTGGACGAGGCCTACCTGATGACGCTGGAGCGCCAGCACTTCTGCGCGCTGCTGGAACACCCCAAGACCCAGGAACGCATCATGGGCATGCTGCAGACCGGCAAGCCGGTTCGCAACTGATCGGAGACGACGAATGAAACAACTGCAAGACGCCTACATCGTCGCCGCCACGCGCACGCCCATCGGCAAGTCCGGCCGCGGTTATTTCCGCAACACCCGGCCTGACGACCTGCTGGTCGTGGCGCTGAAAAGCGCACTGGCCCAGGTGCCCAGCCTGGACCCCAAGGCCATCGAAGACGCCATCATCGGCTGCAGCTTCCCCGAAGGCGAACAAGGCATGAACATGGCCCGGGTGGCCATGGTGCTGGCCGGCCTGCCACATTCGGTGGGCGGCGCCACGGTGAACCGCTTTTGCGCGTCCGGCCTGACGGCCGTGCAGATGGCGGCCGACCGCATCCGCACCGGCCAGGCCGATGTGATGATCGCCGGTGGCGCCGAGAGCATGAGCCTGGTGCCGATGACCGGCAACAAACCCAGCTTCAACCCCGAGGTGTTTGCCCGCGACGAGAACATCGGCCTGGCCTACGGCATGGGCATGACGGCCGAGAAGGTGGCCGCGCAATGGAAAGTCTCGCGCGAAGCGCAGGATGTGTTTGCTGTGCAGTCGCACCAGCGGGCGCTGAAGGCCATCGCCGACGGCGAGTTCAGCGACGAGATGACGTCGTTCGACGTGGTCTCGCGTACGCCTGACCTGGCCACCGGCGGCGTGATCAGCCAGACCCGCAGCGTCAACATCGACGAAGGCCCGCGGCCCGAAACGTCGCTCGAAGGGCTGGCGAAGTTGAAGCCCGTGTTTGCGGCCAAGGGCAGCGTGACCGCCGGCAACAGCAGCCAGACCAGCGACGGCGCCGGTGCGCTGATCCTGGCCAGCGAGAGCGCCATCAAGACCTACGGCCTGACGCCGCTGGCGCGCTTCGTCAGCTTCGCGGCGCGTGGTGTGCCGCCGCACATCATGGGCATCGGCCCCATCGAGGCCATCCCGGCTGCGCTGCGCTACGCCGGCTTGAACCAGGACCAGCTGGACTGGATCGAGCTGAACGAAGCCTTCGCCGCGCAATCGCTGGCGGTGATGAACGAGTTGAAGCTGGACCCGGCCAAGGTCAACCCGATGGGCGGCGCCATCGCGCTCGGCCACCCGCTGGGCGCCACCGGCGCGATCCGCGCCGCCACCGTGGTGCACGCGCTGCGCCGGCACAACCTGAAGTACGGCATGGTCACGATGTGCGTGGGCATGGGGCAGGGCGCCGCCGGCATCT
>JADMJD010000026.1 GCA_018780805.1 Rubrivivax sp. | reverse complement strand
CGATGATGTCGATCAAGACCGTCAACGCGCTCAGCCACTACACCGACTGGACCGTGGGCCACGTGCACAGCGGCGCCCTCGGCTGGGTCGGCCTGATCAGCATGGGCAGCCTGTACTACCTGATCCCGCGCATGTACGGCCGCAAGGAGATGTTCAGCGTCAAGGCGATCGAGCTGCACTTCTGGATCGCCACCATCGGCATCGTGCTGTACATCGCCGCGATGTGGATCGCCGGTGTGATGCAGGGCCTGATGTGGCGCGCGGTCAACCCCGACGGCACCCTGGTCTACAGCTTCGTCGAAAGCGTGAAGGCGACCTACCCCTTCTACGTGATCCGCCTGCTCGGCGGCCTGCTGTACCTGAGCGGCATGTTGATCATGGCCTGGAACGTGGTGATGACGGTCAAGAGCAACAAACCCGCCGTTGCCCCGGTGCCGATGGTTGCGGCACACGCCTGACCCCTGGAGGCTAGAACAACATGGCAAACACACACACCCAACCCCGTGGTCACGAGCGCATCGAGACCAGCAACTTCCTGATGATCGTGCTGATCCTGCTGGCCGTCGCGGTCGGTGGCATCGTCGAGATCGTGCCGCTGTTTTTCCAGCGCAGCACCACGCAGCCGGCCGAGGGCATCCAGCCTTACACCGCGCTGCAGCTGGCCGGCCGGGATGTCTATGTGCGCGAGGGTTGCTACAACTGCCACTCGCAGATGATCCGGCCCTTCCGGGCCGAGACGCTGCGCTACGGGCCGTATTCGGTGGCCGGCGAGTTCGTCTACGACCACCCCTTCCAGTGGGGCAGCAAACGCACCGGGCCCGACCTGGCGCGTGTGGGCGGCAAGTACAGCGACGAGTGGCACCGCATCCACCTGATCAACCCACGGGATCTGGTGCCCGAGTCCAACATGCCGGCCTACCCCTGGCTGGACAAGGCGGCCGTGCCGGCCGACAGCATCTCGGCCCACATGCGCGGCCTGCGCACCGTGGGCGTGCCGTACACCGACGCCCAGATCGCGCAGGCGCCGGAAGACGTGAAAGGCAAGACTGAACTCGACGCTGTCATCGCCTACCTGCAGGTGATGGGCACTACACGCAAATGACAGCGGCCATTGACAGCGCAGCTGAAGCCGGAGCACAGACATGGACGTGAATGATCTTCGCAGCGTGGTCACCGTCATCAGCCTGGGCCTGTTCCTGGCGCTGGTGGGTGTGACCTGGAGCCGCAGCCGCAAGGCTGCGTTCGATGAAGCCGCACACATCCCGTTCCAGGACAGCCTGGTCGGGGACGCGGACAACAAGGATGGGAGGGTGGCGTGAGCGACTTTTTCAACAGCGGCTGGTCGATCTTCATCGCCGCCGTCACGATCATCGGTCTGGTGGCCTGCCTGGGGCTGCTGATCATTGCCAGCCGCCGCAGGGTGATGGCCAACGACAACACCACCGGGCACGTGTGGGATGAAGACCTGCGCGAGCTGAACAACCCGCTGCCGCGCTGGTGGATGTACCTGTTCGTGCTGACGGTGGTGTTTGCCGCCATTTACCTGGCGCTCTACCCGGGCCTGGGCAGCACCCCCGGCACGCTGAAATGGAGCAGCACCGGCCAGTGGGAGGCCGAACAGGCCAAGGCCAAGGCCGCGATGCAGCCGCTGTACGCCAAGTACTTGGCGATGTCCGCCGAAGACCTGGCCAAGGACGCGAACGCGATGGGCATCGGCCAGCGCCTGTTCATCAACAACTGCGCGCAGTGCCACGGCTCGGACGCGCGCGGCAGCAAGGGCTTCCCGAACCTGACCGACAACGACTGGCTCTGGGGTGGCTCGCACGAGAAGATCATCGAGACCATCACCAAGGGCCGTCAGGGCAACATGCCGCCGATGGTGGCCGCGGTGGGCACGGGTGAGGATGTGCGCAACGTGGCCCACTACGTGCTCAGCCTGTCCGACAGCGCGAACAACCCGGTCTACGCGCAGCTGGGCAAACCCAAGTTCGCCGCCTGCGCAGCTTGCCACGGCGCCGACGGCAAGGGCAACCAGGCCCTGGGTGCGCCCAACCTGAGCGACAAGACCTGGCTGCACGGTTACGGCGAAAACGCCATCGCCGCGATGGTCAACCAGGGCAAGCTCAACGTGATGCCGGCGCAGGACAAGCTGCTCACGCCAGAGCAGATCCACGTGCTGGGCGCCTACGTGTGGCAGCTCTCGCGCAACACCACGGCCGTGGCCAGCCGCTGAGATCAGGCCGCCCGTGACCGACACCACCACTGCCCGTGTGGACGACGCCGCCGTCGAGGTGGTGTCGCTCTACCAGAGCCAGAAGAAGATCTACGCCCGCGCCGTCAGCGGCTGGTTCGCCGGCTGGCGCTGGGCCCTGGTGTGGGCCACGCAGCTGGTCTTCTACGGCCTGCCATGGCTGGCCTGGAACGACCGCCAGGCCGTGCTGTTCGACCTGGCGTCGCGGCGCTTCTACATCTTCGGCCTGGTGCTCTACCCGCAGGACTTCATCTACCTGACGGGTCTGCTGATCATCAGCGCCTATGCGCTGTTCCTGTTCACGGCGGTGGCCGGGCGGCTGTGGTGCGGCTTCGCCTGTCCGCAGACGGTGTACACGGAAGTCTTCATGTGGGTGGAGCGGCACATCGAAGGTGACCGCGCCCAGCGCATGAAACGCGACGCCGGCGGCTGGACGCTGGAGCGCAGCGCGCGTGCGCTGGCCAAGCAGGGCGTGTGGATCGCGCTGGCGCTGTGGACCGGCTTCACCTTCGTCGGTTATTTCACCCCGATCCACAGCCTCTGGGCCTCGGCCATGGTGCTGGGCTTCGGGCCGTGGGAATGGTTCTGGGTCCTGTTCTACGGTTTTGCCACCTACGGCAACGCCGGCTACATGCGCGAGCAGGTCTGCAAGTACATGTGCCCGTATGCGCGCTTCCAGAGCGCGATGTTCGACCGGGACACGATGATCATCAGCTACGACGCAGAGCGTGGCGAGCCACGCGGCACCCGGGGCCGCAAGACCGACCTGAAGGCCGCCAACCTGGGCAGCTGCATCGACTGCGGCTTGTGTGTACAGGTCTGCCCCACCGGCATCGACATCCGCCAGGGCCTGCAGTACGAGTGCATCGGCTGCGCCGCCTGCATCGACGTGTGCGACGGCGTGATGGACAAGATGCAGTACCCGCGCGGCCTGATCCGATACGCCACGCTCAACGGCATGGCCGGCCACTGGACCCGCGGCCAGATGCTGCGCCACGTGCTGCGCCCGCGGGTGCTGGTCTACACCACCATCCTGCTTGTGATCACCGGTGCCCTGGCCGCCAGCCTGTGGCTGCGCAGCCCCTTCCGCGTGGACGTGGTGCGCGACCGCGCATCGCTGGCCCGCATCGTCGACGACGGCTGGATCGAAAACGTCTACCGCCTGCAGCTGATGAACACCACCGAGCAGCCCCAGCGGTACCACGTGACGGCCCAGGGCCTGCCAGGGCTGGTGGTGGAGGGCGGGCAGGATGTGGCCGTCGGCCCAGCAGAGAACCGCTGGGTGCCGGTGTCGGTGCGGGTGCCGCCGGAGTCGGCCGCCCAGGCCGGCGCGGGGGCCCACACGCTGAACCTGCAGGTGCGGCAGCAAGGCGACGCCGGTGTCACGCTGGACGAAAAGACCACCTTCATGGTGCCGCGCTGAGCGCAGCGCACACGAGCCCTAGGAGACCCGATGAACACAACAACCCTGCCTCAGCGCCAAGCCCGTGTCTGGTGGCGTGAACCCATGATGTGGCTGGTGGTCGGCGGGCCGCTGGCTGTGGTGGTGGCCGCCATCGTCACCGCCGTCATCGCCATCCGCGGGGCCGACCCGGTGCTCGACACCCGCGTGGCCACGCCCGCCGTGCAGGCCCGCAACCATGCGGCCAGCCCCACGGTGCCGGCACCGGTGCCGGCCAAGCCATGATCCGCCGCCGGGAACGCCTGATGGCCGTGCTCTGGCCTTCGTTCCTGATGGCCGGCGTGATGGAGATGCTGGTCTTCGCCTTTGTCGACCCCGACCAGCTGCACCTGTTCGGGGGCCGGCCCATCGACTTGTCGCCGACGGCCGTCTACACGCTGGCGTTTTTTCTGTTCTGGGGTGTGATTGCTGCCGCCTCGGCGCTGACCGAGCTGCTGGAGGTGGGCGCCGAAGAACTCAACCGCGGCTGAGCCCGCGGTGGGTGTTCAGCAGGCGGCGCCGTTCACCAGGCGCTGCAGACCGTCCTGGTCGATGATGCGGATCTGGCGCTGCTTCACCTCCAGCAGGCCGTCGTCCTGGAACTTCGAGAAAGTGCGGCTCACCGTCTCCAGCTTCAGGCCCAGGTAACTGCCGATCTCCTCGCGGGTCATGCGCAGCACCAGCGCGCTGGCCGAAAACCCGCGGCTCTGCAGCCGCTGCGTCAGGTTCAGCAAAAACGCCGCCAGGCGCTCCTCGGCCCGCATGCTGCCCAGCAGCAGCATCACACCATGTTCGCGCACGATCTCGCGGCTCATGATGCGGTGGAACTGGCGCTGCAGGTCAGACACCTCGCGCGACAGGTCTTCCAGCTGGTGGAAAGGGATCACGCAGACCTGCGAATCTTCCAGCGCCACGGCGTCGCAGGTGTGGCGCTCGGTGCCGATGCCGTCCAGGCCCAGCAGCTCGCCCGCCATCTGGAAGCCGGTCACCTGGTCGCGGCCGTCCTCCGAGGCCACGCAGGTCTTGAAGAAGCCGGTGCGCACCGCGTAGAGCGACTGGAAACCCTCGCCGCTGCGGAACAGCGTGTCGCCGCGCGCCACGGTGCGGCGCGTGGCGACCAGGCTGTCGAGCTTGAGCATCTGCTCGGTCGACATGCCCACCGGCAGACACAGTTCGCGCAGATTGCAGCTGGAGCAGGCAACCTTGAAAGGCTCCAGGCGCAGGGGCGGCGTGGCGGTGGTCATGGTGTTTCAAACTCCGTGGGCAGTGCGGCGATTGTGGCGCGTCAAGCGCCGGCTGCGACCTCGCCGCAGTTGAGCCAGATCAAGATGACGCGGCCGCACTTTGGCACATTGCAGGGCATGCACGCTGCCCATACCGCCGACCCGACCGGGGTCATCTCCGACGACCTGTTGCGCCGCCTGGACGTGCCGGGCCCGCGCTACACCTCGTACCCCACGGCCGACCGCTTTGTCGAGGCCTTCGGCCCGACCGACTACCTGCATGCCCTGCACGAACGTGCCAACGGAGCCCGGGTGGGCGGTTCGTCGCCCTTGTCGATCTACGTGCACGTGCCGTTCTGCGAATCGGTGTGTTACTACTGCGCCTGCAACAAGGTCATCACGAAGCACCACGACAAGGCGGCCGAGTACCTGGACGCGCTGGACACCGAGATCGCGCTGCACGTGGCGCAGATCGGCGCTGGCCAGCCGGTGTCGCAGTTGCACCTGGGCGGCGGTTCGCCCACCTTCCTGAGCGATGCCGAACTGGCGCGCCTGCTCGGCAGCCTGCGCGCGGCCTTCCGCATCGTGCCCGGTGCCGAGGTGTCGATCGAGGTCGACCCGCGCACGGCGTCGCCGGCCCGCCTGCAGGCGCTGGCGGCGATGGGTTTCAACCGCATCAGCTTCGGCATCCAGGACTTCGACCCCGCCGTGCAACAGGCCGTGCACCGGGTACAGAGCTTCGAGAGCGTGCGCGAGTTGATCCTGAGCGCCCGGGCACTGGGCTTCGAGTCCATCAACGCCGACCTGATCTACGGCCTGCCACAGCAGACCCCGGCGTCGTTCGAGCGCACCATCGCGCAGGTGATCGCGCTGCGGCCGGACCGCATCGCGCTGTACGCCTATGCCCACCTGCCGGCACGCTTCAAGCCGCAGCGGCGCATCGAGACGGCCCAGCTGCCGCCGCCCGACGCACGCGTGAAGATGCTGGGTGCGGCCATCAGCGGCTTCACCGGCCATGGCTACAGCTACATCGGCATGGACCACTTCGCGCTGGAAGGCGACAGCCTGGCCGCGGCCAAGCGGCAGGGCCGCCTGCACCGCAACTTCCAGGGCTACAGCACCCAGCCCGATGCCGACCTGATCGGCCTGGGCGTCTCGTCCATCGGCCGCATGGGCGCCACCTACAGCCAGAACGCCAAGACCCTGCCGGAGTACTACGACGCGCTGCGCCAGGGGCAACTGCCCACGGTGCGCGGCCTGGCGCTGAGCCGTGACGACGTGGTGCGCCGCGCCGTCATCATGGCGCTGATGTGCCAGGGGCGGGTGGAGTTCGAGTCCATCGCGCTGTCGCACCTGATCCGCTTCGAGGACTACTTTGCCGCCGAACTCGAGGCCCTGCAGCCCATGGTGGCCGGTGGCCTGGTGGAAGTGGATGGCGACGCGATCCAGGTCACTGCCGCCGGCTGGTACTTCGTGCGCGGGGTGGCCATGGTGTTCGACCGCCACCTGCGCGCCGACCAGACCCGGGAGCGCTTCTCGCGTATTGTGTAAAGCGTGGAATTTGCTCTTCTTCTGAGCGCCCTGGCCCTGGGCCTGGCCGGCATCCCGCATTGCGCGGCGATGTGTGCCGCGCCCTGTGCTGCCGTCACCAGCGGGCAGTTGCGAGGGGCCACGCCGTGGGCCTTCCACGGGGCCCGCTTGCTGTCGTATACGCTGGCGGGCGCCGTGGCCGCGGCCAGTGTCGGCGCACTCGCGGCCTTGGCGCAGTGGAGCCCGATGCTGCGCCCGCTGTGGACGCTGCTGCACGCCGCCGCCTTTTCGCTCGGGCTGTGGATGATGTGGCAAGGCCGGCAGCCGGTCTGGCTGGAATCACTGGGACGGGGCAGTGAGCGGGCGGCAGGGCCTGCGGCCGGCTGGCAACGGATGCGGGGCCCGCTGAAGGCCGGCACCGCGGGCAGCCTGTGGGTGGCCTGGCCCTGCGGCTTGCTGCAATCGGCGCTGCTGCTGGCGGCCATGGCCAACGGGCCCGCGGGTGGGGCGCTGGTGATGGCGGGCTTTGCGGCTGTCACCGCGGCCGGCCTGGTGGTCGGGCCGGGCCTGTGGACGTGGTTCGGTGGCGCAGCGGCCGCGTCGCGCGTCGCGGTCTGGGGCGTGCGCCTGTCCGGTGCGATGCTGGCCGCGGCGTCAGGCTGGGCGCTCACGCATGGCCTGTGGGAACAGGCCTGGGCCTACTGCTTCGGCTGACCAAACCCGGCCCACCAACAAAAACGCCCGGCGGTGCCGGGCGTCTGATCTGCGGGTTAACCCGCAAGCCAATTACTTCTTGGCTTCTTCCTTCTTCATTTCCTTCTTCTCTTCCTTCTTCATTTCCTTCTTCTCTTCCTTCTTCATTTCCTTCTTCTCTTCCTTCTTGGCAGCGGAAGCAGCCGGGGCGGCGGCGGTGGCCGGAGCGGCCGGCTTGGCGGCAGGCGCCTGGGCGTAGACGGCGAACGAGAAAGCGGAGGCGATCAGGGCGACGAGGATCTTGTTCATGCTAAGTACCTTCTCAGGAATGTTATGGAATCCGCCTGTCCCAACGGGCAGGCCCCCCCGCAACGGCGCTGCCCGTCAGTTGGTTGACAGAGCGCGGCCTTAGAATGATGGCCGTCCGGCGAGACCCCCTCGCCACCTGGAGATGCGATTCCATGTACCAGCACATCAAGGTGCCCGCCGATGGGCAGAAGATCACCGTCAACGCCGACTACTCGTTGAACGTGCCCGACCAGCCCATCATTCCGTACATCGAGGGTGACGGCACCGGCGTCGACATCACGCCCGTGATGCTGAAGGTGGTGGATGCAGCTGTGGCCAAGAGCTACGGCGGCAAGCGCAAGATCCACTGGATGGAGGTCTACGCCGGCGAGAAGAGCACCAAGATCTACGGCCCGGACGTCTGGCTGCCCGAAGAAACCCTGGCCGCCGTGCGCGAGTACGCCGTGTCCATCAAGGGCCCGCTGACCACGCCCGTGGGCGGTGGCATCCGCAGCCTGAACGTCGCGCTGCGCCAGGAGCTGGACCTGTACGTCTGCCTGCGCCCCATCCAGTACTTCAAGGGTGTGCCCAGCCCGCTGAAGGAGCCGGAGAAGACCCACATGGTCATCTTCCGCGAGAACAGCGAGGACATCTACGCCGGCATCGAATACGAAGCCGAGAGCGACAAGGCCAAGAAGCTGATCAAGTTCCTCATCGACGAGATGGGCGTCAAGAAGATCCGCTTCCCCAACACCTCGGGCATCGGCATCAAGCCGGTCAGCCGCGAAGGCACCGAGCGCCTGGTGCGCAAGGCGCTGCAGTACGCCATCGACAACGACAAGCCCAGCGTGACCATCGTGCACAAGGGCAACATCATGAAGTTCACCGAAGGTGGCTTCCGCGACTGGAGCTACGCGCTGGCCCAGCGTGAGTTCGGCGCCGAGCTGATCGACGGCGGCCCGTGGTGCAAGTTCAAGAACCCGCGCACCGGCAAGGACATCATCGTCAAGGACAGCATCGCCGACGCCTTCCTGCAGCAGATCCTGCTGCGCCCGGCCGAGTACTCGGTGGTGGCCACGCTGAACCTGAACGGCGACTACGTCTCTGACGCGCTGGCCGCGCAGGTGGGTGGCATCGGCATCGCCCCGGGTGCCAACCTGAGCGACAGCGTCGCGATGTTCGAAGCCACGCACGGCACCGCGCCCAAGTACGCCGGCAAGGACTACGTGAACCCGGGTTCCGAGATCCTGAGCGCCGAGATGATGCTGCGCCACATGGGCTGGGTCGAAGCCGCCGACCTGATCATCGCCAGCATGGAACGCTCCATCGCCAGCAAGAAGGTCACCTACGACTTCGCGCGCCTGATGGAAGGTGCGACGCAGGTCAGCTGCTCGGGCTTCGGGCAGGTGATGATCGACCACATGTGAGCTCGCTCCACAGCGTCTCTTGATGCCCCTAGGCCCCTGATTTTGTTGAAAAAAATCAGGGGCTTCGTATTTTCAGAACGTCTCACCGCAGACCACGAAACCCCGCCCTTTTGGCGTACCTGAAGGCGGGTGGCGAGTAGAAAAGCCCTCCAAATTCCTCCATTTGGAGGGGGCCGCCAACACCTGAGTCGCCGCCTGGCCCTGAGCAACCGCGTGCCGTGCAGCGGCATGCCCATGCAGGGTCAATGCACCCTGCTGTCGGACGCACGCGAAGCGGCCGCGCTGGCGCCGAGCGCCCGGCAGCCCATCCGTCACCTCGCTGCGGAGCGGGACAGTTTTCGGCTTCAGCTTCAAGCCCGGTCTCAATCAGCTTGTTCAGCTGTAGGCGCGAAAGCCTCAGCAGATCCGCCGCATCCTGGATCGTCAGATCATCGTGAGTCGGTTCGACTGTCACGGCGATGCCCTCGGCTCACTCGGCTCGATCCGCCTTGTCCAGCAACGTCAGTGCGCGCTTGGGGTTGCCACGCGCCGCACGCGTTTCGAAGCGCACGCGGGCGTCGTAATTGGCGAGCGCCACCGTTGCCAACTCGTCCATCAGCTTGTTGATGCTGATCGAGTTCGACTTCGCGAGTGCCTTCAGGCGCTCGTGCTTGTCATCCGGCAAACGAATTGTCAAGGTCGACATGGGAAGGCCTCCAGGCATTGCTCGGGCGTGAGCACCCGCAGCGTCGGGAACTTCAGTTCGCCACGCGCAACATCCCGCAGATTGCGCGTAACGATGGCATCGGCCTGCGCGGCCACTGCCAACTCGATCAAGTGGTTGCCGGCTTCATCCGGCAGATTCGGCCGCCAGGCATAGAACACCTCGACCCAGCGACAGCGGTTCATCAGGCCATCGAACACCTCGCCACGTTCCTTGGTTGACAGAGCGGAGTCGGCGAACAACTCGGAGCGGCCCAGAACGTCTTCGTACTCCGCCAGCAACGCAGGCCCAAGCACGGGCTGGTACTGGCCCTGCAGACATGCCCGAAGTACGGCTCGCCCAGTGCCACCACCTCGCAAGAGCGCGGCGACCAGCACATTGGTATCCAGCACGACCGTGACCATGCTAGATGATAGCGCCGGTGCTATCATTTTGTGGACGCTGCGAGACCAAGGCGCTCAGAGTGTGCGACCGCGGCCTGTGGGTGCCAACCCCGCAGCGTGCCGGAAGCGCGCACGGCGCACCTGACTGCCCGCCAAGCGGACGAGGGTTCCAAACTTCGGACTTGGGACTGACCTCACCAACGGCCTGAGCAACTGCAGAGAGTTGACTGCAGGGTCCACGCTGCCACATTGGCGGCGATCCTGCTCAGTGTTCGGCCAAGTGACAAACGTGCATCTGGCCCCACCTATGAAAGTTGGAGGACTTCCTTGTGGAGGGTCCTTTGACGGGAGATGGAGGGTGCCAGAGGGGCCGGGGCGTTGTGCGACGCGGACTTAGATGCGATTTCCATGTGCTGATCGACCCCATGTGAAGCCGTCTTGCGGCGTCCGCTGACGCCGCGGGATGTTCACCCGGCCCCGGGTCCTGCTGAGCAGACCAGGGGCTTCGTCCTTTCAGCCTGGTCACCCACGTCAGGGCAGCTGATGATCGCCGTGGCTGTCGGAGGTCGCGGATACTCGGTGGCCATGCGTTTGTTGACCTTCGTCTCGGGCTTTGTGGCCGGCGCGGCGGCCGCCAGCCTGGTCGCGTATCTGGCCATGCAGCGTGGCGCAGTTCCCTCTGCGCCGACGCCTCGGCCCGCGGTCGCGGGGCCCCACCCGGACAGGGTTCCACCACCGCCCCCGCTGGCGCCGAAGGAGGCGCGTCCGCCGGGGGCCCGCGCAGCCGCCACCGCCGCGCGCGCGCCGGTGGTGATGCCGGCGGAAGCCCCGGCCGTCTTGCCCCCGCTGCGCTTGTCCGCCGAGCATGCCGAGATGATCAGGCCTCTTCCCCGGGAGAGCCGGCCGCTGACCCTTTCCGAACAGCACCAGGCGTTTTCGCTGGAAGACCGCGATCCCGAATGGGCCCACCGCATGGAGCTGGCGCTGCGGGCCGCGGCCGACGTGGTCTGGCCGGCACCCGAGTTCGAGCTCAGCCTGATCGAGTGCCGCCGCACCCACTGCGCCGTGTTTGCCTTCGGCAACCTGCCGGACTCTGGGAACCGGTGGAATGCGGGGCTCAACAAGATCAGCGACGGTTCTTCGGGGGCGGTGCCCGTGGGCGGTGTCAGCACCGTCATGACCGAGCGGGGTGGCCGCACCATCATCGTGACCTTCATCCGGCGCACGCCAGGCTGATGCGCTACCGCGCAGCTCATGCACGTCAGCGCCGCTGGCGTCATACGGGAGACACCGGGCTCGGCGTGCCGGCCCCACTCTGCGGCGGCTGAGCCGCACCGCGCGATGCACGGCACCTCGTCGAACGCCCGTCGGGTTGCCCATGCGCCTCCGCCCCACGGCCGCTCAAGCCTTCAATTCCATCACCGCCCCGAACCCGCTGAACATCACGCGTTTGCCGTTGGAGCGCATCGGCGGCTGGCCAGGTGTGGCCGGGTCCACGCGGGGTTGTCCATCGTCTACTTCATGCCGGCGCCGTGCGTGGACCATCCGTTACCCTCCGGGCGATGCAAAGTGCCTCGCTGGCTGCCCCGCACTCGATCGCCCGTGCCGCGGGCTGGATGGCCGGCTGGCTGACGCTGATGCTCGTCATCGCCGTCGCAGGCCGCGAGGCCACCCGCGAGTTGTCGGTGTTCCAGGTGATGCTGCTGCGCTCCACGCTGGGGTTGGCGATGCTGTGGCCGCTGGTGCGTGCCGCCGGTGGCCTGGCCGCCATGCGCACCCAGCGGCTGCCCCAGCACACCCTGCGCAACGGGGTTCACTACGTCGCGCAGTACGGCTGGTTCGTGGCGCTGGCGCTGATCCCGCTGGCGCAGGTGGTGTCCATCGAGTTCACGATGCCGATCTGGTCGGCCTTGCTGGCGGTGGCCTTCCTCGGCGAGCGCATGGGCGCGCGCAAGTGGTTCGCCGTGGCGCTGGGCCTGGTGGGCGTGGCGGTGATCGTGCGGCCCCGCGCCGGCGAGCTGGACGCCGGGCAGCTGATCGCGCTGGCCGCAGCGCTGGGCTTTGCGGTGTCGGTCGTGCTGGTGAAATCACTCACCCGCACCGAGGCGGCGGTGGCCATCAGCTTCTGGATGCTGGTGGTGCAGAGCGTGATCGGGCTCGTCCCGGCGCTGCTGGTCTGGCAATGGCCGTCGGCCACCGCCTGGGCCTGGGTGGTGGTGGTGGCCTTCTGCGGCACCTACTCGCACTACTGCTTTGCGCGGGCGATGGCACACGCCGACGCCACCGTGGTCGTGCCCATGGACTTTCTGCGCGTGCCGCTGACGGCGCTGGTGGGCTGGCTGGTTTACGCCGAACGGCTGGACGTCTTCACGGCCCTGGGCGTCGGCCTGATCCTGGCGGGGAACCTGCTGAACCTGCTGCGGTGGCCGCGCCCTGCAGGGGCTTAGACCACCCGCAGCGCCTGCCGCAGCAACGCCAAGGCCTGGCCGATCTCGGCTTCGGTGATCGTCAGTGCCGGCATCAGCCGCAGCAGGTGGGGGCGGGGCGCGTTGAGCAGCAGGCCGGTGGGCTGCAGCTCGCGCGCGGCGGCCACCACCTGCGCGGCCGTGTCGCCGGGCAGCGCCAAGGCGCGCAGCAGGCCCACCCCACGTTCGGCCACCAGGCCGTGCTCGTGCACGATGGCCTGCAGCCCGCGGGCCAGAAACGCGGCGCGCTGGCGCACCTGTGCCAGGAAGACGGGCTGGCAGACGGTGTCCACCACCGCCAACCCCACGGCGGCCATCAGCGGGTTGCCGCCATAGGTGCCGCCCTGGTCCCCAGGCTCGAAGCAGTTGAAGCTCTCCTTGCACAACAGCGCCGCCAGCGGCACGCCGCCGCCGATGCCCTTGGTCAGCGTCATCACGTCCGGCTCGATGCCGAAAAGTTCGTAGGCGAAGGCTTCGCCGCAGCGGCCGATGCCGGTCTGCACCTCGTCTGCGATCAGCAGCAGCTGGCGCTCGGTGGTGAGCGCGCGCAGCTCGCGCACAAAACCCGGGTCGGCCAGGTTGACGCCGGCTTCGCCCTGCACCAGCTCGATCATCACGGCCACGCTGGCCGGGGTGATGGCACGTTCGACCGAGGTGATGTCGTTGTACCGGGCCTTCGCAAATCCCGTGGGCATGGGCGCGAACAGGCTGTCCCAGCCCGGTTTGCCGGAGGCGCTCATCATCGCCAGCGTGCGGCCGTGGAAGGCGCTGTCGAAGGCTATCACCTCGTGTGCACCGCCGCGCATGCGGCGGCCCCAGCGCCGCGCCAGCTTCAACGCGGCTTCGTTCACCTCGGACCCAGAGCTGCCAAACCACACACGATCGAAACAGCTCAGCCCCACCAGCCGCTGGGCCAGGTCCAGCATCGGCCGGTTGTGGAAGGCCGGGCTCGCGTTCAGCAGCCGCCCGGCCTGCCGCGCCAGCGCCTGGGCGATCACCGGCGGGCTGTGGCCCAGGCTGTTGACGGCCCAGCCCTGCACCAGGTCCAGGTAACACTTGCCGCTCTCGTCGGTGAGCCAGGAGCCCTGCCCTTCGACAAACACGGTGGGCGGGCGGGTGGTGATGTCGATCAGCGCATGGCCGGGCCCCGCCGTGGCAGGAGAAGTTTGCCGCGGGCTCACGGGGCGGGTGTCCAGGCCACGTCCATCTGCCGCGCGGTGCGCAGCGCCAGTTCGCGGCTGTGCAGCCGCTGCACCAGGTGCAGGCTCATGTCGATGCCGGCGGCAATGCCGGCCGAAGTGACGATGCGGCCCTGGTCCGCCCAGCGCACGCCGGCCTGCACGCGTACCGCCGGCCGCAGGCTGCGCAAGGCGTCCAGGTCCTCCCAGTGGGTGGTGGCGTCCAGGCCGTCCAGCACGCCGGTTTCTGCCAGCAGCAGCGCGCCGGTGCACACCGAGGCCAGCACTTGCGCGCTGCGGGCCTGCGCCCTGATCCAGGCCATCAGATCGGGGTGGCCCAGCTCGGCATCCACCACGCCGCCGGGCACGATGGCGCAGGCCAGCGGCGGGTGATCGGCCAGCGTGTGATCGGGCCACAGCCGCAGGCCGGCGCGAGCGCGCACCGGGCCCGGCCGCCGCGCCAGCGTGCAGACGGCAAAGTGCGGCGGCGTGTCCGGCGGCGCTGAGCGCGCCAGCACACGCGCGGCGGTGGTGAAGACCTCGTACGGTCCCGCCATGTCCAGCAGCTCGACCTCGTCGAAGACCAGGATGCCCACGTTCATCACGGCGCGCCCTCCCTGTGGTTGCAGAAGTGGCGCAGCATGGGTGCAAGCGGTCGTGGCTGCCATGACGCGGATGCCACCTTTTCTGCCAAGCCACCTGGCACTGTTTCAGGCCATGATGCAGCCATGACCTGCCGCATTGCCTTTGTGGTGTTCCCCGGGTTCCAGCAGCTGGACCTGGCCGGGCCCATGGCCGTCTTTGAAGTCGTGCGGCTGGCGCAGCCGGGCAGTTACGACTGGCGCCTGGTGGCGAGCAAGGCGCCCGCGGTGCGCAGCTCGGCCGGTGTGCACTGGCCGGTGCAGCCGCTGCCGCAGCGGCTGGGCAGCATCGACCTGGTGATGGTGATCGGCGGCGACGGCGTGGACGCCGCTTGCCGCGACACCGCGCTCATCGCCTGGCTGCAGCGCGCCAGCCGCGCCGGGCTGCGCATCGCCAGCATCTGCAGCGGCAGCCTGGTGCTGGCGGCCGCCGGCCTGCTGGACCAGCGCACCGCCACCACGCACTGGTCTCGCAGCGGCCAGTTTGCGCGGGACTATCCAGCCGTGCGCCTGCAGCCGGACCGCATCTATGTGCGCGAGCCCGCCGCCGGCCGCGGCGCGCAGGCGCTGCCCGAGCTGTGGACCAGCGCCGGCATGACGGCCGGCATCGACCTGTGCCTGGCCCTGGTGGCGCACGACCATGGCGAGGCGTTGGCCCGCGAGGCCGCGCGCCAGCTGGTGGTGGAGCGCCGCCGCCCAGGCGGGCAATCGCAGTTCTCGCCGTTGCTGGACCTGCAACGGCCGGAAGGGCGTTTCGGCCCGCTGCTGGAGCACGTGCGCAGCCACCTGCGCGAGGACCACAGCGTGGACGCACTGGCGGCCCGTGCCTGCATGAGCCCGCGCCACTTTGCACGGTGTTTCCGTGCCGAAACCGGCGCCACACCGGCCCACGCTGTCGAACGCCTGCGTGTGGAAGCGGCGCGTACCGCGCTCGAAAGTGGCCTGCCCTCGGTGCAGCGCATTGCCACGGACTGCGGCTTTGGCCACACCGAGCGCATGCGCCGCTCGTTTCAGCGCCTGCTGGGGCGGCCGCCGGGGGCGTTTCGCAGAGCGATGCAGGCGGGTGGGGCGGGTTGAGGGCTCACGACCGAGCTGCTCACGCTGTTGCCCAGCTGCGCGGCCTCGAACCGTGGCGCGATGTCGCAAAAGGCATTGCACAGTCTGGCCGCGGCCGAAACCTGCAGGCCCATCAAGTCCTTTCGGGCATGATCCAGGCCCACAAATGCGCACTGCACACCAGGAGCCCCGCCATGTTCAGCCACGTGATGCTCGGCACCGACGACATTGAACGCGCCCAGCGCTTTGACGACGCCGTGCTCGGTGTGCTGGGGGCGGCTGCGCCCGTGCGCAACGTGGCCAAGACCGGGCGTGTGCGGCTGTTCTACCGCCACGACGGCGCCAGCTTCTGCCTGACCCAGCCCATCAACGGCGAGCCGGCCAGCATTGCCAACGGCGGCACGCTGGGCTTCAGGTGCAGTTCGCCGGAGCAGGTGCGGCAGTGCCATGCGGTGGCGCTGGCCCATGGCGGCACGGCCATCGAAGAACCCCCTGGTCCGCGTGGTGACGCACCCGGTGCGCTGCACCTGGCCTGCGTGCGCGATCCGGACAACCACAAGCTGTGCGCCTTGCACCGCCCTGGCTGAGAGCCCCTTGCACCCGACCACGGACCCGCCACCATGAACGACCTGCTCGCCGCCTACCGCTACACGACCAACAACCACGTGCAGATCGGGGCCAGCACCTGGTGCGGCTGCTGCAGCTGCGTGCAGCTGTTCCCAGCCGAAGAAGTGGTGGCCTGGACGGGCCTGACCATGGACAACCTGGACGACCCCAAGGCCATCGCCAACCAGACCGCCCTGTGCCCGCGCTGCGGCATGGAGGCCGTGCTGGGCGACAAGTCCGGCGTGCCGCTGAGTGCGCAGTTCCTGGCCCGCATGAACGAAGCCTGGTTCCAGCGCACCCTGATCCGCAAGCCCACGCCGCGCAAGTAGCGGTTCGTTTGCGCTGCGCCGCTGCACTGGCGCTGCCGCCGGTCGCGCCGGCCCGGGAGGCGGCGGTCAGGTGCTGGAGGACACCCGCAGGGCCGGCCTCGTCGCGCCATTGCCGCGCATCGGCAGCTCGATCTGAAACACCGAGCCGCCGCCGTCGCGGTGGTGGGCGCTGGTGTGCCTGCCGCGGGACTGCAGGATGGTGCGGCGGCTGGCCAGGCCCATCCCGGCGCCGGCCGGGCCGTCCTTGCTGTGGCTGCTGTGCACAAACGCCTCCAAGTCCATCTCCAGCCCGGCCTCCGGGATGCCTGGGCCGCGGCCGGTGACCTGCAGCCGCCAGCTGCCGCTGTCGCTGCTGCCGGTGGTCACGTCGATCTGGCCGCCTGGCGGCGAGAAGCAGGTGGCGTTGGTCAGCACGTTGTGCACCACCGGCTGGCAGCGCGCCGGTCCCCGTGGGCCGTGGCAGGCAAGTCGGGCAGGTCCCGCACCAGGGCCAGCCTGCGGTGGCCTGAGGCGTGGGTGTCGCCGAACATTGCGGCCAGCCGCGTGGCGTCGCCGGTGCGGCGCTCAGGCCGCGGC
Organism: Rubrivivax sp.; assembly: GCA_018780805.1. GTDB lineage: Bacteria > Pseudomonadota > Gammaproteobacteria > Burkholderiales > Burkholderiaceae_C > Rubrivivax. The sequence continues at coordinate 71,964 of JADMJD010000026.1, read as the reverse complement.
CTGGTCCGCCGCCGAGCAGCAGGCCCGGGTTGAACATCTCAGCTACCAACGACTTGGCGCGTCCGGGCTGTACCGGCCCGCTGTAAGCTCAGCCAGCCCTGGCCCGACCCAGGGCCAGTCCACAGGAGAACCAGCCACCATGCCGATGCAACGACGCCAACTGCTGCAGGCCACCGGCAGCATGCTGGCCGCGTGGGCCTGGCCGGTGCGAGCCCAGGCCTTCGACCACGGCCACGGCGCCTGGACTGCGCTGCTGGCGCGCCATGTGGTGCTGCTGCGGGGCGGCCAGGCCTCGCAGGTGCGTTATGCCGGTTTTGTGGCCGACCGCGCTGCCTTGAAGGCTTATCTGGGTGTCTTGTCGGCCGTGTCGGCCGCCGCCTTTGCGGGCTTTTCCAAGCCGCAGCAGCAGGCCTTTTTGATCAACGCGTACAACGCCTTCACGGTGGAGCTGATCCTCGGACGCTACCCGGACCTGAAGTCCATCAAGGACCTGGGCAGCCTGTTTGCCAGCCCCTGGAAGCCGAAGTGGATACCGCTGCTGGGCAGCACCGTGTCGCTGGACGACATCGAGCACCAGATGCTGCGCAAGCCCGGCGCGTACGACGAACCCCGGGTGCACTTCGCGGTCAACTGTGCGTCCGTGGGCTGCCCGATGCTGCGTGAAGAGGCCTTCGTGGCCGACCGGCTGGAGGCTCAGCTGGCCCAGCAGGCTCAGCGTTTCATGGCCGACCGCAGCCGCAACCGCTGGAGCGCGGCGCAGGGGCGGCTGGAGCTGTCGAAGATCTTCGACTGGTACGGCGGGGACTTCCAGCGTGGCCACCAGGGCATCCAGTCGCTGGCCGGCTTTGCGGCGCGCCACGCCGATGCGCTGGCCGACACCGCCGCCGACCGTGCGCGCCTGCGCAGCGAGAAGTTCGACATCAGCTTCCTGGACTACGACTGGGCCTTGAACGACGCACGCTGATCGCTGCGCCGTGCGCTGCAGCCTGCCGGGTACAGTCGCCGCCTGCATGGACAACCCGGCTCCCTCCCATGAATGGCTGCTGCCGCCTGGCGGCGCGCCGGCCGGTGGTGGATGCCTGCGGCTGGCCGGCGACTGGCGGCACGCGGTGCAGGGCCTGCCGCCGCCACCGCACCCCTTCACCGGGCCGCTGCGGGTGGACGCCAGCCAGCTGACGGCCTGGGACACACAGCTGGCCGCGTGCCTGCGCGAGCAGCTGGCCCCGCTCGCCCGGCGCGGCGTGCTGCTGCAGCTGGACGGCCTGCCACCCGATGTGCGGGCGCTGCTGCAGATGGCGCTGCGCCTGCACGGGCCGGCAACCAGCACGGACCCGTCGATCATGGTGCCGCCAGGCCCGGGTGGAGGGGCCGCACGGCAGGCCGCACGCCGGCACGCGCACCAGGCCGCACACCAGGCAGCCCTGACCATCACCTTCATCGGCGAGACCCTGCTCGCCACCGGCCGGTGGCTGGCAGGGCGCAGCGCCGCGCGCGGTTTTGCGGGAGCCGAGGTGTGGCGCCAGGTCGACCGCTGCGGTGCAATGTCCTTGCCGGTGGTGGCGCTCACCTGTGGCCTGGTCGGGCTGATGCTGGCCTACATGGGTGGTGCCCAGCTCGACCGCATGGGCGGCCAGACCTACGTGGCCGACATCGTCACCGTGGGCATGGTGCGCGAGTTGGCAGGCCTGATGACCGGCGTCATCCTGGCCGGCCGCGTGGGGGCCGCCTTTGCGGCCGAGCTGGCCACGATGCAGGCCGGCGAGGAGATCGACGCGCTGCGGGTGCTGGGGGTGGACCCGATCGATCACCTGGTGCTGCCGCGCCTGCTGGCCCTGGTGCTGGTGGCGCCGCCCCTCATGGCCTTCGGTGCGCTGGCCGGGGTGCTGGCCGGCGCCGTGCCGGCCACGCTGGCGTTTGGCCTGACGCTGTCGGAGTACCTGCACAAATGCCTGGCTGCGCTGACCTGGACCCACCTCTGGATCGGGGTTTTCAAGTGTGTGCTGTACGCCGCGCTGCTGTCGCTGGCCGGCTGCCGCGAAGGCCTGCATGCCGGGCGCAACGCGCAGGCCGTGGGCCAGGCCACCACCACGGCGGTGGTCAAGGGCCTGGTCTGGATCATCGCGGCGGCGGCCGGCAGCACCGTGGTGCTGCAGAGCCTGGGGTTCTGATGGCGGCTGGCACTCAACCTGTCTTGGTGCAGGCCATCGGCCTGCAGGTGGCACATGGTGATCAGGTGGTGCTGCACGGGCTGGATTTCGACATCCGCGCCGGCGAGGTGTTGGTCATCCTGGGCGCCAGCGGCTGCGGCAAGAGCTCGTTGCTGCGCGATCTGGTCGGCCTGGGCCGGCCGCATGCCGGGCAGGTGCTGCTGGACGGGCAGGACCTGCACGCCGCGTCCGCCGCCCAGGGCCGGCAGTTGCGCCAGCGGTTTGGCGTGATGTTCCAGGCCGGGGCGCTGTGGAGTGCGCTCAGCGTCGGCCAGAACCTGATGTTGCCGCTGCGCCTGCTCAGCGGCCTGCCGCCGGCCGCGCAGGCGCGCCAAGCGCGGCTGAAGCTGGCGCTGGTCGGCCTGGACGGCAGTTTCGACCTGATGCCCGCGCAGCTGAGTGGTGGCATGCGCAAGCGTGCGGCGCTGGCGCGCGCCCTGGTGCTGGACCCGCCGCTGCTGTACCTGGACGAACCCGGCTCCGGCCTGGACCCGCTGAACGCTGCGCGCCTGGACGAGCTGGTGCTGCAGTTGCGCCAGCACCTGGGCACCACGGTCGTGCTGGTCACACACGACATCCAGAGCGCCCTGGCGGTGGCCGACCGGGTGCTCTTTCTGGATGAAGACACGCGCACGATGACGGCCCTGGACAGCCCGGCGCGCCTGCTCAGCCACGGGCCGGCCGCGGTGCGCCGGTTCCTGCACCGCGGGCAGGAGGCGCTGGCATGAAGACCCATGCGCAGGCCTGGCGCACCGGGCTGTTTGCGATGGGCGGGCTGGGCCTGCTGGCGGCGGCGGTGGTCGCTGTGTTCGGCCTGCGTGTGTTCCAGCCGCAGCAGGGCGCCGTGCTGCACTTTGCAGGTTCGGTACATGGCCTGCAGATCGGTGCGCCGGTGGTGTTCCGCGGCGTGCGGCTGGGGGGTGTGCAGCAGATCGAAGTAGCGCTGGTGGCCGGCCAGCCCGCGGTGCCGGTGCGGGTGAACCTGGACCGCCAGGCGCTGCAGGCGCTGGCCGGGCCGGACGAGGCCGATCCGCTGCAGCGTTTGTTGCGCCAGGGCCTGGTGGCGCAGCTGGCCACCCAGAGCCTGCTCACCGGGCAGTTGTACGTCGACCTGGACCTCGACGTCGCGGCTGCGACGCCGGCCACTGCGGTGGCCAGCAACCTGCCAGTGATTCCCACCCGTACGGCACCGCTGGACGCCTTGCGCGCGCAGTTGGCCGGCATCGACCTGGCCCGCCTGGCCGCCGAGCTCAGCCAGACCCTGGCCGCCACCCGCGCCTTGGTGGCCGGCGCCAGCCTGCAGCCACCCCTGGCCGAGTTGAGCCGCGCGGCCGCGGCCCTGACCCAGCTGGCGCAGACGCTGCAGCAGCGCCTGCCGCCGCTGGCCGATGCGGCCCAGGGCAGCCTGCGGGATGCCGGCGATGCGTCGCGCCGCGTGGCCGTGGCGGCGGACCGGGTGGGCGCCGCGGCCTTGCAGGCCGAGCGCCTGCTGGCGCCAGATTCCACCCTGGTGGGCAGTGTGCGTGTGGCGGCCGATGAACTGGCGCGCAGCGCAGCGGCCTTGCGCGACGCCACGGCCAGTGAGGCGCCCACCGTGCAAGGCCTGCAGCGTGCCATCGGCGATGTCTCCCGCGCCGCCCGTGCGGTGCGTGCGCTGGCCGAACAGATCGAAGAACAGCCGCAGTCGCTGATCCGCGGCAAGGCTGTGCCATGAAAGTGCCGATGCACCACCTGCCTCATCTCCAACGTCGCCAGTGGGGTCGCCTGTGGGGCCTGCGTGCGCTGGCGCTCGTGAGTGCTGCGGGCCTGGCGGGTTGCGCCAGCACGCTGCCGCCGCGGCTCTACGCCTTGCGCACCGAGCGGCCGGGCGGGGCGCCACTGCCGCCCGCCACGCCGGGTCCGGTGCTGCTGTTGCAGGCCGTGACCTTGCCCGAGCTGCTGGACCGAGAGGCCCTGCTGGTGCCTGCCGGTGCCGCCGGTGTGCAGCCGCTGTCCGGCCACCGCTGGGCCGAGCCGCTGCGCGACGCCGTGCCCCGGCTGCTGCGGCACGACCTGTCGTTGTTGCTGGGCGCCGACCAGGTGTGGGCCACGCCGCTGCCCCCCGGCGTGGCCGTCCAGCGCCTGCTGCGGGTGGAGCTGCTGACGCTGCTGGCCAGCGCCGACCAGACCCGCGTGCTGCTGCAGGCGCGTGTGACCCTGCTGCCGGCCGCCGGTGCCGCGCCGGCCGTGGTGCAGCTGCTGCGGGCTGAAGCGCCGGCTGCTGGCGGCAGCGCCGATGCACTGGCCCAGGCCCACCGCGAGGTGCTGTGGCAGCTGGCCGAAGCGGTGGCGCTGCTGGCGCGCCGTTGACCTTGGGTCAGGGTGGGGTGCTGCGACGCGCTGCGATGGCGCGGTCCAGTTCTTCGCCGCTCTTGTAGTGCGGCACGCGGAACACCAGGCGTTTGCTGCGTTGCCAGAAGCTGTTGCTGCCCTGGGCTTCGGTCGTCCAGTAGTGGTCGGCCAGGCGGATGTTGCCGGGCAGGTCCAGCTCGAAACCGGCTTTCGACTGGGCACCACCAAAGATGTAGAGCCGGCCGTCCACGATGCGCCAGGTGTCGGCATCGCCGCCCCAGGGAATGCCGTAGACCATGCCGTTGGCGCAATAACCACCGTACTGCGGCAGGTAGCGGCCCGGGTCCGCCACAAACAGGGCCCGGTGTTCGGCGCTGACAAAGCGGAAGCTCACACCTTCGTGTTCCACGCTGTGCTGCGGCAGGCCTACGGCATGCCGGCCCTGGGTGAAATAGGCCACCACGTCGTGGCCCTTGAGCATCAGCCGTGGGGTGTTGTCATCGGCCACGGCGTTCACCGGGCTGAGCTTGCCGCCGGGGTTCTGCGCCACCAGGGCCGAACAGCCCGACAGCGCCAGCGCGGCCGTCAGCAACAGGGGCAGCGCGCTGCGGCGCAGGGCCGAGCGGGCGGTGGGCAGGTTTTTCATGTCGATGGCCTCGGGAAGGGGATGGCAGCTGGCGGTGTGGCGCTGTGCAGCGGGGCATACAGCGGCGGGGCATAGGGCAGCGGCCAGCCCAGGATGCGGCTGGCGCGGTGGGCGTGTTCACGCAGCTCGGCAGCGTCGCGGGCGTGCATGTGCAGGATGCCGTAGCAGGTGCAGCCCAGCCACTTGAAGTCACGCGCCAGCGGGTGGCCTTGTTTGGGGTAGGGGTAGAAACCGGCGTGCGGAAACTCGGCCTGCAGCCGGGCCCGCTGCGCCGCGCTGGGCTGCGGCGGCACCGCCTGGGGCTGGAAGGCGCGGTACACCAGGCTGGCCGCCGCACCGCCCAGCGGCGCGCGCCGGGGCACGGTGGCCGGGTCCTGCCCCAGGGCCATCGCCACCGCCATGGCGTGTGGGTCCACGCCTTGCACCCGCAGGTACAGGTCCGAGAACTGAGAGGCCAGGCGCGGGTTGAACTCGATCACGGCCAGGCGGTCGCTTGCCGGGTCGTGGAAGAACTCCATGTTGAAGAAGCCGTGCGTGAAGCCGATGGCCTGCAGGAAACGCCGCGCCACGTCCAGCGCCCGGGCCGCCGTGCCCGATGGCAGGGTGCCCGGCAGGTCCCAGCGCATGAAGGCCTGCGTGCGCGGGTACATGACCGCGTCCACCACCCCGAGCGCGTGCACCTGGCCGTCCCAGGCCCAGCCGTCCAGGTTGTACTGCGGGGTGTCGGGCGGCACCGGCTCTTCCAGCATCATGCGGTGGGCCGTGCCGGCCTGCGGCAGGCGTTCGCGGCAGACCCGCTCGAAGGGCTCCACCAGGCGCCGGATCACCCACAGCTCGCGGCGGCCGAAGCGTGTGTGGGCCTGCAGCTCGTCGTGTGAGCGCACGGCCCGCGCCAGCACCGAAAACGCCGCTTTCACCGGCTTCACGAAGCGGGGGTAGGCCAGCCCGTGCGGGATGTCGTCGCCGTAGGCCACATCCAGGGCGGCAAAACCCAGGTTGGCCTCGGGCGCCACCTGTTGCAGCACCTGGCGTGCGTACAGCTTGTGCTGGGCCGCCAGGATGGCCTCGGGCCGCGTGCCAGGCAGGCCCAGCGCTTCGGCCACCAGGGCTGCGGCCAGCGCGCCGAACTGCTCCTGCTGCGAGCTCACACCGGCCCAGCCGCGGTGCCGGCCACGCGCCGCCTGGCGCTTGGCAAAACGCAGGGGGTCGTACAGCGGCAGGCCGATGTTGCTGGGGAAGGAAAACAGGTCGAAGCCCGCCGCGTCGTACTGCAGCTGCGGCTGGCGGGCATAGCCTTCGGCGTCCCACTCGTGGGCGAACAGCAGGCCCAGACGGGGGCGGTTGCGGTCGGTGCTCACTGGCGTACTTTCGTGCTGCGCACTCCGGAATTCGCCCTTGGGACGGCCCTGCGCGCTCATGCTGCCGGCAGCCCGCGGAACACACCGTGGCCGATGTAGCCCATGCCCCACTGCGTGCGTTCGCAGACAAAGCTGTCGCAATGCGCCGCCACCCCACACCAGGGCTGCCAGAGCTCCGCGGCACGGGTGTTGTAGGGCCGGTTCTTCAGCCAGGGCAGCAGGTTCAGCGGCCCTGTCCACCACGGGAAGAACTGCATGCCGGCCATCGCCACGCGCGCACCGGGCCGCAGCTGGCGCAGGATGTTGGCCACCGCGGACGGCGTGCGGGTGATGTCGTGCACGTAGTTGAACAGCACGGCATCGGCCGGCTGCGGCAACTGCACCGTCTCGGCCGCGGCATTGACGTGCCAGACCTGGGTCCAGCCGGCTTGCTGCACACGTGCCGCCGCCAGCGCAAACATCTCCGGGCTTTGCTCGAAGGCCAGCACCCGGCCGGCTGCGCCCACGGCCGCCAGCAGCGGCGCGTAGCTCAGGCCGGTGCCGGCGCCGACGTCCAGCACCACCTGGCCGGGCTGCAGCCGCAGGCCGGCAACCGCGCGCAGGCGCAGCGGCATGGTGCGCTGCGCCGAAGCGTCGTAACCCGCGGCGTGGCGGCGGTAGCGTTCGATCGAGGCCTGGTTGTTCATGCCGGCATCCGTGACGCGCTGTGCAGGCCGATGACGCCGATGACGATCAAGCCGGCGCTGACCAGCTTCAGCGCCGTGGCCGGCTCCTTGAAGTACCAGTAGCCGATCAGCGCCGTCAGCACCGTGCCGACACCGGACCACACGGCATAGACCACGCTCAGGCCCAGCGTGCGCACGATGAAGGTGTTGAGCGCAAACGACGCGGCGTAGAAAACAAAGATCAGCACCGACGGTGTCAGGCGTGAAAACCCTTCGGACAGCCGCATGCAGGTGGTGCCCGCGACCTCCAGCACGATGGCAACAGCCAGCACGGCCCAGGCCTGGGGCACGGTCAAGGTGAGGGTGCTCATCGCGGGCCGTCCTTCAACGTGTCAACCAGCGTCGGGCGCCGTAGCTCAGGGCATCCACCAGCGCCACCAGCCCCAGCATGGCGCCCAGGATCGTGGCCGTCTTGCCCATGTGGAACAGGCCCATGTGGAAACTCAGCAACTGGCCCAGGCCACCGGCGCCCACCACACCCAGCACGGCGGCGGCGCGGATGTTGTTCTCCCAGCGGTACAGCGTGTAGCTCAGCAACTGCGGCAGCACCTGCGGCAGCGTGGCGTAGGCAAACACGCGCAACGCACCGACACCCTGTGTGCGCAGCGCGGTGGCCGGCCCTGGAGGCGCGTTTTCGATGGCCTCGGCAAACAGCCGGCCCAGCACCCCGGTGGTGTGCAGCGCCAGCGCCAGCGTGCCGGCAAACGGGCCCAGGCCGGCGGCGATCAGCAACAGGCCGGCCCAGACCAGCTCAGGCACGGCGCGCAAGGCGTTCAGCAGCAAACGTGTGGGGGTGCGGCCTCTGGCGTTGTCATCGGCATGGGTGCGGCTGGCGGGCAGGGCCAGAAGCAAGCCGCCGATGGCCGCCAGCAGCGTGCCGAAGGCCGACATCGCCAGTGTCTCCCAGGTGCCCAGCGCCACCTTGCGCAAGAACTCGGGCTGCGTGTCGGGCGGGAAGAACTCGGCCACGAAGCGGCCCATGCTGCGCGCGGCGTCCAGGCTGAGGAACTGCGCCCATTGCAGATCCAGCGACCAGAAGCTGGCCACCACCAGCGCCACCACGGCCAGGCTGGTCCAGCAGGCTTGGCAACGGGCGTCGAAGATGGGCCGGGGCACGGGCGGCGGCACGGCGGCGCGGCGGTTCATCCCAGGCTCCGGCGCAGGTTGGCGCTGACGCGGTCGGCCAGCGCGACCAGGGCCACGAAGACGGCCAGCATGGTCAACACCTCGCCACCGTTGAACATCTTCATGCTGTTGTCCATCTGCTGGCCCAGGCCACCGGCGCCCACGAAGCCCAGCACCACGCTGCTGCGGATCGCACATTCCCAGCGGTAGACGGTGTAGCTGGTCAGCTCGGCCGCGTTCTGGGGCAACAGGCCGTAGAAAAACGCCTGCAGGCGCGAGCTGCCGTTGCGCAGCAAGGCTTCGGTGGGCTGGGTTTCACCACTGTCCAGGATCTCGCCGTAGACCTTGCCCAGCATGCCGCCATAGGTGAGTGCGATGGCCAGCACGCCGGCCGTGGGCCCGAGCCCGACCACCCGCACAAAAACCAGGGCCCAGACCAGTTCGGGCACGCTGCGCAGCACGATCAGCCCCCAGCGCACCACCTGGCGGGCCCAGAACGGCCCGCGTGCCATGCGGCCGGAGAGTGCCGACACCGACAGCACACGCGCCGACAGCAGTGTCAGCGGCACCGCCAGCACCAGGGCCAGGCTCAGCCCGGCGGTGGCGATGGCCACCGTGCGCCACGACTCGCGCGCCACCATGGCCAGGAACTCGGCCGAGTGCGCCGGTGGCAAGAAGCTGGCCAGGAACTGGCCGGTGACCTTCAGGTTGGCCGGTTCCACCAGCACCCAGGGCCGGAACTCGGTGGCCACCGCCAGCGGCCACAGCAGCACAAAGGCCAGGCTGAGCCAAAAGACGCGGCCGGCCCAGGCCGGGTCGTGGGTGGGCGCTGCTGGGATGGCCGCCACGGTGCGTCAGCGGCAATGCATGACCACCGGCGCCGGGCCGGTCGGGGGCTCGGCCAACGGGGCGGCGGCGGGCGCGCCGAGCAACTCGTGTTCGTGCTGGGCATACAGCCGGGTCAGCCGCTCCGGCGTCACCTGCGCGGCCGGCAGGTCGAAGGCCAGCGCACCGTCGCGCAGGCCCAGGATGCGCGGGAAGTGGGCCAGCGCCATGTCCACCTGGTGCAGCGTGGCCACCAGCGTCACACCGCGGGTGCGGGCCTCGTCCACCAGCGTCGTCAGCGCCTGGCGTGCGCGGGTCGGGTCCAGTGCCGACAGCGGCTCGTCCACCAGCCACAGCCGGGCCGGTGCCAGCAGCGCACGGGCCAGGCCCACACGCTGGCGTTCGCCGCCGCTGAGCCGGTCCACACGTTCGAAGAGTTTGTCGGCCAGGTCAAAAGCCGACAGGGCCGCGTGCGCGGCGGCCAGGTCGCTGGGGTAGAACAGCGAGCGCAGGCTGGCCAGCAGCCCCATCCCCGGCAGGCGCCCGGCCAGCACGGCTGTCACCACCCGCTGCCGCGGCGGCAGCGGCGGTGTCTGCGGCGCCAGGAAGAGCTGGCCGCGCAGGCGCTGCAGGTCGCGCCGCGGCAGGGCCCAGGGGTCCTGTCCCGACAAGGCCAGGCCACCCGCCGACGGGGGCAGGGCACAGGCCAGCGCCTGCAGCAACGTGGTCTTGCCGGCACCCGAGGGGCCGATCACCGCGACCTGTTCACCCTCGGCGATGTGCAGATCCAGCGCGCGCAATGCAGGCGCGGCGTCGGCACGTGCCGCGGGGTGGCGCGCGGCCAGCCCCTTCAGATCCAGACGCACCGGTGGCGCGTCAGATCAGGCCGGCGCTGCGGCCGGCGGCCTCCAGGCCCTTGTAGTTCTCCGGCGTGGTGGGGATGTAGCGCGTGGCGCGGTTGAGCTGCAGGATTTCCTTGCCTTCGGGGGTGGCCGGGTCCAGGTCCAGCAGGGCCTTCTTGACCTTCTCGCGCAGGTCGGCCGGCGAATCGGCGTGCATCGACCAGTTGTAGTTGTAAAACGGCGGTGTGGTGAAGAACACGTTCACATCCTTCGTGTCCACCTTGTTCTCGGCCACGAACTTGCGCCAGACGGTGATGTCCAGGGCCGCGGCGTCGACCTTGCCGCTGACCACGCTGGCGATGGTGGCGTCGTGGGCGCCGCTGTAGGCGATGCGGCGGAAGTCCTTCTCCGGGTTGATGCCGGCGTCCAGCAGGTTGCTGCGCGGCATCAGGTGGCCCGAAGTGCTGCTCTGGCTGCCGAAGCTGACCTGCTTGCCCTTCATGTCGGCCAGGGTCTTGATGCCGGAATTGACCTTGGCGATGAACACCGACTGGAACTTGGCGTCTTCTTCCCGCTGCGCCAGCGGCACGATTTTGCCGCCCGAGCGGATCTGCGCCTGCACATGCGTGAAGCCGCCGAACCAGACCAGGTCCACCTTCTTGTTGACCAGGGCCTCCACGGCAGCCGGGTAGTCACTGACCGGCGTGAACTCCACCTTCATGCCCAGGCGCTTTTCCAGGTAGGCGGCGATGGGTGCGAACTTGCGCGTTTGTTCGGTGGCGGCCTCTTCGGGGATGGTGGTCACGCGAAAGACGGCTTGCGCCTGGGCAAGGCCGCCCAGGGTCATCAGGAGTGTGGCCAGCAGGGTGCGGCGTCCGGCGGAGAGCAGGGTGTGGGTCATGGGGAAAACCTGGGTAGGGTGGTGTTGTAAGGGCAGCGGCGTCTCAACCGACACTCTAGCGTGCCAAGGCTGCTAGAGTCGTTTGCAGCCCGTTCGACCTTACGCAGTTGTGGTGCCACCCGATGCAGTCCCCCCCTTTTTTGCCCCATTTCCTGCAGTTGCACCAGGCGGATCACCGGGCCTTGGCACAAGAGGCCGCCACCGGTCTGCTGGCGCCCGCAGCGTCGGTGTCGCCCAAGTTTTTGTATGGCGTGCTGGGCTCGCGGCTGTTCGACGCCATCACCGAGCTCGACGAGTACTACCCCACGCGAACCGAAGCCGCGCTGCTGTCCCAGCACGGCGCGGCCATCCGTCAGGCCGTGCTGCAGGCCACCGGGCTGGCGCCGGCCCTGCTGGACCTGGGTGCGGGCAACTGCGCCAAGGCCGCGCGCTTGTTCCCGGCGCTGGCGCCGCGCCAGTACGTGGCGGTCGACATCTCTGTGGAATTCCTGCGCGAATCGCTCACCCAACTGCAGCGCCTGCACCCGGCGCTGCCGATGACGGGGCTGGGCCTGGATTTTTCGGCCCGGCTGGCGCTGCCGGCCGGCCTGCTGGACGGGCCGGCGCTGGTGTTCTACCCCGGCTCCAGCATCGGCAACTTCAGCCCGGACGAGGCCCTGCGCCTGTTGACTGAAGCCCGTGCTGTGGCCGCTGGCGGCGCTTTGTTGATCGGGGTGGACCTGGTCAAGCCGGTGCCGGTGCTGGAGGCGGCCTACGACGACGCGCTGGGCGTCACAGCGGCCTTCAACCTCAACCTGCTGCGCAACCTGAACCAGCTGCTGGGCAGTGATTTCAATCCTCGCCAGTGGCAGCACCTGGCGGTGTTCAACGCGGCCGAGTCGCGCATCGAGATGCACCTGCAGGCGCGCCAGGCGCTGCAGGTGGCCTGGCCCGGGGTGCTGCGGCCGTTTGCCGCCGGTGAACGGCTGCACACGGAGAACTCGTACAAGTGGACACCCGGCGGGTTTGCGGCCCTGCTGCGGGATGCCGGCTTCGGCCAGGTGCAGCACTGGACCGACGACGCCGGCTGGTTTGCCGTGTTCCTGGCCGCGGGATGAAGCCGCGGCGCCGCCGCATCGTGCTCGTCACGCCGGCGCTGGCCGATGCCAACAACGGCAACTGGCAGACGGCTCAGCGCTGGGCACGCCTGCTGGCGCCCACGTATTCGGTGCGGCTGTGTGCGCAGTGGGAGGGCGGTGACGAAGAGCTGATGATCGCCCTGCATGCCCGGCGCTCGGCGCGCTCGGTGCGGGCCTGGCGCGCTGCGTCGGCCAGCCGCGCCTTGTTGCTGGTGCTGACCGGCACCGACCTGTACCGCGACATTCACCATGACGCCGACGCACAGCAGGCGCTTGCCGCTGCCGACGCGCTGGTGGTGCTGAACGAAGATGGGGCCGCGCGCCTGCCGCCGGCGCTGCGCCCGCGCTGCCATGTGGTGCTGCAGTCGTGTGCGGCGCGCCAGCCGCTGGCCAAGCCGGTGCGGCACCTGCGCGCGCTGATGGTGGGCCATTTGCGCGACGAGAAGGACCCGCTGACCTACCTGCGCGCGGCCGAGCGCCTGGCCGGCCGCCGCGACATCCTGCTCGACCACATCGGCGCGGCGCTGGACCCGGCCTTGGGCGCGGCTGCCGCGGCCTTGGCCGCGCGGCAGCCCAGCTATCGCTGGCTGGGCGCCTTGCCCCATGCCGCCGTGCGTCGCCGCATCCAGGCCGCGCATGTGCTGGTGCACACCAGCCGCATGGAAGGCGGGGCCCATGTGCTGACCGAGGCCCTGCGCAGTGGCACGCCGGTGATCGCCTCGCAGATAGACGGCAACCTCGGCCTGCTGGGGCACGGCTACCCGGGCACCTTTGCCGTGGGCGACGACGCCGCGCTGACGGCCCTGATCACACGTGCCCGCGACGACGCCGCTATGCTGCCGACCTTGGCCGCGTGGTGTGCCGAGCGTGCGCCCTTGTTCAGCCCGGCGGCTGAATCTGCCACCTTGCACCGGCTGCTGGCCATGCTGCTTCCCACACTGCAGACCGACACCACGCCCCCTTCCGAACCGGAGACCCCGACACCATGAACGCCCCCGAAAAACCCGTCGAACCACGCCTGACCTCCTTGTCCCACGGCGGGGGCTGCGGCTGCAAGATCGCCCCCGGCGTGCTGAGCGAGATCCTCAAGGGCACGGCGGCGATGCCGATCCCGAAGGAGTTGCTGGTTGGCATCGAAACGGCCGACGACGCCGCGGTGTACCAGCTCAACGACGAGCAGGCGCTGATCGCCACCACCGACTTTTTCATGCCCATCGTCGACGACCCTTTCGACTTCGGGCGCATCGCCGCCACCAACGCCATCAGTGATGTCTACGCCATGGGCGGCCGGCCCATCCTGGCGCTGGCGCTGGTGGGCATGCCGATCAATGTGTTGTCCACCCAGACCATCGGCCGGGTGCTCGAAGGTGGCGCCAGCATCTGCCGCAGCGCCGGCATCCCGATCGCTGGTGGCCACACCATCGACAGCGTCGAGGCCATCTATGGCCTGGTGGCGCTGGGCCTGGTGCACCCGAAACGCGTGAAGCGCAACGCCGATGCGCGCCCCGGCGACCTGCTGGTGCTGGGCAAGCCGCTGGGTGTGGGTGTGATGTCGGCCGCGCTGAAGAAGGGCGAACTGGGTGACGAGGGTTACGCCCGGATGATCGCCACCACCACGCGGCTGAACACGCCAGGCCCGGACCTGGCCGCATTGCCGGCCGTGCACGCGCTGACCGATGTCACCGGCTTCGGTCTGGCCGGCCACGCGCTGGAGATGGCGCGCGGCGCACGCTGCGAGGTGCAGCTCGATTGGTCGAACGTGCCGCTGCTGGCCGGTGTGCGCGGCCTGGCGGGGCAGGGTTTTGTCACCGGTGCGTCCGGCCGCAACTGGGCCGGCTATGGGGCCGACGTGTTGATCCCGGCCGGTTTTGCCGCCGAAGACCAGGCCCTGCTGACCGACCCGCAGACCAGCGGCGGACTGCTGGTGTCCTGTGCACCCGAGGGCCTGGACGAGGTGCTGGCGGTGTTCCGCCAGCATGGGTTCGATGCGGCGGCCGTGGTCGGGCAGATCGGTGCGGCCAGCGATGCGCCGCGGCTGGTGGTGCGCTGAATACCGCCTGATCAGCGGCTGAACCAGTCCCGCAGGGCTTCACCCGCCTGCGGGTGGGACAGCAGGTCCCAGTGGTTCGCCGCTGTGATGAGCCGCCGGTGGTCGGCGGGCACAGCCAAGGCCAGCGTCGGATGGGGGTGTTCGCCCCAGGCGCTGGCCAGCGGCACCAGGCCGTCGCCCAGCCAACGGCTGCGCCGGCTGCTGGCGTGTGCGGCGGTGGTCGCTGCCAGCAGGTAGGTGGGCACGCCAGCCGGCAAGGGCGTGGGCTGGCGGTCGTCGTGGTGCTGGTCAAAGCGGTCGCGGCCCTGCCAGTCGGCGTCCTGCACGTTGCCCCAGCGCAGGTCGGTGATGCCGGCGCTGCGCACCTGGCCCAGGCGCACAAAGGGCGCGGCGTAGCGGCTCAGCCCGAACAGGCCGTCCACCACGCGCCCACCACGCTCCAGCGGCGCGCCATGGTGCGGCGTGCCCAGGCAGACCAGCCGCTTGACCAAAGCCAACCAAGGTTGATCACCCTGCGCGGCAACGTGGCAGGCGCTGCGCAAGACCAGCCCGCCCATGCTGTGGCCAATCAGCGAAATGTCCGTCACCGGCACCGGCCAGGCGGCCAGCAGGGCGCCGAGTGCCGTGGCCAGATCACGCCCGTTTTCCGACACATGGCGGCCGCTGTTGTAGAACAGGTAAACCGGCGTCACACCGGCGGTCTGGGCCAGCTCAGCGCCGTGGTCATGGCCGTCGCGCAGCCATTGGCGGTCGTTCATGCACAGGCCGTGCACCAGCACCGCGATGTGGCCCGTGGCCTGGGGCAGCTGCTGTGCCAGGCCGGCGCGGTTGGAGGCCAGCACTTCGCCGCCACGCCGCCACTGCATCGGGATGGCCAGCGGGTTGCCCGTGGCCACGAGGTGGTCGCCCCAGACGCCGTTCAGCACCGCCAGGGCGGCGTCGCGGGCCGGGCTGGAGGGCACAGACGCAGATTGCGTCAGCCCGCTGCCCGACAAGGCCGCGAAACCGCGGCCACTGAGGCGCGCCACACCACGCACGGCGTCGTAGATGCCGCCGGTCAGGCCCGATGCGCGCCCGCCCCTGGGTGCGCCGGCGATGCCGATGCGGTGCAGGATGGTGGCGTGCAGGGCTTCGGCGATGCGAGCCACGCCCACCGTGGCGTCGCTGCCCAGGCGCAGCACGCCCAGCACATCGGCCAGGGTGGCGGCCGCACGGGCGGCGGGGGCAGGAACGGGCGCAGGCATGGGCAGAAACTCCGCAAGGCACAGCGCCCTGCCGCCGCATCATCCCGGCCCGCCAGTGTCCACCGCAAGCTGAATATTGGGGGCGGCTCCCTGGAACAGGCCCCGCCCGCCCGCTCAGCCGGCGGTTTTGACGTCCACGTCGACGTCCACCGGCTGGATGTTCTGGGCCAGGCTGCCCTTGGGGCCCTCGACCAGCTCGTAGGTGACGCGGCTGCCCTGCTTGAGCGTCCGGAAGCCGTCCATCTTGACCGCGGAAAAATGGGCGAAGACGTCGGCGCCACCGCCCTCGGGTTCGATGAACCCAAAACCCTTGGCGTCGTTGAACCACTTGACGGTACCGGCGAGCATGGCGCACTCCCAACTGCACAACAAGACCAAAATTCTGGCGGGCGCTGCCTGCCGCTGTCAAGGAAACGACTGCAAAGCAAGCCGGACGGTCATCGACACAACCTGAACAAACCGGGGGCTGCCCCAGGTTGGGGCCTGCCGCGGGCAAAAGCGGGAACAGGCCGGCGACAGCGCTGCACATCTGCCCCTTGAAACCCCGGCGAAGCGGCCAACATGCCACGCAGGGTCCTGTTCCCGCGGCACGCGGGGGGCCCTGGCTGTGCATAGAATGAACCATGCCTGACGAGCCGTCCCAACCCCCCGAACCACCCCCGTCCACGCCGCGGCGCGACGCCGGAGACGGTGCGGTCGTGGCCGAGCGCCAGACGCTGCGCACCGAGCCACCCGGTCTCTACCAGGTGGTGCTGTTGAACGACGACTACACGCCGATGGAGTTTGTCGTGATGGTGTTGCAGCACTATTTCCAGCGTGATGCGGACACGGCCACCCACATCATGCTGAAGATCCACCATGAAGGTCGCGGGGTCTGCGGCGTCTACACCAAGGACGTTGCCTCGACCAAGGTTGAATTGGTGCTGGCCGCCGCGCGTCGCGACGGCCATCCCTTGCAGTGCATTATGGAGGCCGCATGATTGCGCAAGAACTGGAAGTCAGCCTGCACATGGCGTTTGTCGAGGCGCGCCAGCAGCGGCACGAATTCATCACCGTCGAACACCTGCTGATGGCATTGCTGGACAACCCCAGCGCCGCCGAGGTGCTGCGTGCCTGCGCCGCCAACATCGACGAGCTGCGCAAGAGCCTGTCCACCTTCATCAAGGAGAACACACCCACGGTCTCGGGCAGTGACGAGGTGGACACGCAGCCCACGCTGGGTTTCCAGCGTGTGATCCAGCGGGCCATCATGCACGTGCAATCCACGGGCAGCGGCAAGAAGGAAGTGACCGGCGCCAACGTGCTGGTGGCGATCTTTGGCGAGAAGGACAGCCACGCCGTTTACTACCTGCACCAGCAGGGTGTGACACGCCTGGACGTGGTGAACTTCATCGCGCATGGCATCAAGAAGTCCGACCCGCCCGAGCCGGCCAAGCCCAGCGAGGGCAGTGGCAATGAAGGCGAGAAGGACGAAGCCGCCTCACCAGAAGGCAAGGGTTCGCCGCTGGACCAGTTCACGCAGAACCTGAACCAGCTCGCCCGCGATGGCAAGATCGATCCGCTGATCGGCCGCGAACACGAGGTCGAGCGTGTCATCCAGGTGCTGTGCCGCCGGCGCAAAAACAACCCGCTGCTGGTCGGCGAGGCCGGTGTCGGCAAGACGGCCATCGCCGAAGGCCTGGCCTGGCGCATCACCGAAGGCGACGTGCCCGAGGTGCTGGCCGATGCCACGGTCTATTCGCTGGACATGGGCGCCCTGCTGGCCGGCACCAAGTACCGCGGCGATTTTGAGCAGCGCCTGAAGGGTGTGCTCAAGCAGCTGAAGGACCAGCCCAACGCGGTGCTGTTCATCGACGAGATCCATACGCTGATTGGCGCCGGTGCCGCCAGCGGCGGCACGCTGGACGCCAGCAACCTGCTCAAGCCCGCGCTCAGCTCCGGTGCGATGAAGTGCATCGGTGCCACCACCTTCACCGAGTACCGCGGCATCTTCGAGAAGGACGCGGCGCTGTCGCGGCGCTTCCAGAAGGTCGACGTGGTCGAGCCCTCGGTCGAGCAGACCATCGAGATCCTGAAGGGCCTGAAGTCGCGTTTCGAAGACCACCACCAGGTCAAGTACGCACTCGGCGCGCTGCAGGCGGCCGCCGAGCTCTCGGCCAAGTACATCAACGACCGTCATCTGCCGGACAAGGCGATCGACGTCATCGATGAAGCCGGTGCCGCGCAGCGCATCCTGCCCAAGAGCAAGCAGAAGAAGACCATCACGCGCAACGAGGTCGAGGAGATCGTCGCCAAGATCGCGCGCATCCCGCCGGCCAGCGTCAGCAGCGACGACCGCAGCAAGCTCAAGACGTTGGACCGCGACCTCAAGAGCGTGGTCTTCGGCCAGGACCCGGCCATCGACGCGCTGGCCGCCGCCATCAAGATGGCGCGCTCCGGCCTGGGCAAACCCGACAAGCCGATCGGCAGCTTCCTGTTCAGCGGCCCCACGGGCGTGGGCAAGACCGAGGTCGCCAAACAGCTGGCCTACATCCTGGGCATCGACCTGATCCGCTTCGACATGTCGGAGTACATGGAGCGCCACGCCGTCAGCCGCCTGATCGGCGCGCCCCCGGGCTACGTGGGTTTTGACCAGGGTGGTTTGCTCACCGAAGCCGTGACCAAGAAGCCGCACTCCGTGCTGCTGATGGACGAGATCGAGAAGGCGCACCCCGATGTGTTCAACGTGCTGCTCCAGGTGATGGACCACGGCACGCTGACCGACAACAACGGGCGCAAGGCTGATTTCCGCAACGTGATCATCGTGATGACCACCAACGCGGGCGCCGAGACCATGAACAAGGCCACCATCGGCTTCACGAACAAACGTGAGCAGGGCGACGAGATGGCCGACCTGAAGCGCCTTTTCACGCCCGAGTTCCGCAACCGGCTGGACGCCACCGTGTCCTTCCGTGCGCTGGATGAAGAGATCATCCTGCGTGTGGTCGACAAATTCCTGCTGCAACTGGAAGGCCAGCTGTCGGAGAAGAAGGTCGAGGTCACCTTCAGTGACGACCTGCGCAAGCACCTGGGCAAGAAGGGATTCGACCCGCTGATGGGCGCGCGCCCGATGCAGCGCCTGATCCAGGACATGATCCGCCGCGCTCTGGCCGACGAGTTGCTGTTCGGCCGCCTGGTCGACGGTGGCCGCCTGACGGTGAGCCTGGACGACAAGGACGAGGTGGTGCTGGACATTCAGCCGCCGAAGAAGAGCGACAAACCCAAGGCCGAGACCACGCCGGCCTGAGCGTCAAGGCTCTGCGTTCGTCAGCGGGTCCTGGCGGTAGAACCTCGTGAACACCCCGTACAACGCGGGGTGTTCTGCTTTCATGGCAGCCGGCGTCACAAAGAAGGCCTCGCTGGCCACGCAGAAAAACTCGTCTTCGCCCTGAGCCCCGTAAGGGTCAAGGGCGGTCGTTTCTTCTCGGTCCACACGCGCCACGAAGTTGGCATAGGCCTCCCGCAGGATTTGGAGCCATTCGCTGCGCGCCAGCCCGAGCGGCAGCAGTGGCACGCCGTCCGAGACGCCGTCGGCCAGATCCAGCACATGCGCAAACTCGTGGATCACCACGTTGTAGGCCGGGCCCGGGTGGCGGCCGGCGCTGCGCACGTCCGTCCACGACAGCATCACCGGGCCGCCCTCCATGGCTTCACCGGCCAGTTCTTCGTCGTACTCGTGATGTACGCCGTCATCGTCGACATGCTGGCGCCGCACACGCACCGGGTGCGGGTGCACGACGATGCCGACAAAACCGTCGTAGCGGGCCAGGCCCAGCGTCAACACCGGCAGCACGGCCTGCGCAGCGATGGCCACCACCACATCGTTGGTCATGCGCAAACCGCCAGCCGCGCTGAACTCCTTGCGGTCCAGGAACAGGCTGGTCAGCCGGCGCAGCTCGGCCTGGTCAGCAGGGTCGCGCCGTTTCAGGAACGGGTAGCGCACCAACGTGCGCTTCCACAGGTCGTCCGGGATCGGGCGCCGGGCAACGGCACGGGCCTCGGCACGCCGTTGCCAGGCCTTCCACAGCTGCGCGATCACGGGGCGGCAGACGGGGAGGCAGACAGGGAGGCAGACGGCGCCACGCGCGTCAAGCCGTCGCGCGTGAGCCGCAGCACCTCGGCGCGCTGGCCTTGGTCCAGATCCCAATCGCTCAGCACATGGCGCTGCAGCCCAGGCGCCAGGGTTTGATCACCCGGCCGGTGGGTGTGCCCGTGTACCAGGTGGGCGCAGCCGGTGGCATGCATCCACGCCACCGCAGCGGCGGTGTCCACATCGGCCCACAGATCCGTATCGAAGCCGTTGGCCTGTTTGCGTGCCTGGCTGGCGGCGCGGGCAACACCGGCCTGGCGCAGACGTTCATCCAGCGGCTGCGCCAGGAAGCCGCGCTGCCAGGCGGCGCTGCGCGCTTCGGCGCGGAAGCGCTGGTAAGGCTCGTCGTCCAGGCACAGCACGTCGCCATGGCTCAGCAGCAGGCGCTGGCCCCAGGCGTCCAGCGCTGTGGGGTCGGGCAGGGCCAGCAGCCCGCAGGCCGAGCGCATGGCCTGGCCGAGCAGGAAATCGCGGTTGCCCGGCATGAAGCCGATGCTGCGCCGGCTCGCGGCCTCGGTCATCACCTCCACACATTGCCGCTCGAAGCTGCGGCTGCGCTGGTCGTCACCGACCCAGACCTCGAACAGATCGCCCAGCATCAGCACGGCATCCGCCGGCGTGTGCAGCAGGTGTGCCGCCCAGGCCGCAAAGGTGCGCGGCAGCGCGGGCGAGAGGTGCAGGTCGGAAATGAAGTCGATGCGCCGCCAGCTTGCCGGCGCCGACCATTGGTACAGCGGCGGCAGGGCCGGCAGTGCGCGGCCCTGTGGCGCCATCGTCAGTCGACGAGGCTGGCGCGGCGGATCAGCACGTCTTCCAGCGGCACGTCGTCGTGGAAGCCCTTGCGGCCGGTTTTCACACGCTCGATCGCGTCCACCACCTCGATGCCGGCCACCACGCGGCCGAACACCGCGTAGCCCCAGCCCTGCGGCGACTTGGACTTGAAGTTCAGGAACTCGTTGTTCGTGGCGTTGATGAAAAACTGCGCGGTGGCCGAATGCGGGTCGGACGTGCGGGCCATCGCCAGCGTGTACTTGTCGTTCTTCAGGCCGTTGTCGGCTTCGTTGGTGATGGGCGCGCCGGTGGGCTTTTGTTTCATGCCGGGCTCGAAGCCGCCACCCTGGACCATGAAGCCCGGGATCACGCGGTGGAACACGGTGTTGTCGTAGTGGCCGGCCTTCACGTGCTCGACGAAGTTCTGCGCTGACAGCGGCGCCTTTTGGGTGTCGAGTTCGATGCGGATGGTGCCCGCGCTGGTGTCGAGTTCAACGAAGGGGTTCATGTCATTTCTCCAGGGAAGCTTGTTTGATCAGGATGGGTTGCAGTGGCACGTTCTGGTACGGGCCACTGTTGCCGGTGGGCACGGCGCGGATCTTGTCGACCACGTCCATGCCGGCGACCACACGACCGAACACGGCATAACCGTGGCCATCGCGTGAATTGGCGGCGTCGAGGAAGCTGTTGTCCTTCAGGTTGATGAAGAACTGCGCGGTGGCCGAATCGGGCACCATGGTGCGCGCCATGGCCACCGTGCCGCGCTGGTTGGACAGGCCGTTGCGGGCCTCCAGCGGGATCGGCGCGCGCGTGGGCTTTTCCTTCAGGCCGGGCTCGAAACCGCCGCCCTGCACCATGAAGTCGGGGATCACGCGGTGGAAGATCGTGCCGTTGTAGTGGCCGGCCTTCACGTAGCCCAGGAAGTTCTCCACCGTCTTGGGGGCCTTGGCAGCATCGAGTTCGATCACGATGTCGCCAGCGCTGGTGCTGAGCTTCACCTGCTGCGCGGCCACCGGCAAGGCAGCGGCCAGGCACAGCGCGACCAACCAGGGGGACCAACCAGAAATTCGAGTCATGCAGGCTCCAGCGTCAACGGGTCAGCCCATAAGTCTAGCCGGGCGCCGCCGCTATACTGAAGCGCCCTTGTGTGGCCCTGCCAGTGGCCCCTGTTCTGCCCATGTCCCTGCGCATCCACAACAGCCTGACCCGCCGCCTGGAAGACTTCCGCCCGCTCGTGCCGGGCCAGGTGGGCATGTACGTCTGCGGCATCACGGTCTACGACCTGTGCCACGTGGGCCACGCCCGCATGATGATGGCCTTCGACGTGGTCTACCGCTGGCTGCAGGCCAGTGGCTACCAGGTCAGCTACGTCCAGAACATCACCGACATCGACGACAAGATCATTCGTCGTGCGCTTGAGCGTGGCATGGCCATCCGCGCGCTGACCGACCAGATGATCGCCGCGATGCACCGCGACATCGGCGCGCTCGGTGTGCTGCGCCCCACGCTGGAGCCACGTGCCACCGAGTACGTGCCGCAGATGCTGGACATGATCGGCCGTCTGCAGCAGCGCGGCCTGGCTTATCAAGGCAGCAGCGGCGACATGAATTTTTCGGTGCGCAAGTTGCCGGGTTACGGCAAGTTGTCGGGCAAGTCGCTGGACGAGTTGCGTGCCGGGGAACGGGTGGCGGTGCTGGATGGCAAGGACGACCCGCTCGACTTCGTGATGTGGAAGGCCGCCAAGCCCGAGGAACCGGCCGATGCCAAGTGGGACAGCCCCTTCGGCCCCGGCCGCCCGGGCTGGCACATCGAGTGCTCGGCGATGGCCTGCGCGGTGCTGGGCGAGACCTTCGACATCCACGGCGGTGGCCTGGACCTGCAGTTCCCGCACCACGAAAACGAGATCGCGCAGAGCGAAGGTGCCAACGGCCCGGGGTTTGCGCGGCTGTGGATGCACAACGGCTTCCTGAACGTCGACAACGAGAAGATGTCCAAATCCCTGGGCAACTTCTTCACCATCGCCGACGTGCTGAAGCGCTACGACGGCGAGACGCTGCGTTTTTTCATGCTGCGCACACACTACCGCAGCCCGATCAACTTCAGCGACGCCAACCTCGACGACGCCCGCGGTGCGCTGCGCCGGCTTTACACTGCGCTGGACGGTGTGGCCGTGCCCGACGGTGAGGTGGACTGGGCCGAGCCGCGTGCGGCTGCCTTCCGTGCCGCGATGGACGAAGACTTCCGCACGCCGGAAGCCCTGGCCGTATTGTTCGAACTGGCGGCCGAGGTCAACCGCAGTGGCGATGCCGGCGCCGCCGCGCTGCTCAAGCGCCTGGGCGCGGTGCTGGGCATCCTGCAACAGGTGCCACGCAGTTTTCTTCAGACCGGTGCCGGGCTGGACGAAGCCGCCATCCAGGCGCAGATCGACGCCCGTGCCGCGGCGAAGAAGGCACGCGACTTCGCGGCCGCCGACCGCATCCGCGCCGAGCTGCTGGCGCAGGGCATCGAGTTGCAGGACTCCCCCCAGGGCACGACCTGGACCACCACCGCAGGCGCGCGCCCCTGATGCCGTCGCGCAGCCCAGCGGCCGCCGAGGCCACGCCCGCGTATTGGGACGAAGCCTGCCGCCACCTGGCACGGCGCGACCGTGTGCTGAAGAAGTTGATCCCGAAGTTCGGCGAAGCACGGCTGCAAAGCCGCGGTGACGCCTTCACCACGCTGGCGCGCTCCATCGTCGGCCAGCAGATCTCGGTCAAGGCCGCGCAGTCGGTCTGGGACCGTTTTGCGGCCACCGTCGGTGGCCCCCCGACCCGCCTGGCGCCGCCCGATGTGCTGAAGTTGTCGGTGCCCAGCCTGCGCGAGGCCGGCCTCTCGGCCCGCAAGGCCGAGTACCTGCAGGACCTGGCGCGCCACTTCGACGCCGGCCTGGTGCACGTGACCCAGTGGAAGGGCATGGACGACGAGGCCATCATCGACGAGCTGGTGGCCATCCGCGGCATCGGCCGCTGGACGGCAGAGATGTTCCTGATCTTCCACCTGATGCGCCCCGATGTGCTGCCGCTGGACGACCTGGGCCTGCTCAAGGGCATCAGCGTCAACTACTTCAGCGGCGAGCCGGTGTCGCGCGCCGAGGCCCGCGAAGTGGGGGAGGGCTGGGCCCCTTTCCGCTCAGTGGCAACATGGTATCTTTGGCGCAGCCTGGATCCGCTACCCGTGGACTACTGATGAGCAAACGACATTTCCTGGATTTTGAGCAGCCGATCGCCGAGCTGGAGTCCAAGATCGATGAACTGCGTTACGTGCAGAACGAGTCTGCCGTCGACATCTCCGACGAGATCGACCGCCTGTCCAAGAAGAGCCTGCAGCTCACCAAGGACATCTACGGCACGCTGACACCCTGGCAGGTGACGCAGATTGCGCGCCACGCGCAGCGCCCCTACACGCTGGATTACGTCAACGAGATCTTCACCGACTTCCAGGAGCTGCACGGCGACCGGCATTACGCCGACGACCTGAGCATCGTCGGTGGCCTGGCACGTTTCAATGGCCAGGCCTGCATGGTGCTGGGCCACCAGAAGGGCCGTGATACGAAGGAGCGCACCGCGCGCAACTTCGGCATGAGCCGCCCCGAGGGTTACCGCAAGGCGCTGCGGCTGATGAAGCTGGCCGAGAAATTCGGCCTGCCGGTCTTCACCTTCGTCGACACACCCGGTGCCTACCCCGGCATCGGCGCCGAGGAACGTGGCCAGTCCGAGGCCATCGGCCGCAACATCTTCGAGATGGCGCAGCTCGAGGTGCCCATCGTCACCACCATCATCGGCGAGGGCGGCTCCGGCGGCGCGCTGGCCATCAGCGTCGGTGACCAGGTGCTGATGCTGCAGTTTTCGGTCTATTCGGTGATCTCACCCGAAGGCTGCGCCAGCATCCTCTGGAAGACGGCCGAGCGTGCTTCTGACGCGGCCGACGCACTGGGCATCACGGCACACCGGCTCAAGGCCCTGGGCCTGATCGACAAGATCGTCAACGAGCCGGTCGGCGGCGCGCACCGCGACCCGAAGTGGATGGCCTCGGCCCTGAAACGTGCGCTCAACGACGCGCTGCGCCAGGTGTCAGACCTCAAGCCCAAGGAGCTGCTGGAGCGCCGCTACGAGCGCCTGCAATCCTATGGGCGCTTCAGCGACACCACGGCGCGCTGAGCCCGCTGGGCCTGCTGGACCTGACGCGCTGGCGGTCGCTGCCAGCGGTGGCCGCGACTCCACGGCCTTGTTGCATGCCACCTGCCGCGCGGCCCGCGCCGCCGGTGTCACCGTTCACGCACTGCACGTGCACCACGGTTTGCAGACCGCAGCCGATGCTTGGGCGGCCCACGTGCGTGGCCAATGCCGGCGCTGGGGCGCGAGTTTCCACCTGGCGCGGCTGACGGGCCGGCCAGCGGGCGGGGAGAGCATCGAGGCCTGGGCCCGGCGTGAACGTTACGCGGCGCTGGGCGCCATGGCCCGTGTGGCCGGCTGCCGGCACGTGCTGCTGGCCCAGCACCGGCGCGACCAGGCCGAGACCGTGCTGCTGCAGCTGCTGCGCGGCGCCGGTGCGCGGGGCCTGGCGGCCATGCCATCCAAGGTGGTGCGGGACGGCATCATCTGGTGTCGTCCCTGGCGCGACCATCCGCGCGAGGCCATTGAGTCCTACCTGCGCCAGCACCGCCTGACCTTCGTCGACGACACCAGCAACGCCGACCCGCGATTTGCACGCAACCGCATCCGCCTGGCCGTGTGGCCGGCACTGGCCCAGGCCTTTCCGCAGGCCGAGCCGGCGCTGGCCACCGCGGCCCGGCGTGCGGCCGACGAAGCGCAGGCGCTGCGCGAACTCGCAGCGCTGGACGCGGCCGCAGTGCGCGAAGGCGAGGCGCTGCTGAAGACCGCGTGGCTGTCGCTCAGCCCGGCGCGCCGTGTATTGCAGCTGCGTGAAGCCATCGCCGGCTGGACCGGCCAGGGCGCGCCCGAGACCCTGGTGCAACGCCTGGCCGAAGAGTTGCCACGCTGCCCGTCGGGCCGCTGGCCGGCGCCGGGTGGGCAGTTGCTGCTGCGCCGCGGGCGCCTGGGTTTTGTACGGTCGGCGACCGACTAGAATCCGCGGGTTTGCCCGCACGCGCCGTGCGGCGCGGCGTCAACGTCAACAGCAGCCATGGCACTCATTGTTCACAAGTACGGCGGCACCTCGATGGGGTCGACCGAACGCATCCGCAACGTGGCCAAGCGTGTGGCCAAATGGGTGCGCGCCGGCCACCAGCTCGTCGTCGTGCCTTCGGCGATGAGCGGCGAGACCAACCGGCTGCTGGGCCTGGCCAAGGAACTATCGCCCGAGAAACTGGGCCCTGATGCCCTGCGCGAGCTGGACGCCATTGCGGCCACTGGCGAGCAGGTGTCGGTGGGCCTGCTGGCGCTGGCGCTGCAGGCCGAGGGCCTGGGCGCGGTGAGCTACGGCGGCTGGCAGGTGCCGATCCAGACCGACTCGGCCTTCACCAAGGCCCGCATCGCCAGCATCGACGATACCCGTGTGCGGGCCGATCTGGCGGCCGGCAAGGTGGTCATCATCACCGGCTTCCAGGGCATCGACCCGGACGGCCACGTCACCACGCTGGGCCGCGGCGGCAGCGACACGTCAGCCGTGGCCGTGGCCGCCGCGATGAAGGCGCACGAATGCCTGATCTACACCGACGTGGACGGTGTCTACACCACCGACCCACGCATCGTGCCCGAGGCGCAGCGCCTGTCCACCATCAGCTTCGAAGAGATGCTGGAGATGGCCAGCCTGGGCAGCAAGGTGCTGCAGATCCGCTCGGTGGAATTCGCTGGCAAGTACCGCGTGCCGCTGCGTGTGCTGTCGAGCTTCACGCCCTGGGACATCGACATCATTGAAGAAGCGCGCTCGGGCACGCTGATCACTTTTGAGGAAGACGAAAAGATGGAACAAGCCGTCGTGTCCGGCATCGCGTTCAACCGCGACGAAGCCAAGATCACCGTGATGGGCGTGCCCGACAAACCGGGCATCGCGTACCAGATCCTGGGCCCGGTGGCCGATGCCAACATCGACATCGACGTCATCATCCAGAACGTCTCGCACGACGGCAAGACCGACTTTTCGTTCACCGTGCACCGCAACGACTACGCCAAGACGCTGGACCTGCTGACGAACACCGTGGCCCCGGCCACCGGTGCTTTGCAGGTGCTGGGCGACCCCAAGATCTGCAAGGTGTCCATCGTTGGCATCGGCATGCGCAGCCACGTGGGCGTGGCCAGCACGATGTTCCGCACGCTGTCGGAAGAGGGCATCAACATCCAGATGATCAGCACCAGCGAGATCAAGACCAGCGTCGTGATCGACGAGAAGTACATGGAACTGGCGGTGCGTGCGCTGCACAAGGCCTTCGGCCTGGACGCTGCCGCCACCGCGTGATCGCGCGGCCATGAAAACAGCCCGAAGTTCGGGCTAGAATCATAGTCTTCGTGCTGGAGTCGTGACCGAGTGGCCGAAGGTGCTCCCCTGCTAAGGGAGTATGTGGGCAAAACCTGCATCAAGGGTTCGAATCCCTTCGACTCCGCCAGTCTAATCCCTCACTGAGGTGCATCAAGGTGCATGTCAGTGAGGGATTTTTCTTTGTAAGTCGTTGATTTGACGGCTGTTTTCCCTCCTCACATACTGCCTACGGTGCAACTGGTCCGCGTTTGAGTGCACGCACTCTGCGCCGGTTTCTGTGGGTAGAGCGTGGGTAGAGGTTCGGCGCCAGCCGGCTCCCCCCACGCGCAGGGGGGGCGATGATGGGCAAGAAGGCAGCAGCCGGGGCGCTGCACCTGTTGACGGCGCGCGAGGTGATGGCGGCACCGCCCGGCAACCACGTAGACGGTGGCGGGCTGCTGCTGGCGGTGCGCAAGGATGCCGACACCGGCCGGGTCTCCCGGTCCTGGGTCTATCGGTACACGGTGGCCACCACCGGCCGCCGGCGAGAAATGGGCCTGGGACCGGCGCTGGCCGATTCGATCAAGACTGCAGGCGAGGGCATGCGCCTGGCGCGCGACCTGGCGGCGCAGCACCGCGAGCTGGTCAGGCGCGGCCTCGACCCGCTGGCGGAGCGCGACAAGCGGCGCGACGCTGAGCGCCTGGCCGATGCCCAGCAAACGCAACTGGTGGCCCGCCTGCAGGCCGAACAGGCCCGCACCCTTGCCAGGGTAGCCAGGGACTACCACGGGCGCGTCATCGAGCCCACCCGCACGACCAAGCACGCCGCGCAATGGATCGCCAGCTTGGAGAACCACATTGCCCCCGAGGTCTGGCATGCGCCTGTGGACAGCATCACGCCGCCCGCCCTGCTGTCCGCGTTGCTCAAGGTGCGTCCGCATGAGCGGGCGCGCAACCTGAAGGGCGACCGCGTGCCGGAAACGCTGCGGCGCATTCGCCAGCGCTTGGACTCCATTTTTGAAGATGCGATGTTCCACGGGCATGCCACCAGCAACCCGGCCGCCGCGATCCGCCGCAAGATGCGCGAGGAGGCCCCGGCCAAAGAGGCCGGGAGCCTGGCAGCGTCGGCCTACACCGAGGCGCCTGCTGTGGTGCTGCGGTTGCGTTCCTGGCCAGGCACGGCCGCACGGTGTTTCGAGTTCGCCATCCTGACCGTGGCCCGCACCAGCGAAGCACTGACCGCTGAGTGGTCAGAGTTCGACCTGACCGCCGGCACGTGGCTGGTGCCAGGGGCAAAGATGAAGGCCGGCGAAGATCACCTGGTCTACCTGTCGGCCAGGGCGCTGGAGGTTGTGAAGGGCCAGGCCGGGCAGCACGCGCGGTGGGTCTTCCCGAGTGCCTGGAAGGCTGACGCCACCATGAGCAACATGGCCATGTTGACCCTGCGCGACCGCATGGGCCTGAAGGGCCGCACGACCGTGCACGGCCTGTGTCGCGCGACCTTCAGCACCTGGGCCAATGAAACCGGCGCCGCCAGGCCCGATGTGATCGAGGCGTGTCTTGCGCACCAAGAAGGCGACCGCGTGCGCAAGGCCTACATGCGTGCGCAGTTCAACGCTGAGCGGCGGGCCGTGCTGTCCGCCTGGTCCGACTACCTGGCCAGGCCTGCGCTTGCGCTGGTGGCGGCCTGATGAACCGTGCCGGCCGGTCGCCGGCAAGCGTGGCCGCTGCGTTCCAGCGGCAAGGCGGGCCGGTGCATTGATGAAGCAATGCACCGGCCCTGACCATCAACGATGACTGGATCAACGATGAAGGCTGAAACTATTGTGTCGCGTACCGTGCCCGCTGCCGACGCAGGCGTCTGCACAGGGGCTGCGTTCGGGAGCCTGGGACCGAAGACACAGGATCTGATGTCGGGTCTGTTTGAGCGAGGCAAGGCGAACATGTCCGATGACGACCTGTATACGTTGAGCATGCAGCGCGAGTCGGCGGAAGTAGTCCTTGGCGGCATTGACCACCTGTGCGAGACGCTGGGGTGTCTGCTCAACTACGAGGCGAGCCACGCCACAAAACTTGGTGAGCACCCGTCAGGGCTGCTGGGCACACCCGGGGAGGTGGCGGATATGCTGTTCATTGTGATGAACATGGCGCAGCACGCGCGGGGGCTGTTGGAGGTTGCCGGTGCGGCAGAAGAGGAGAAATTGATTCGTGGTCTTCGACACGGATAACAGAGGGCATGGCCGTGTCTGAGGACTCGCCCAAGAAGAGAGGCCGGCCGGCTGGCAGCGGTACAACGCGCAGCCGGCCGGCCTTGATGTTCCACGCCTGGCGCGTCGTGCGGGAGGAGATCGCCTACCGGGGCGCCAGTGGTGTGCTGTCGGCCTGCCGCGCCATCATTGAGCGCCACCAGCTGCGCACCCCTGATGGCCGATGGACGCGCGAGCGAGGCATCACCATCGCAGACAGCCAGGGCACCGTGCTGGCGCGGCTGACGGACCCTGAAACCCTGCGGCAGTGGTACGTGAGCGCAGAAAAGGCGCGCAGCAGCAGCGCTGAGTTTGGCGCCTGGTGTTCGAGGTGGGAGATGCAGGCGCCAGCCCGCTTCGCCAGCCGGGCTGGCGCGTTGGCCGCCGGGTTTGTGCTGAAGTCTCATGTACGCAGTGGAAGGGGCGGCCTGGTCGAGTCGAACGACGAGTGCAACGCTGCGGCGATCAAAGCCCGTGAGGGTGCCGGCGCGATGCCAAAGCCGCGCCGCAACCGCCGCTGAATTTCCCGCACAGACGGCGCGGGCCGCGCCGAATTTCCCGCACAAACGAAGGGCCGGGCGCCCCCTAAGGTTGCCTCAACGCGGCTAGATGCCGCTTTGAGGAAGCCAGATGCACCTATCCGACGAATCGAAGACCAACGGCGCGGGCCCAGTCAACCCGGCCCGCCTGGCTGCCATCGAGAGCCGAGGCAAGCCGACGGCCCTGCTGACCGCAGAACAAGCGGCGCGCGAGGTGTTCGGCGTCAGCGAGCGGACCTTCCACAAGCTGCGCCTGGCGCCCTGGATGCCGCGCCCCGTGGTGTGTGGTCCGCGCATCCTGCGATGGGTTCGGTCTGAGCTGGAAACCGCAGTGTTGAACATGCCGCGCCAGGCGCAGCCGAACCCCGAGCCGACGCAGTTGCGTCGGCGAATCAATGAGCTGCGTGGAGGGGGCCGCGCATGAGCCGCAGCCGTTCAACGCGCCGCGTCGAGCTGGTCGAGTTGATGCGTCGGCCTGGCCCGCTGTCCTACGTGGTCGAGCCGCAGAACAGGGCGCAGCGCAGGCAGTTGAAGCGCCTGCAGGCCAGCGCGCAGCGCACAGCATCGAAGGGGGTCAAGTGATCCTTCGGTCTTTGATCGTGCCGTGTGGCTGTGCGGGCGTCTGCACATGACCATCGAAGCCGTGTTTGCGCGACTGGAGAAACCGCGCGTCAGGGGCCCCGGCCGGTGGATGTGCAAGTGCCCAGCGCACCGTGACCGGCGCGCATCTTTGAGTGTGCGCGAGCTGGACAACGGGGTGGTGCTGCTCCACTGCTTTGCACAGTGCGAGGTTGAGGAAATCGTGCGCGCGCTGGGCTTGACGATGGAAGACCTGTTCCCGCCAGGCCAGGGCCCCGGGCAAGGCCGGCCGGCTGAGCGTAAGCCGTTCACTGCGCGCGAGGTCATCGAAGCCCTGCAGGCCGAGCTGGGCGTGGCCTGGGTGCTCTTGACGGACCTGGAGGCAGGCAAGCCCCCCACCGATGCCGACCGGCGCCGCGCAGGGCTGGCAAAGGCCCGCTGCGTCGCGTTGATGGAGGAGCTGCGCCTTGCCCGCTGACACTGACAAGGTGGCCGACCTGGCGGTAGCCCGCCAGCGGCAGCGCCAGGCCGATGCCGAGACGAAGGCGGACGGGGACAGCGCAACGCACCACACCATTGCCCTTGCGGTGCGTGCCTACCTGGCTGAAGGCATCCATGAGCCTGTCTACGCGAATGGCGCCTTCTTCGCGCCTGGTGGGGACGGCCTATGGCGACAGATGAGCCATGAGCGCATGCAGGTCCTGGTGGCTGAATTGCACGGCGGCAAAAAGCTGTGCAAGAAGCATTCGGACTTCAAGCAAATAGTCGAGCACCTGGCCGCGCTGAGTGAAGTCGAGGGGTTCTTTGATGATGCGCCGTTGGGCGTTGTCTCGCCTGGTGGGTTCCATCGGCTGACCGCTGCCGGGCATGTCGAGGTTGTCCCGTTGGCGCTCGACTATCGGCAGACGTTTGCACTCCCGTTCGCACCGGACTTCGAGGCCGAGGCCACATTGCTGGACGGCGTGTTGTCGCAGGCGTTCGAGGGCGACGATCCGGCAGGGCAGACAGACCTGTGGTGGCAGGCCGTTGGGGCGTCACTGTTCGGTCTGATGCCCCGGCTACAGACGGTGCTGCTGATGCTTGGCAGAGAGCGCAGTGGCAAGAGTCTGTTGCAGCGCGTGCTGGAACACACCTTCCCGCCTGAGGCTGTAAGTGCCGTGTCTCCTGCCAGCTGGGGTCATGAGTACCACGTAGCCGCGCTGGGTGGAAAGCGCATCAACGTCGTGGGCGAGCTGTCCGACGATGCGCCGATCCCGGCCGCGCCGTTCAAGAACGTGACCGGGCAGAACCTCGTGGCAGGCCGGCACCCGACACACCGGCCCTTCAGCTTCAGATGCCACGCCGCGCACTGGTTCGCATCGAACGTGCTGCCACCCACAACAGATCGGAGCGAGGCCTTCTATCGGCGCTGGCGCGTGCTGAGGTTTGCCAACACCGTGCCGGCTGATCGGGTGGACCCCGGGCTGTTCGAGAAGATCATGGCGCGGGAGATGCCGGCCGTGTTGGCCAGCGCGTTTCTGGGTGCTGAGCGCGTTGCTCAGGCTGGTGCGCTGCCCACCACTGCGGCACACGCGGCCGTGCTCGATAGATGGCGCCTGGCCGCCAATCCCCTGCAGCAGTTCCTGACCGATGCGGAGTGGGTCGAGATCGATCCCACTGCAGCAGAGCACACCACACCCACGGTGTACGAGAGCTACCGCCGCTGGTCGTCGGCCTGCGGCTTCCGCAACCCGTTCGGCCGAAACCACTTCCTTGAGTTGCTCGATGCGACGGGCGCCGCCCGTGGTGTCGTCATCAAGCGGATCGGTACCAAGAACGTCGTCGCCGGGTTGCGCCTGGTGCATCGGGACCTGCCGTGACTCGCATGGTTTTCGTTCTTTCAAGGGACCACTCCCCCTCATGCGCGTGCGCGCGTCACGCGCACACGCGCATGCATGAGGGGGGAGTGGTGGCGCGAATCGATGAGAACGATGTGGGGCGCTTGCGAGCGGTACGTGGGCGTGTGAGGGGGGGTGAAAAGTCTGGGGTCTGTTCTAGGGAAACCGGACGCCAGGCTTTCTTTTGCGAGGCGAAAGAACTACCCCCCCTGGGGTTGAGGTCGGCCGGGGCTGGCCTGACTCCACATGCATTTCATCGTTTCACGGGACCACTCCCCCCTCATGCGTATGCGCATGGCGCGCGCCTGCGCATGCATGAGGGGGAGTGGTCCCTTGAATCAATGCAAACGATGCGGGGGCGTCGGCGCGTAGGGGCGCTGGCGGCGATGCCGACGACGACGAGCCGTCGCGGCCTCTCAGTCGAGGCCGCGACACGGACGTGTGCAGACGCCTGCCTGTCTGCAGGAACAACACCGAGAGGTACATGCAATGAGTGAATTGGAAAGCTGCTTCCGCAACCTGGCCGAATCCGCCTTGCGCTGCGGCACGATCATGGCCACCAGCCTGGAGCCGGCACAGATGGCCAGCGTTGACTATGCGTTGCGCCGTGGTGCGCGCCTGGTCCTGGAATTCGGTCCCATCCCGGAGTTCGAGGCCGTGCGCCTCGTGCTGGTCGAGCGTGAGGGCGCGCGGTCCATCATCTCCACGTTGCAGCCCCGGCCAGGGCCGGCGGGCCCGTGATACGCCGACGCATCCGCGACGGCCGCCAGGTGCAGGCGCGCAAGCTGCGGCGGGCCACGCTCGAAAGTGAGCGAAATTTGGTCCTTGCGCGCATCGGTGGGATGCTGGCAATAGTCGATCGATTCGAGCTGCTGGTGCAGTCGCTTCGGTCAGCGGGCGAGGGGCAAGTGGGTGCCATTGACGGGGGAGCCGTCAACGCGTGCAGCTGCCCTGAGCCCGAGCCCGAGATGCGGGGATGCGACGGCGGCCGGCGGGATGCTGGCAGCGACTGCAACCGCGGAGACGGTCAAGCGCTGCCCGTGGGCAGCATCAACCACTCAACATGAAAGACCGTATGAAACAACATCTGACGCACACCCGCGTGTGCCTGTTGATCCTGACCGCCGCACTCTTGTCCGCAGTGTGGCTGTCCGCTGGCCTGGACCCTTCCGTGCCCTTGATGATGGCCAGCGCTGGCGCCGTGGACTGGGCTACGGTGATGAAGGGCCTGGACAAGATCGAGGACAAGCTACACCAGCTGCCGGAGCTGGCCGACCGAGTGCTGACGCTGGAACAGAAGGCCAGCGCGGGTCCGGTTGTTCCCATGCACACCAAGCCCGCCGATCAAGACGGGCCCGTGCTTCAACTGCGTTCGGCCGCCGACTTCAAGGCGTACTACCGCAAGGGCGAGGAAGCCCGCATTGGCGTCGATGAGCTGCTGCGGGGCATTGCTGGCATGAAGACCACTGAGCGTGCGACCAAGGCCTTGAGCGTCGGCACCGACACGGCCGGTGGGCACGCGGTGCCCCGTGCCACCTTCGGCGACATCATGGCCGCGCTGGTCCCCAATTCGGCGCTCCTGCAGGCCGGTGCGTCTGTCGATCCGGTGGGCGATGCCAAGAGCATCACGACCGCGATTGTCAACGCGATCCCCACGGCGGCCTGGCGTCAGGAGGCGGGCGCAATTGCCGAGAGCGATCCGACGTTCCGTTCCGTGGTTGCTACGCCGCAGAGCCTGAGCTTCCGATTCAAGGTGTCGCGTGAGCTGCTGGCCGATGCGCCGAACATGCTGCCGGCGCTAGAGCTGGTGATTGCCCAGGCACTGGCTAAAGAACTGGACCGCACGGGCCTTCGCGGCAGTGGCACATTGCCCGAGCCGCGCGGCCTGCTCAACACTGCAGGCGTCTACACAATCGGCAGCGGTCCGAACGGCTCTGCTGGTCCTGGCTACGACACGATCTTGTCGGTCTTCGACGACATCCTGCAGGCCAATGCCCCCATGCCCACGGCAGCGGTGATGGCGCCGCGCTCCTGGGTCCGCCTGATGTCCGCGACAGATACCGCCGGCCAGCCCAAGCAAATGCCCAAGGCCTTGGAGGCCTTGCAGATGGTTCACTCTTCGCAGGTGCCCATCAGCTTGACTGTAGGCACGTCCAATGACTGTTCGGAGTTGTACGTCGGTGACTTCACGAAGATGTCTCTGATGATCCGTGAGACCCTGAGCCTGCAGAAGCTGGACGAGCTGTATGCCGAGACCGGCCAAATCGGTTTCATTGGCCACCTTCGTGCCGATGTGTGCGTGTGGTATCCGTCGGCCTTTGCCGTCGTCACCGGGCTGCGGTGAACCGCCATGATCCAGCTGCTCTACCCTCACGAGGGCCTGGCGCCAGGCTGCTACAGCCACTTCCTGCCGGATGAAGAACTCCGGCTCATTTGCTCAGGCCAGGCGCGCGCCATGTACAGCGAAGTGCCGGTCCTGAGCTATACACAGGTGCTGGCGCTGAATCGCGGTGAAGTGCGTCGGCAGGACGGAAAGATTCAGCAGTTGATGGCGCCGGGCTTGAAATTGCTTGTGTCGTCTTCGGGCTTGGTGGGTGGGGCGGTCGGCCGCCGCCTCGAATCCATCTTCTGCGGTACGGCTGCCGGCACTTTGAGGATCTACGACAACACGGCGGCGAGCGGCACCGTTGCAGTCGAAGAATTCGAGTTGTCCGTTGGCCGGTCCGACCTCGGTATCCCGGGCCGACTGATCGAAGTAGGCTGCTTTGCCGTGCTGAGCGACGCAGCGGCCCGCTTGGAGCTGTACTTCAGCTGAGTCCATGTCACGGGACCGCGCTAGGCGAGACAGCCCGCCATAGCCTGGCGCGAGCGCTTCCAACCCATGACGGGCACCGGCCACGCAAGATGCGCGGCGAGGGGCATCGGGTGCAGCTACGAAGGGGCTGTGCGTACTGCCTCACCCACACCACTCTCTGCCTGTCGTGCCAGCCGTAAACTGGCCCTGTGGCACGACCTTGTGGCGAAATCACTCTGGCACTGCGAGCTGCGGCTGCAGACGGCCCTTGCACGGTCAAGGAACTGGCCAGGCGGGCCCGCGTAGGCTACGCGCTGGCCCGCATGACCGCGAGCCGCATGCTCAGTCGTGGCGAGTTGCTGCGCCTCGGTGACACCGCCAAGCGGCCCGCCGTGTTGGCGCTGGCCATGCCCGCACAAGACTCCCCCGCCCCCGTCGAGCTGGCCAGTGTGCTTACGGCCTGGGGCGGTTCGGTTCGGATGCGACCGGAGGATTCGAATCGGACCTACGCGGGGCCGGATGATGGGGCCGCGCCGGCAGCGTCCGACGCCTGATCTTTCCGTGTGGGTGGCGCGTGGGTAGAAGACGCCACGGCCCGGAGAGCGAGCATCCATGCGGGTCTTGACAGACTTCGACTCCGCCAACCAAAAGCCAAGCCCTTGATTCGCAAGAGAGATCTTGCAGTCAGGGGCTTCGTCTTTCTGGGTGGCGCAAAAATGGTGTACATCTGAGCGCCAGAGCACGCCCGTGACGGATCCACAACGTCACCTGAGAAGCTCTCCTGCGATACGTCCAACTGCACCACGGCAGCTGCTGGTTCCAGTTGTGCGTGCCCTGGACGTTGCCGAGGTGCTTGAGGTGCTTTGCGCTTCACCTTGGCTGGTGGTCGTTCGGTGCCGCCCAACTGGTGATGGCTCGCCAGGACACGCCTTCCAGTCTGCCGCCCGCTCGAGTACTGCCGGCGCAAGCGCATAGCCGCCAGGCTAAAATCGTTTCAAATATCGTTTCACCACATCTCCGGTGGATTCACCACTGCGAGCAGTTCAATGTCCGAGTTTCAGCCTCCAATCGTTTCAAGATGAGCCCCGACCTCGTCACAATTCTGCGCCTTCGCGGCCGCCTGCAGGCAGGTAGGTTGCTCAAGGCCCTGGACGTCAGCCGCGCGACGCTGATGCGTCAGGTGCGCGCCGCCGGTGACGACGTCATTGCGCGCGGCAGTGCGCGCCGCACGACGTACGCCGCGCGGCGTGCGCTTCGCGGGTCGAAGGCGGCACTTCCGCTGTATCGCGTCGACGAACAAGGGGGCATCCAGGAAGTCGCTCGTCTGGACTTGACCTACCCGGACGGATGCGCTGCCGAATTCCTCGCCGACTTCGGCTGGCCCCTGGATGAAGAGAGGCAGGCGGGCTGGTTCGACGGGCTGCCGTATCCGCTCCAGGACATGCGCCCGCAGGGCTTCCTGGGTCGCAACTTCGCCCGCCACCACGCGGCCTTGCTGCAGGTTCCCGAAGACCCGAATGTCTGGTCCGACGACCACGCCCTGCATGCGATGTCGCTGCTGGGAACCGACCTGCTGGGTGACCTCATCCTGGGTGAGCCGGCCTGCCGCCAGTGGCTCGAGCGGGTCCAGGCCGGGCGTCTTGGGCGGGACGAGCCGCTCGTGGACGATGCCATGGTCCCGCAGAGCTACGAGCGCCTGGCCGCCAGTGCCATGGCCCAAGGCCTCGTCGGCTACTCAGCCGGCGGCGAGTTCCCGAAGTTCGAGGCGGTTCGACGAAATCACGATGGCCGCATCCAGCACATGCTCGTCAAGTTCTCCGGCTCGGACGACTCGCCGGGGACGCAACGCTGGTCCGACCTGCTGGTGTGCGAGCACCTCGCCAGCCAGGTGTTGACGACCCACCTGGGCATCCAGGCCACCACGTCACGCATCCACCGCGGCGGCGGCCGAACTTTCCTGGAGGTCGAGCGATTCGACCGCCACGGTCTGTACGGTCGTTCCGGGGTGACGTCGTGGGCGTCGCTGAACGGTGCCCTGTTCGGTCTGGCAGGCGCCCCTTGGGTCGAGGCAGCGCGCCGGCTTGGCGCCCGAGGTTGGCTGTCTGCCGATGACGTGCGACTGACCGCACTCTTGTGGCACTTCGGGCAGCTCATCGGCAACAACGACATGCACGACGGAAACTTGTCGTTCCAACCCAGGGCCGCCGATGGCAGGCCGGGGCTGCAGCTGGCGCCGGCGTACGACATGCTGCCCATGCTGTATGCGCCTTCGCGGGGCGTCGAGCTGCCGCCCCGCGAATTCCGCCCTCGGTTGCCGCTGCCAGCCGAGCGCGAACTCTGGGCGCCGGCAGCGCAGGCCGCCGACGCGTTCTGGATGGCAGCCGCTGCCGATGCACGCATCAGTTCCGGGTTCCGTGCGGTCTGTGCGGCCAACGCAGAGGTGCTGGGCCGGATGGGCTGAGAGAGCAGGGCGTGCAGGCCCGGACGCCCATGCAGGCCCGTTTTTTGGTTGGGCATCCGCTGATGCCTCGCCCTGGTTCCCCGTGCACTCAGGTGTACTTGCCCACCAGCCCGCCGTCCACCACCAGCTCGGTGCCGGTGATGTAGGCCGCGGCGTCGCTCAGCAAGAAGGCGCAGGCGTGCGCGACTTCCCAGGCCGTGCCCATGCGCCCCATCGGCACCTGTCGGTCGCGCGCGGCCTTGGCTTCGGCCAGGTTGGCGGCGAAGCGGTCGGCCACGGTCTGGGTGATGCGTGGGGTGTCGATCAGCCCCGGCACCACACAGTTGGCGCGTACGCCGCGGTTGGCGTACTCGAGCGCGATCAGCCGGGTGAAGTGCGACAGTGCGGCCTTGGTCACACCGTAGGCCAGGTGCGGGTAGCCCAGGTAACGCTGGCCTGCCACCGACGAGATCGTGACGATGGCACCGCGCCGGCGTTGTGCCATGCCCGGCAGCACCTGCTGCGACGCGGTGAGCAGGCTGCGCACGTTGACGGCGTAGATGCGGTCGAGGTCGGCCGTGCTGGTTTCCATCGGCCCGCCCGTCTTGCCGATGCCGACGTTGTGGTGCAGCGCATCGACCGGGCCGAAGTGTTCAGCGGCCTCGGCGAAGATGCGCACGATGTCGGCCTCCACCGCCATGTCGCCGACGAAGGTTTGGGCGCTGCCACCCTCGGCGCGGATCAGCGCGGTGGTCTCGTCGGCCGAGGCGCGGTCGCGGTCGGCCACGCAGACCTTCGCGCCCAGGCGTGCGTAGGTGATGCACGAAGCGCGGCCGATGCTGTAGCCGGGCCCAGCTGAGCCGCCGCCGGCCACGAACACGACGCGGCCCTGCAGGCCCAGCGGCAAGCCTTCGGGCAGGGTGTTCATCCCGCCAGCCCCACCGTCATGCCGCCGCACACGTACAGCACCTGGCCGGTCACGAAGCCGGCGCGTGCGTCCAGCAGTGACGCCACCATGTGCGCCACCTCGCCGGGCTGGCCCATGCGTCGCATCGGGATGGCGTCAATGATGGCCTGCGTGGCCGGTGCACCCGGCGGGTTCACGCGGTCAAACAAGGGCGAGGCGATCGGCCCTGGTCCGATGGCGTTGACGGTGACGCCGAACTGCCCGAGCTCCAGTGCCATGGTCTTGGCCAGGCCGTGCAGCGCGGCCTTGCTGGCCGCATACGCACTGCGCGTGGCCTTGCCGATCGCCGCGCGGCTGCTGATGTGCACGATGCGGCCGAACTGCGCCGCCTTCATGCCCGGCAGCAGCGCCTGCGCGCAGACGATGGCGCCGCCGACGTTGAGCGCCATCACGGCCCGCAGATCGGCCAGGTCGGTGGCTTCGAACGATGCCGGGCGCACGATGCCGGCGTTGTTGACCAGGCGTGTGATCGGGCCCTCACGCGCCACCAGCGCGGCCAACACGGCGCGCAGTTGCGGCTCGTCGGTCACATCGGCTTCGCAATAGAGCTCGTGGCCGGCGGGCACGGCGGGCGGTTGCAGGTCGAGGTTGATCACCCGGTAACCATCGGCCAGCAGCCTCTCCACCATCGCGCGGCCCAGGCCGTGGCTGCCGCCGGTGACGAGCACCCGGTCAGCCATGATCGCGCACCGTCGGCATCGCCTGCTCAACGGTGTCCCAGATGAACCGGCCCGAGGGGCTTTGCTGCTCTTCGACGATGTGTGCGACCAGCCCCGCGGCGCGCGAGATGACCGCGAAGCCGCGCATCACGCCGGTGGGCACACCGATCTCGCCCAGCAGCGCGGCCACCGCGCCGGTGGCGTTGATGGTGATCGGCCGCCCGGCCACCCCGTCCACCGCGGCGGAGAGCGTCATCAGCGCCTGCATCTTGTCGCCGGTCAGGTCGGGCTCGGCCCGGCCCAGGTCGAGCAGCCTGTAGGCGCGCGGGTCCACCGGCTTGTGCAGGTGGTGGCCGAAGCCCGGCACCGCCAGGCGCTCGGCCTTGTGGTGGCGTGCGATGGCCAGCGCCTCGGCCGCCTGCGCGCCCCGGTCGCCCGCGGCCAGGATGCGGTCGAGCAGGCGCGCGCAGTTTTCCATCGTGCCGACGAAGCTGCTGCCCACCGCCAGCAGGCCGGCCGCGACGGCGCCCTGCAGGTTCTCGGGCGCGCTCATGTAGATCAGCCGTGTGGCAATGGCGCTGGGCGTCAGACCATGTTCCATCAGCACGATCAGCACGGCGTCGACGATGCGCATGTCCACCGGTCTCGGCTGGCGCGCCAGGATCTGCATCAGCATCACTTCGGTGAAGCTGCACTTTCCGAGCAGGTCCTCCACCAGGTTCTTGTCGCGGTAGTGCAGGCTGGTCAGCGTGTGGCT
The DNA here is from genome assembly GCA_018780805.1 of Rubrivivax sp. GTDB lineage: Bacteria > Pseudomonadota > Gammaproteobacteria > Burkholderiales > Burkholderiaceae_C > Rubrivivax. Next base: position 32,381 of record JADMJD010000026.1, on the reverse strand, counting down.
GCACAAACGGGTCTCGGGGATGGGGCCGGCAGTGCTCATGACGGGTCTCCTTGGGAGGCCAGCACCGCCTGGCGGACCTCGTTCTTCAACACCTTGCCCACGGGCGAGCGGGGCAGGCTGGCCCGGAAGTGGATGCGCTTGGGCGTCTGCACAGGGCCCAGTCTTGCGCGCACCCAGGCAATCAGTTCGGCTTCGCTGGCCTGCTGACCGGCGCGCAGCTGCACGGCCGCCTGCACGGCCTCGCCCCACTTGTCGTCGGGGATGCCGAAGACGGCGCACTCGTGCACGGCGGGGTGCTGGCCGAGCGCGTTTTCGACGTCGATCGGGTAGACGTTGAAGCCGCCAGTGATCACCAGCTCCTTGAGCCTGTCCTTCAGGTACAGGTAGCCGCGTTCATCGATCAGGCCGCGGTCGCCGGTGTGCAGCCAGCCGTCCACCAGGGTCTCGGCGGTTTTTTCGGGCAGGCGCCAGTAGCCGCTCATCAGCAGGTCGCCACGCGCGACCACTTCGCCCACTTCGCCGTTGGGCAGCAGCGTGCCGTCGGGCGCCATGATCTCGACGTCGCTGAACCAGCTGCGCCGGCCCACGCTGGCCCAGTTGCGCTCGTCCTCGAAGTCTTCCGGCCGCATCAGCGTCAGGATCTGCGGCGCTTCGGTCTGGCCGTAGGTGGTGCCCAGCACCGGGCCGAAGAACCCGCGCACCTGGCGGATCTTTTCCGGCGGCATGGGTGCGCCGCCGTAGATCAGGCGCCGCAGGCGCGGATAGTCGTCGCGCGAACTGCCGGGCAAGGCCATCAGCATGTAGACCAGCGTCGGCGGCATGAAGCAGCAAGTGCCATCGCGGTCGCGGAAGGCCGCACGCACAGCCTCGGCTCCGGCTTCGGCCAGCCCCACGTGGCAGCCACCCTGCGCCAGGATGGGCAGCACGTAGGTGCCGGTGCCGTGGGTGATGGGCGCGGCCAGCACGTAGCGCTCGTGTTCGTCGAACCCCCAGCCGTGGATCTGGTTGCTGATGTTCGCCAGCCAGGCACGGTAGGGTTGCATCACGCCCTTGGGCGCGCCGGTGGTGCCGCCGGTGAATTTGATGGCCTGGGTGTCGCTGTCCTTCAGGCCCAACGCAGCGAGGTCCAGACGCGCGGCGCCAGCATGTTGCGCGATCAGCGCCGACACCGTGGGCTGCGCATCGGGGCTGTGCGCACCGGTCCACACACGCGGGGTGCTCGCGGTCGCCATCAGCGCCGCGCTGCCCGGGTCGACCACGACGATGCCGGGTTCGGTGACGCCGAGGATGCGCTGGATCTCGCTGGCCGTGCTCTTGACGTTCAGTGGCAACCACACCTTGCCCGCGGCCAGCGTGGCCAGCAGCGCGACGAGGTGCTCGCGCGAGTTCGAGGCCAGGATGCCGACGCGGCTGCCGGGCTGCGGGTCCAGCGCGCACAAGCCGGCCGCCAACGCCGCCACCTCGCCGGCCAGCGTGGCGTAGGTGGTGAAGCCCTCGGGCGCGTCGATTGCCGTGCGTTCGGGCCAGCGCGCCGCGGCGCGCCAGAAGAAGTCGATGGGGAACATGGAGGCCTTCTCTGTCACTCGGCCTTCGCGCCCGACGCCTTGACCACGGCGTTCCAGCGCTTGATCTCGGCGTCGACAAAACCGCGCATGTCGGCTGGCGTGCCGCCCGCGGGCGTGGCGCCCAGTTCGCCCAGGCGCTTCTTCACATCGGGCATTGCCAGCACCTTGGTGAGCTCGGCGTTGAGCCGGTCGACGATGGGCTGCGGCGTGCCGCGCGGCAGCGCCAGGCCGAACCAGCTCTGCACGTCAAAGCCAGCATAGCCCGACTCGGCCACCGTCGGCACGTCGGGCAGCAGCGGGGAGCGTTGCGCGCTGGTGATGGCCAGGGGCCGCAGCCGGCCGCCGAGGATGTGCGGCATGGCCGAAGGCGCGTTGTCGAACATGCTCTGCACCTGGCCGCCGATCAGGTCGGTCACGGCCGGTGCGCTGCCGCGGTAGGGCACGTGCAGCAGGTTGAGCTTGGCCACCATCTTGAACATCTCGCCCGAGAGATGGATCGACGAGCCGCTGCCCGATGACGCGAAGGTCACACCCTGCGGCTGCGCCTTCGCATAGGCCACGTACTCGGCCAGCGTCTTGGCCGGCACGTCGTTGTTGACGACCAGGATGTTGGGCACCTTGGCGATCAGGCCGACCGGCTCGAAGTCCTTCTGCGGGTCGTAGCCCAGCTTGTCGTACAGCGTCGCGTTGATGGTGTTGGCAATCGTGAACACAAAGACGGTGTAGCCGTCTGCCGGCGACCGCGCCACGGCTTCGGCACCGACGTTGCTGTTGGCACCGGCACGGTTTTCGATCACCACCGTCTGCCCCAGGCCCTCGGCCAGCTTCTGGCCCACCAGGCGCGCAATCACATCCGTGGCCCCGCCGGCGGCGTAGCCCACCAACAGCTTGACAGGCTTGTTGGGGTAGTTGGTCTGCTGGGCCAGCGCCGGCAGGGTGGCGGTGGTCCACAGCACGGCGGCCGTGGCGGCCAGCAGGGTGCGGCGGGTGGCAATGAAAGATGGCTTGGACGAGGGCATCACGGTGTCTCCTGGATGTGCAGGTCCGGAGGAACACGGCCTCCAACCTGCGAAAATTCTTGGCGATGGCCTCTCGTGTGTCGCTTTCAAACGTCCGCCTGGCGGACGAACCTAGGGTAAGTCCGGTCGCGCAGGCAACCGTGGCAGACGGCGATGGGCGTGCGCTGCGCCGCGGCCTGGCGCTGCTGGACACGCTGCTGCGTGCCGGTGACGCCGGGTTGCGCGTGGTCGATCTGTGCCAGGCCAGCGGCCTGCAGCGCGCCACCGTGCACCGCCTGCTGGGCACGCTGCTGGAGACCGGCCACGTGCAGCGCGCCGGCCGTTTCCACTACACCGCCGCGGCGCGGCGCGAGCCGGCGCCCGCCGCGCCCTCGGACCTGGCGCGGCGCATCGCGCCTGTGCTGGCCCGGGTGAGCAAGGGCTGCGGCGACGCGGCCTTCGCGGTCGTGCGCGAGGGCCACAGTTCCTGGTGCATCGCGCGGCAGGTCGGCACCTACCCGGTCCAGATCCTGTCGGTGCAGGTTGGTGCGCGCCAGCCGCTGGGCGTCGGGGCCTCGGGGCTGGCGCTGCTGGCGGCGCTGCCCGACGACGAGGCCGAAGCGGCCATCAACGCACACGGCGTGGTGCTCACGCGCTACGGCGGCATGACGCCCGAGCGCCTGTGGCTGCTGGTGCGCAGCACGCGCGAACGCGGCTGGGCCGTGGTGGGCAACCACGCGGTGCAGGGCGCCCTTGGAGTTGGCCGCGCGGTGCGCGACGCCGAAGGCCGGCCGATCGCCGGCATCAGCGTGGCGGCCAGCACCGAACGCATGACCAAGCAGCGCCAGCGCTGGATCGCGGGGTTGATGCAGGACGCCCTCGTCGCCGCCGGCCCGTTTGGCGAGGCAGGCGCAGCGCAGCCCGTGCGGCGCTGAGGGCGCTTCGCACGCATGCGGGCAAGCTGAGCCGGTTGAGCAGGCCCCGCAAGGGGCCGTGTTCATTTGTCAGCCAGCCACGCCGCCAGATGGTCCACGCAGGCGCGCACCTTGGGCAGGCGCTGACGGTCGGGCAGCATCACGGCGTAGATCGGGCTGGTCTGCACCACCACGTGGTCCTGCAGCACCGGCAGCAGCCGGCCGGCGGCGACGTGTGGCGCGACGATCACGCGGTTCAGCCGTGCGATGCCCAGGCCGGCCAGCACCATGGCCAGCAGGATGGCCGTATTGTCGCTGCGCAGCGTGCCGGCCACCTTCATTTCTTGCACTTCGTCCGCCGCGCGGCCGGCGCCGCGGAAGGGCCAGCGGTTGAGCAGGGGGTTGGCGCTGTTGGCGATCAGGCGGTGCTGCGCCAGATCGTCCGGGTGCTGCGGTGTGCCGTGCTGTGCCAGGTAGGCGGGCGCGGCAAACAGGGCCCGGCTGTGCTCGCCGATCGGGCGGGCCACCAGGCCGTCCTGCTGCGGCTCGCCGGTGCGGATGGCCACGTCGATGCCTTCGCGGGCCATGTCCACCAGGCGGTCGTCGGCGGCGATCTCCACGCGCAAGCGCGGGTGACGCTCCAGCAGCGGCGTCAGCGCCGGCAGCAGGTGCAGGGCCAGCACCGGGCTGGTGGCCAGGCGCACCAGGCCGCTGGGGTCGGCGCGGCGCTCGTCGAGCGCGCCTTCCAGCGCCTGCGCCACCGACAGCAACTGCGCGCCATGTGCCGCCAGGCTCTCGCCCTCGTCGCTCAGGCTCAGCCCATGGGTGCTGCGGTGCACCAGGCGCGTGCCGCACAGCCGCTCGATGCGCGCCAGCGCGCGCGACACCTGGGACGGCGGCACATCGCGCTCCCGTGCCACGGCCGAGAGGTTGCGCAACTCCGCCACGCGGGCGAAGAGCGCGAAGTCGTCCAGCGAGAGCGCTGCCATCGGGGCCATGGCCGATGATGGCATGGCCACTTGCGGCAGCGCCTGTGCGCGCGCCGCAAAACGCTTGTGGCTGGCGTGGGGTGTCGGGCGCCGCGTGCGCTGCCTACATTGGCCGCACGCCCAACCCGAGGACCTCTGCGATGAACCCCACACCCCGCACCCCAGCGACCCACCACGCATTGCCGCACCTGCCCGCCGGCTGGGTGCCGGCCGCCACCCGGCATGCCCACGACTTGCGGCGGCAGGCGATCGCCGACATGACGGACGCCGTCGCCGGCTGGGCCCGCACAGCGCTGCTCGCCGCCTGGCACAGACTGACCGCTGTCCGCCGGCCGCTGGCGGTGGTGCAGGAGCAGCCATGCCACTCGTGACCTTGACGGTGCACCAGGCCCTGCCCGCCGCACAACGCCGGCAGTGGCTGGACGCCATCCACCAGGCGCTGGTGGCCGTGGGTGTGCCGCAGGCGGACCGCTTCCAGCGTGTGCTGGCGCTGGCGCCGGACGATCTGGTGGTCGATGCGCACTACCCCGAGCCCCCCGGCAGCCCGCACGCCCGTGACCACCGCTTTGTGCTGGCCGAGGTGCTGTGGTCGGTCGGCCGCAGCGTGAAGCTCAAGCGCCAGTTCCTGCAGCAGCTGAACGATCGGCTGCGCGAATCGGAGCTGGAGCCCGAGCAGCTGATGCTGGTGTTCAAGGAGACGGCGTGGGAGAACTGGTCTTTCGCCGGGGGCCGGCTGCTGCACGCCTGAGCAGGGTCAGGCCGCGGCGGGTGCCGCTGCGGTGGCCTGTGTGGGCGGCAAGGGCAAAGCCATCGCACAGGCATGCGCGCTGGACCAGGCCCACTGGAAGTTGTAGCCGCCCAGCCAGCCGGTGATATCCACCACCTCGCCGATGAAGTACAGCCCGGGCTGTTGGGTGGATTCCATCGTGCGTGACGACAGGTCGCGGGTGTCCACGCCGCCCAGCGTCACCTCGGCCTTGCGGTAGCCCTCGGTGCCCGTCGGCACCAGGGCCCAGCGTGTCAGCCGCTCGGCCAGCGCCGCCAGCACCTTGTTCGAGACCTCGGCCACCGGCCGCTGGGCCTCGGCCAGGCCCTGCAGCCAGGCCTCGGCCAAGCGGCTGGGCAGGAACGTGGCCAGCTCATTGGCGAGCTTGCGGCGCGACGTGGTCTTGGCCTGCAGCAAGGTGTTGGCCAGGTCGGTGCCGGGCGCCAGGTCCAGCGTGATCGGCGTGCCCGGCTGCCAATAGCTGGAGATCTGCAACACGGCCGGGCCCGACAGGCCGCGGTGCGTGAACAGCAGGTCTTCAGCGAATGTGCCGCGCGATGTGCCACTGCCGGTGCTGATGCCCACCGGAAGCGCCAGCCCGGCCAGGCCAGCGTACGGCGCCCAGCCGTCGCCGTCGAAGGTCAGTGGCACCAGGCCCGGACGCGTGTCCACCAGCCGCAGGCCGAACTGCCGCGCCAGGCGGTGGCCAAAGTCGGTGGCGCCGATCTTCGGGATCGACAGGCCCCCGGTGGCCACCACCAGCGCGCGGCTGCGCACCGGGCCGCGGTCGGTGTCCAGCACATAGAGCGCATCGCCTTGCTGCCGCACCGCGGCCACCTGGCAGGGCTGCCAGCGCTGCACGCCGCCGGTCTCGGCCTCGCGCAGCAGCATCTGGATCAGGTCGTCGGCGGATCGGTCGCAGAACAGCTGGCCCTTGTGTTTTTCGTGGAAGGGGATGCCGTGGCGCGTGACCAGCGCGATGAAGTCCGCCGGTGTGTAGCGCGACAGCGCCGAGCGGCAGAAAGCCGGGTTGGCGCTGATGAAGTGCCGGTGCGGCGCGTGCGGGTCCAGGTCGCGGTTGCTGAAGTTGGCGCGGCCGCCGCCCGAGATGCGGATCTTCTCGGCCACCTTCTCGGCATGGTCCAGCACCAGCACACGCAGGCCGCGCTGCCCGGCGATGCCGGCGCAGAACAGCCCGGCCGCGCCGGCGCCGACGATGACGACGTCCCACGGGGTGTCGGTGCTGCTCATGGGCGGCTTTGCAGTTGCGCCAGCAGGTCCAGCGTCGGGAAGCCGTCCGCCGGCAGGCCCAGGCTGCGCTGGTAGGCGCGCAGGCCGGCCCGCGTGGCCGGGCCCATCACGCCGTCGGGTGTGCCGCTGGCAAAACCCCGTTCGTTCAGCGCCGTTTGCAGCACCAGCAGCTGGGCACGTGACAAGGCCACCAGGTCGCGTGGCCACGGTGACACCACGCCCGGCCCACCGGCGATCCCCTGCGACAGCAGGCCCACCGCCAGCGCGTAGGATGTGGCGTTGTTGTAGCGCAGCAGCGCGCGGAAGTTCGTGCCGACCAGGAAGGCCGGCCCGCTGGCCCCGGCCGGCAGCAGCACTATCGCATCGCCCAGCTCGGGCAGCGCCGCGTCGGTGGCCGGCTGCAGGCCCTCGGCCGCCCAGGCCGCGCTGGTCTGGCGCACGCTGGCATCGGCGCGGCCGGGGTCGAAGCCCGGTGGCAGCCGCACCTCGGTGCCCCAGGGCTGGCCCGGCACCCAGCCCGCGCGCGCCAGGAAGTTCGCCGTGGAGCCCATCACATCGGCCATGCTGCCCCAGATGTCGCGCCGGCCATCGCCGTCGGCGTCCACCGCGTAGGCCAGGAAGTTGGACGGCAGGAACTGCGTCTGCCCCATCGCACCGGCCCAGGAGCCGACCATGCGGGCACGTTGAATGTCGCCGCTTTGCAGGATCTGCAAAGCGGCCAGCAGCTGCTGCCGCGCCCAGGCCTCGCGCCGGCCCTCGAAGCCCAGCGTGGCCAGCGCATCGATCACCGGGATGTCGCCGAAGTTGGCGCCGTAGCTGCTCTCCAGGCCCCACACCGCCACCAGCACCGGGGCCGGCACGCCGTGGCGGGCCGCCGCGGCCTCGGCCTCGGCGTTGAACTGCGCCAGCTTCTCGCGCCCGCTTGCCACGCGGTTGGGCGATGCCGCGCGGTCCAGGTAGTCCCACACGGTTTGCGTGAACTCGGGTTGGCGGCGGTCCAGCGCCACGGCGCGGGGCACGAAGCGCACATCGTCGAAGGCCGAGCGCAAGGTGGTGTCGTTGATGCCGGCATCGCGCGCCGTGGCGGCGAAGGCCTGGACCCAGCGAGGAAAGTCCTGTTCAGGTGTCACGGCAGGGGCGGGGACCGCCACAGCCACGGCCACGGGCGGTGTGGGCACGGCCGCAGGCATGGGCGCCGGGGCCGGTGAAAATGCGCAGCCGGCCAGCAAGGCCATGGCCGACACCAGGGTGAAGGAACGGTGCATAGGCCCGATTGTCACCACCTGGCCCCAAGGCCCCGCCCGTGACAATCCGGCCAATGCCTGCACCAAGCCCGCCCGACTGGACCTGCACCGTCTCCGTGCGCGAGCTGTGCGAGTTCACCGCCAAGCAGGGCGACCTGGACCGGCGCTTCACACCCGCCGCCACCGCGCTGGAAGGGCTGATGGGCCAGAACACCGTGGCCCAACGCCGCGGGCAAGACTATCAAACCGAGATCGCGCTGGAGGGCCTGTGCGGCCCGCTGCGGGTGCGCGGCCGGGCCGATGGTTTCGACCCGCGGCGCCAATGCCTGGAAGAGATCAAGACCATCCGCGGCCGGCCCGACGAGATCCCGGCCAACCGCCGGCTGCTGCACTGGGCCCAGTTGCAGACCTACGGCGCCTTGTTCTGCCGCGCGCGCGGCCTGGCGCAGATCGCGCTGGTGCTGGTGTACTTCGACGCCGACAGCCAGGGCGAGACCGAGCTGCGCCAGATGGTCGGCGCCGACGAGCTGGAGGCCGTGCTGGCGCATCGCTGCAACGCCTTCCTGGCCTGGGCGCAGGCCGAGGCCACGCACCGGGCCGCGCGCAATGCGGCGCTGCAGGCGCTGGCGTTTCCGCTGCAGCACTTTCGCGCCGGCCAGCGCGGCCTGGCCGAGGCCGTTTACCGCAACGCCGCCAACGGCCGCTGCCTGCTGGCGCAGGCGCCCACCGGCATCGGCAAGACCGTGGGCACGCTGTTCCCGATGCTGCGCGCGATGCCGCTGCACGGCGTGGACAAACTGGCCTACCTGACCTGCAAGGGCACCGGCCGCCTGCCAGCGCTGGAGGCCTTGCAGCAGCTGCGCGCCGGCACCACCGGCAGGGCGCTGCGGGTGTTGACGATGGTGTCCAAGGAGGAGGGCTGCGCCCACCCCGGCCAGGCCTGCCACCCCGACGCCTGCGCGCTGGCCCGCGGTTTCTACGACCGCCTGCCCGCGGCGCGGCAAGAGGCTGTTTCCATCGGCTGGCTGGACGCTGCCACACAGCGCCAGGTGGCCCTGCGCCACGGCGTGTGCCCGTATTACCTGGGGCAGGAACTGGTGCGCTGGGCCGATGTGCTGGTGGGCGACGTGAACCACCTGTTCGACACCAGCGGCCTGCTCTGGGGCCTGCTGCAGGCGCTGGACTGGCGGCTGGCCGTGCTGGTGGACGAAGCCCACAACCTGGTGGAGCGCGCCCGGCGCATGTACAGCGCCGATCTGGCCACCGGGCAGATCCGCGCCGCGCTGGTGTCGGCGCCGGCCATCGCGCAGGGCCCGGTGACCGCGTTGCTGGCGGCCACCGAGGCCTTGGTGGCGGACAGCGTCTCCACGGCTGAGCCCTGCACCGTGCTGGATGCCGCGCCCGACGCCTGGGTTCAGGCGCTGCAGACCGCGGCCGGCGCGCTGTCGGACCACTTCAACCGGCACCCGCTGAGCATGGGCGCGCTGCGGGACTTCCACTTCGAGCTGCAACACCTGCTGCGCCTGGTGGAGGCCTTGAGCGACCACTCCTTGCTGGAGGTGTCGGCGTCGTTGGACACACCCATCGCCAAGGATGCCGACGATGAGGGCAGTGCCTCCGGCGACACCACGGTCCAGGTGCGCAACGTGTCCCCGGCCTGCTTCCTGCGCCAGCGTTTCCAGGCCTTGCACAGCGTCACGCTATTTTCGGCCACCCTCGCGCCGCCGGCCTATGCGGTGCAGCTGCTGGGCCTGCCGGAAAACACCGCCTGGCTGGACGTGCCGCCTGCATTCCCCGCCGAGCACCTGTGTGTCCAGGTGGCCGACGGCATCTCCACGCGCTATACCAACCGCGCGCGCTCCCTGCAGCCATTGGCCGCGGTGCTGGCGCGGCAGTTTGATGAGCACCCGGGCAACTACCTGGCGTTTTTCAGCAGCTTCGACTACCTGGAGAAGGCCGCATCAGCGCTGGCCCATGCGCGCCCGGACATCCCGCAGTGGCGCCAGGCCCGGCGCATGAACACCGGCGAGCGGGCCACCTTCCTCGCGCAGTTCCAGCCCGCCGGCCGGGGCATCGGCTTCGCCGTGCTGGGCGGTGTGTTCGCCGAAGGCGTGGACCTGCCGGGCACGCGGCTGATCGGCGCCTTCATCGCCACGCTGGGCCTGCCGCCGGTGTCGGTGACGCAGACACACCTGCAGGCGCGGCTGGACAAACTCTGCGGCCCCGGCCACGGTTATGCCGATCTGGTGCCGGCGATGCAGCGTGTGGTGCAGGCCGGCGGCCGTGTCATCCGCACGCCGCAGGACCAGGGCTGGCTCTGGCTGCTGGACGACCGCTATCGCCGCCCCGAGGTGGCTGCGCTGCTGCCGGCGGCCTGGCGGCTGCCCGCGGCCGGGCGCTGACCGGCCTGCTGCAGCCGGTAGGCCAGCTTGGCGCGTGTGATGCCCAGCAGCCGTGCAGCCGCAGAGAGGTTGCCCTTGGCACGTTCGATGGCCTCGGCGATCAGCTGCTGCTCGATCTCGGCCGGTCGCACGCCGGGTTCGCCCGGCTCGGCCAGCCGGTCCAGCAGCGGTGTGGTGCCGGCGGGGGGCGGTGCCACGGCCTCGGGCTCCGCCTGGCGCAGCACGCCGGTGCGTGACAGGCTCAGCAGCACGCCGGCGTCCAGCTGCTCGCGCCGCAGCAGGTGCGGCAGGTCGATCACGCCACCGGCCTCGGTGCTGATCACGCCGCGCTCCACCATGTTCTGCAGCTCGCGGATGTTGCCCGGGAAGGCGTAACCCAGCAGCATCTTCACGGCGCGTGGGGCGTAGCCCGCCACCGGGCGCCCGTGCAGGCGGCTGTAGTACTGCAGGAAGTGGCTCATCAGCAGCGGGATGTCCTCGCGGCGCTCGCGCAGCGGCGGCAGGTGGATGGGGTAGACGTCCAGCCGGTAGAGCAGGTCCTCGCGGAACTGCCCGGCCTTCACCGCGGCACGCAGGTCGACGTTGGTCGCCGCGATCACCCGCACGTCCAGCTTCAGCGTGCGTGTGCCCCCCACACGTTCGATCTCGCCTTGCTGCAGTGCGCGCAGCAGCTTGCCCTGGCTGGTCAGGCTCAGCGTGCCGATCTCGTCCAGGAACAGCGTGCCGCCCGCGGCGCGCTCGAAGCGCCCCGCGCGCGCAACGCTCGCGCCGGTGAAGGCCCCACGCTCCACCCCGAAAAGCTCGGACTCGATCAGCGTCTCTGGCACCGCGGCACAGTTCACCGCCACGAAGGGCTGCTCGCGGCGCGGGCTGATCCGGTGCAGCATGTTCGCGAACATCTCCTTGCCCACGCCGGATTCGCCGGTGAACAGCACCGCGGCCTTGGTCGGTGCCACCCGGTGCAGCATGTGGCAGGCCGCCTTGAAGGCCGACGACACCCCGACCATCGGCTCGTCGGCGTCGCCGCCCAGGGCCCCGCTGCCCAGCACGGCCGTGGGTGGCGTGGGCACCAGGGCATGGCCGGGAAAGTCGTGGGTCTGCAGGTGGCGCAGGTCGTCGCTGACGTCGCCCCAGGCATCGGCCGTGCGGCCGATCACGCGGCACTGTGCACTGCCAGTGGTGCGGCACTCCACCTCGCGGAAGATCACCAGCTGCCCCATCAGCCCGGTCACGTAGCCCGTGGCGTAGCCCGTCTGCATCCAGCAGGCGGGCTCGGTGCCCAGGCCGTAGGCGTGGATGTGTTCGTCGTCCTCCATCGAGTGTTCCCACAGGAACTCGCCGAAGTAGTGGCCCCGGTCCGGGTCGATCTCGAAGGCCACCGGCACCACGCGCACCACGCCTTCCAGCGCGTGCAGCCGGGTGCCGGCCAGGAAGGTCGGCACCAGCTCGGCATCCGGCCAGCGTTCGCGCACCAGCTGCGCGTCGCGTGCGCCAGAGGCATAACCGGCACGTGTGAGCAGGCCACGCGCGCGGTCCAGCCCCAGCGCGTCGATCAGCTCGCGCCGCAGGGTGCCCAGCGAGCGGCTGTGCATCAGCACCATGCGCTGGTCGTTCAGCCAGATGCGCCCGTCACCGGGGCTGAAGAACAGGCACTCGGTGATGTCCTCCAGGCGGGGCTGCTCGGCGGCAGCGCCGGGCACCGGGTCGCCGTGCCGCATCAGTGCGCCTGTGCGGCGTGCCGCCTCCGCCAGGGAGATTCGGTTCGGTGTCTTCTTCATGGGGCCTGGGTCTGCTGTGCTGCGGCGTGGAGTATGGCGACGAAGGCGCCGCCCGGGCCGCGTTCGGGCTGCGGCGTGCCGGAGCGTGCAGCGCCGGGCGGGTGCAGGCTTGTTGCTGGCAGCAATTCGGGCGCCGCCATGGCGCCGCGCCCGGCGCTGGAATTGATGACTGCATCAGATGTGGGGGCGGGCAAGCCCGCAACGACGCAGCGCGTGCGGTCGGGCGCCGGTGGCTAGGGAAAGCACCAAGTTTTCCCTGGACGCACGGCCCCGGTTGCCACGGCCGCAGCCGCCTGTCGGCCGCACCTGGGCACGGCGCTTGCCCCTTGAAGGGTGTCGAGCGACGGCTTTGTTCGCTTCATCAACCCCACAGGAGACAGCATGGGTGCATCCGACTTCCTCCCGATCATGCCCTCGGCCGCCGAGCGCTGCGTCTACGACGGTGGCCAATGGCGCCCGGCCAGCGGCGGCAGCCGCCCGGTGGTGGAGCCGGCGACGGGGCGTGTCCTCGGCCAGGTCGGCATCGCGTCGGCGGCCGATATGCAGGCGGCCATCGACCGCGCCGCCGCCGCGCAGAAGGCCTGGGCCGCCAGCGCGCCGCGCGAGCGTGCCGCCGTGCTGCTGAAGGCGGCGCAGGCGCTGCAGGCCCGCTTCGACGACTACGCGATGGCCATCGCCCGCGAGACCGGCGGCATCGTGCCCAAGGGCCAGCACGAGGTGCGCGAGGCCATCGTGCTGTGCCAGGTGGCCGCCGGGCTGCCGATGCAGGCGCAAGGCCATGTGCTGCCCAGCACACCCGGCCGCAGCTCGCTGGCCAAACGTGTGCCGCATGGCGTGGTCGGCGTGATTTCGCCCTTCAACTTCCCGCTGATCCTGGGCATCCGCTCGGTGGCGCCGGCGCTGGCGCTGGGCAATGCCGTGGTGCTGAAGCCCGACCCGCGCACGCCCTACAGCGGCGGCGTCATCATGGCCGAGGTGTTCGAGCAGGCCGGCCTGCCCGCCGGGCTGCTGCAGGTGCTGCCGGGCGACGGCGAGGCCGGCGAAACCCTGGTCACCGACCCGCGGGTCCCGATGATCGCCTTCACCGGCTCGCCCGGCGTGGGCCGCCGCATCGGTGAGCTGGCCGGCCGCCACCTGAAGAAGGTCTCGCTGGAGCTGGGCGGCGCGAACAACCTGATCGTGCTGGAAGACGCCGACCTCGATGCCACCGCCAGCGCCGTGGCCTTCGGCGCCTGGTTCCACCAGGGCCAGATCTGCATGGCCAGCAACCGGGTGTTGGTGCACGCGTCGGTGATGGAAGGCCTGAAACAGCGCCTGGTGGGCAAGGCCACGCACCTGCCCGTGGGCGACGGCGCCAGCGGCCGCGTGGCCCTGGGCCCGATGATCGACGCCAAACAGCTCGCGCGTTTTGACACCCTGGTGCAGGACAGCATCCGGGCCGGCGCCACGCTGGAAGCCGGTGGCAGCAGCGAAGGCCTTTGTTACAAGCCGACGGTGCTGTCCGGCGTCCAGCCCGGCATGCGCTGCTTTGACGAAGAGCCCTTCGGCCCACTGGTGAACCTGGTGTCGTTCAGCAGCGATGAAGAGGCCGTGCGCCTAGCCAACCACAGCCAGGGCGGTCTGGCAGCGGCCGTGATCGGACGCGACGTGTCGCGGGCGCTGGCCATCGGCGAGCAGCTCCACGCCGGCATGGTGCACATCAACGACCAGACCGTGAACGACGACGCCGTCAACCCCTTTGGCGGCCCCGGCCTGGGCGGCAACGGCAGTGCCGTCGGCGGCCCGGCGGACATCGACGAATACACCCGCTGGCAGTGGGTGACGGTGCGTGCCGCACTGCCCGGCTTCCCTTTCTGAGCGCACGGAGGAGACAAACATGAACGACAACAACCACCACCACCACCAGAAGCTGCCGCGCCGCCACGTGCTGCGCGCAGGCGCAGCGGCGGCCGGCCTGGCGGCCTTCCCGATGCTGGGACGCACCCAGGGCAACACGCTGCGCATCGGCGTCGTCAGCCCGCGCTCGGGGCCGCTGGCGCTGTTCGGCGAGGGTGACGGCTGGGTGCTGGACCAGGTGCGAAAGCAGGTGGCCGGCGGCGTGGAAGCCGGCGGCAAGCGCTGGAACCTGGAGTTCATCGCCAAGGACACCACCAGCAACCCGGTGCGCGCCGCTGCCGTGGCACGCGAGCTGGTCAATGCCGACAAAGTGGACTTTGTGCTGTCCACCTCCACGCCCGAGACCGTGAACCCGGTGGCCGATGCCTGCGAGGCCGCGGGCGTGCCTGCGCTGTCGACCACCAGCCCCTGGGAGGCCTTCTATTTCGGGCGCGGGGCCAAGCCTGGCGAGCCGTCGCCGTTCAAGTGGAGCTACCACTTCTGTTTTGGCGTGGGCAACTTCGCCAAGCTCTACACCGACCAGTGGAGCAAGGTCGCCACCAACAAGAAGGTGGGCATGCTGCTGCCGGCCGATGCTGACGGCAATGCCATCCGCCGCGCGCTGATCCCGGCGCTGCAGCAGAACGGCTTCACGGTCTTCGATGCCGGCCCGTACCAGAACGGCCAGGCCGACTTTTCGGCGCAGATCGCGGCCTTCCGCAAGGAGGGCATCGAGATCTTCAACACCTTCCCGTTCCCGCCGGACTTCGCGGTCTTCTGGCGCCAGGCCGCTCAGCGCGGGCTGGCCCAGCAGGTCAAGATCGTGCAGACGGCCAAGGCCGGCCTGTTTGCCGCCGAGTTGGAGGCCCTGGGCCAGCTGGGGCACGGCGTGCACTCCGGCGCCTACTGGCACCGCAGCTTCCCGTTCAGTTCGCCCGCCACCGGCATGAGCTGCGCGCAGCTGGCCGACGGCTACGAAAAGTCCAGCGGCAAAGCCTGGACCGTGCAGATCGGAGCCACCGCCTCGCTGTTCGACGCCGCCGTCGCGGCCGTGCGCGCCAGTGCCAACCCGGGTGACCGGGCCGCGCTGGCCGCGTCGCTGGCGCGGCTGAAGGCGCCGACGGCCGTGGGCGACATCGACTTCACCACCGGCCCGGTGCCCAACTGCGCCACCACGGGCCTGGTGGGCGTGCAGTGGCTGCGCGGCGCCAACGGCAAGTTCAGCGTCAACATCGTCTCCAACGCCGACCACCCCCAGGTGCCGCTGACCGGCCCGATGACGGCCTACAAGCTGGCCTGACCGCCATGGCCAACCTGCAGACCGGGGACCCGGCCGTCGTGCTCGCCGCGCTCGGCGTGAGCAAGCACTTTGGCGCGCTGCAGGTGCTGCACGGCGTGGACCTGCAGGTGCGCCAGGGTGAGGCGCTGGGCATCGTGGGGCCGAATGGCGCGGGCAAGACCACCTTGTTCGGTGTGCTGGCCGGCACGCTGCCGGCCAGCCATGGGCAGGTGCTGTTCGATGGCTGCGACATCAGCGCCTGGGACACCGCGCGGCGCTGCCGCGCCGGCATCGGCCGCACCCACCAGGTGCCGCGGCCCTTTTTGAGCATGAGCGTGGCCGACAACGTGCGCGTGGCCGCCCAGCACGGCGCCGGCCTGCGTGGCATGGCGGAGGTGGCCGCCGTGCAGCAGGCGCTGGCGCGCACGGGCCTGGACACGCTGGCCACGCGCCCGGCCGACACGCTGGGCCTGCTGGACCGCAAGCGCCTGGAGCTGGCCCGCGCGCTGGCCACGCAACCGAAGGTGCTGCTGCTGGACGAGATCGGCGGTGGCCTGACGGAAGCGGAGCTGCTGCAGCTGGTGGCCCTGGTGGGCAGTCTGCACGCCCAAGGCCTGACCCTGGTCTGGATCGAACATGTGCTGCACGCCTTGCTGAAGGTCGTCGGCCGGCTGGTCTGCATGGACGCCGGCGCCGTGCTGGCCGAGGGCGAACCGGCGGCCGTGATGGCCCACCCGCGCGTGGTGCAGGCCTACCTGGGCGGAGCTGCCGCATGACACCGCAGGCGGCCACTGGCGCCGATATCCTGCAGGTCAAGGGCCTGCGCGCGGGCCACGGCCCGCTGGTGGCCGTGCGCGGCGTGTCGTTCGCGCTTCAGCGCGGCGAATGTGTGGCGCTGATCGGGGCCAACGGCGCCGGCAAGACCACGCTGCTGCGCTGCCTGGCCGGTGTGCACCCGGCGCTGGCCGGGCAGGTGCGGCTGGACGGCAATGACGTCACCGCGCTGCCGGCGCACAGGCGGGTGCAGCAGGGCCTGGCCCTGGTGCCCGAAGGCCGCCGCCTGTGGGCCGACATGACGGTGCGCGAGAACCTCACCGTGGCGCTGGAACACCGCGACGCGGCCCGGGCCGCGGCAGCGGCCGAGCCCTGGAGCGTGGCGCGCGCGCTGCAGGCCCTGCCGGGTCTGGCGCCCATCCTCGACCGGCCGGCCGGCGCCCTGTCGGGCGGCCAGCGGCAGGCCGCCGCCATCGCCCGCGCGCTGATGGCCAACCCGGCGGTGCTGCTGCTCGACGAGGTCTCGCTCGGCCTGTCGCCGCTGGTGGTGGAGGAGGTCTACCGCAGCCTGCGCACCCTGCGCGCCCAGGCCGGCACCACGCTGCTGCTGGTGGAGCAGGACCTGGGCCGCGCGCTGGCCTTTGCCGACCGCGTGATCTGCCTGCGCGAGGGGCAGGCCGTGCTGCAGGCCGCCTGCGCCGACACCACGCGCGAGGCCGTCACCGAGGCCTATTTCGGCATGGCCACGGCCGCCCCATTGGAGAACACACCATGACCGATGCCGTCGTGCAAGGCGTGCTGCTGGGCGGCTACTACGCCGTGCTGGCCGCCGGCCTGTCACTGATGTTCGGCGTCATGCGCATCATCAACCTGGCACATGGCGACCTGGCCATCCTGGGCGCCTACGGCGTGCTGGCCCTCACTGCCGCCGGCCTGCCCTGGTGGGGCGCGGCGTTGCTGATGCTGCCGGTGATGGCGGTGCTCGGCGCGCTGCTGCAGCGCTGGGTGCTGGCCCGCACGCTGCATGCCGGTGTGCTGCTGCCCCTGCTGGTGACCATCGGCCTGGGCGCGCTGCTGCAGAACCTGCTGTACGGCGTCTTTGGCTCGGAGGCACGTTCGCTGGCCGATGCGCTGGGGCCTTTGTCCTGGGCCAGCTGGACGCTGCCTGGCGGCACGGTGGTGGGCCAGCTGCCGGTGCTGACGCTGGGCCTGGCCGTCGTCGTGCTGTCAGCGCTGCAGGGCATGCTCCGGCACAGCCGGCTGGGCCGGGCCATCCGCGCCGCGTCGGCCGACCCGGAAGCCGCAGCGCTGAACGGCGTGGACGCGGCACGGGTGCACCGCGCCGCGGCCGGCATCGCCACCGCGCTGGCCGCCTTGGCGGGCACGATGCTGGCCCTGCGTGCCACCATCGAGCCCTATGCAGGGCCGCAGCTGCTGATCAGCGCTTTCGAGGCCGTCGTCATCGGGGGCATCGGCTCGCTGTGGGGCACCTTGCTGGGCGGCATCCTGCTCGGGCTGGCGCAGTCGCTGGGCGCGCTGGTGTCGCCGGCCGGCTTTCAGCTGGGCGGGCACCTGCTGTTCCTGGCCGTGCTGGGTGCGCGGCTGTGGGCCCAGCACCGTGCGGCGCACGGCCGCGCCACCTGGCCCTGGCAGCGCAGCACGCAGGGGGCCACATGACGACCCCCCGCACCGTGCTCGGCGGTGGCGCCGCCGTGCTGCTGCTCGCGGCGCTGCTGCCGCTGGTGGCCGGCGCCAGCGTCATCGACAAGCTCACCGGCCTGTTCATCCTGATGCTGCTGGCCGCGATGTGGGGCCTGATGGCAGGCCAGGCTGGCCTGGTGTCCGTCGGCCAGCAGGCTTTCTTCGGCCTGGGCGGCTACTTCGCGCTGCGCCTGGTCGATGGCGGCCTGCCGGCCTACCCGGCACTGCTGATCGGCGCAGTGGGCGCGGCGGTGGTGGCCTGGGGCCTGTCGTTTTTCCTGCTGCGCCTGAAAGATGGTGAATTTGCCATCGCCACCTGGGTCGCGGCCGAGGTGATCCGCATCCTGGTGATGCTGGACCCGCTGGTGCAGGGCGAAACCGGCACCTCGCTGATCGCGCTCAACGCGGTCGAGCCCACGCTGCGCCGCAACCTGGGCTACGGCTTTGCGCTGGTGTCGCTGGCGGCGATGTTGCTGGCCGTCTGGTGTCTGGCCCGCAGCCCGGTGGGCGCGGCCTCGCGCGCGCTGGGTGACGACGACGAAGCGGCCGCCTCCGTGGGCGTGCGGGTGCTGCCCACACGGCGCGTGGTCTACGTGCTGGCCGCCTTCGGCTGCGCGCTGGCCGGCGTGGCCTGGCTGGCCAGCGCCATCACCTTCCTGCCGCGCACCAACTTCGGCGTGCAATGGTCGGTGCTGATGCTGTTCATGGTGCTGGTCGGCGGCCTGCGCAGCCTGGCCGGTCCGATCGTCGGTGCGCTGGTCCTGTTCACGCTGCAGGAAAGCCTGGGCGACTTCGGCGTCTGGTACCTGGCCGGCGTGGGCGCGCTCGCCACCTTGTTCGCACTGGCGCTGCCGCAAGGCCTGGTGGGCCTGTGGCAGCAGCGGCAGGCCCGCCGGGCCGCGCAGGCTGCGCCGCCGGCCGGCGACCCTTTTTCACCTTCTCTCACCCCCACCAGGAGCAACTCCCCATGAGCAAACTGCAAGGCAAGACCATCGTCGTCACCGGTGTCAGTTCCGGCATCGGCAGCGACACCGCCAAGCTGCTGCGGCAGCAAGGCGCCCGGGTCATCGGGCTGGACCGCAACGACCCCACGTTGACGCTGGACGGCTTTGTGAAGGCCGATCTGTCGGAGCAGGTGGCCATCGACGCCGCGCTGGACAGCCTGCCGCAGCAGATCGACGGCCTGGCCAACATCGCCGGCGTGCCCGGCACCGCGAGCGTGGACCTGGTCGCACGGGTCAACTACCTGGGCCTGCGCCACCTGACGCTGAAGCTGGCCGCGCGCATGCCTGCTGGCGGCAGCGTCGTCAACGTGTCGTCCATCCTCGGCTTCGAGTGGCCCGCGCGGCTGGACCTGCACAAGGCCCTGGCCGAGACACACCACTTCGAGGCCGGCCTCGCCTGGCTGGCGCGCCACCCCGTGCCGCAGGCCAGCTGCTACCAGTATTTCAAGGAGGCGTTGATCGTCTGGACGCTCACGCAATCGCAGAAGCTGTTCCTGGGGCAGGGCGTGCGCATGAACTGCGTCGCGCCCGGGCCGGTGTTCACGCCCATCCTCGGCGATTTTGTGCAGATGCTGGGGCAGGAGCGTGTGCAGGCCGATGCCCACCGCATGAAGCGACCTGCCTTCAGCGACGAGGTGGCGCCCGCCATCGCCTTCCTGCTGGGCGACGACGCACGCTGGGTCAGCGGCATCAACCTGCCGGTGGACGGCGGGCTGGCCTCGACCTACATCTGAGCCGCATGGTCACCACCACCATGAACGCCGACTCTTTGCAAGCGAGCATCCGCCTGGTCGACATCGACGGTGTTTCGATCCGCTGCCGCGACAGCGGCGGCGACGGCATGCCTGTGCTGTTGACCCACGGCATCGGTGGCTCGCTGGAGCTGTGGAACCGCCAGTTCGACACACCAGACCCCGCCTGGCGGCTGTTGGCCTGGGACATGCCCTCGCACGGCCTCTCCGGCCAGGCACCGAACGACACCGACCTCGACGCCATCGCCCGGCTGGGCTGGCGCTTGCTGCAAGCGCTGGGCGTGGGCCCGGCGCTGCTGGTCGGCAACTCGCTGGGCGGCTTGGTCTCGCTGCGCATGGCCGAACAGGCGCCGCAGCAGGTGCGTGGCCTGCTGCTGGTGGCCTGCGCCGGGCTGGCGCGCGAGGTCATGCTGCCGTTCCGGCTGATGGCCTTGCCTGGCCTGGGCGAGCTGATGGCCCGGCCGGGGCCGATGGCGGTGAAGCAGCAGGTGGCCAGCATCGTGCTGCGCCCGGCCTCCATCACCCCCGAGGTCATGGCCGCCATCGAGCGCAACGTGATGCGGCCCGGCGGTGACCGGCACTTCCTGGCGCTGCTGCGCGGGCTGACCGGGCTGCGGGGCCAGAAGGCCGAGGTCTGGCAGCGCTCATTGAACATCCTGCGCGGCTTCCCCGGCCCGGTGACCTTGCTGCACGGCGAGGACGACGCGGTCCTGCCCGTGGCCCACACGCGCCAGGCCCACCTGGTGGTGCCCGGCGCGGCGCTGGTGGTCCTGGCCGGCTGCGGCCACACGCCACAACTGGAGGCCGCGCCGGCCTTCCAGCAGGCCCTGGCCAGCCTGGTGCAACGCGCCCAGGCCTGACCCTTGTGCACCCGGGGGCGGCGCGGGCGGCGCATCGCCTTGTGCCTGCCGACGAAGCACCGCAGCACAGGCCGTCAGTGGCTGTGCCTGCCGGCCGGTCTGGCGGCCCTGCCGGGTCTGGCGACCGCGCAAACCGCCGACGTCGCCGCGTTGTGAGCCTCTCACGGCAGGGGCGGCGATGAGCGTGTGCTGGCGCTGGCGCCGCAGCGACGTCCTGATGTTCTCGCCGCGGGGCTGCAACCGTCGCTTCGGGCTGGTGAACGGGGCGTGGTGGCCACTGCACGCACTGGTGCTGACACGGGCCGTGGCCGCGTGCAAGCGCACGCCAACGGCGCGGGCAACGGCGCGGCCGTCAGCGCCACCGTCAGCGCAGCCGTCTGCGCCACCGTCTGCGCCACCGTCAGCGCAGCAAGGGTGAGCCCGCCCGCCAGGCCGGGTCGGCGCTGCGCTGAAAGGCGGCCAGCACACCGGGGTCACCCGCCCAGCGCAGCGGGGGTTGCGTCACATCGGCGCCGAGCACCTCGAAGCGGCGCACAAGCCGCCCGCCAGCGTCCGCCTCGCGGGCCACCAGCAGCTGCACGCCGTCCTTGCCCGGCGCCCAGCCAGCCCATTCGACAGCGCCCAGGCCCGGCGCCTCGCCACTGGGCGGCAGCACCTGCACCTGCCCGTTGGCATCCAGGCGCCACAACTCCGTCCAGCCGTCCAGCGGCTGCACCGCGAGGGCCAGCGCGCTGCCGTCGGGCGCCACGCGGGCGCTGGCCAGGTGGACCACGCCGTGGCTGCAGCGCTGTGCCATGCGGCCATCGGCCACCGTTCCCCAGCGCAGGCAGGTCTCGCCCGGGCCGCCAGCTTCCAGGCGCAGCTCAAAACGGCCCAAGCGGCGCGCCGGGGCACCGGCCTGCACCGCGGCTTGAACCACCCAGCGCTGCGGGCTCAGGCGTATTGCTGCGTCGCGCAGCGCCGGGGCGTCGTCGTCGGTCAGCTCCGCCGGGATCAGCTGGCCCCAGGCGGCCAGCGCGGCGGCCGCCGGGGTCTGCGCATCGCCGCCACGGCGCGCAAAAGCCAGGCTGCTCAGCACGGCGGCGCGGCGCATCAGCAGGCGGTTGCGGTCCGTCGGGGTCAACGTGGCCAGGTCCAGCCCATCCAGCCACGCGGCGTGCTGCTCCAGCAGGGTCAGCCGCTGCGACGGCAGCGCATCGGCGGGCAGGCAGTCGGGGCGGGTCAGCGCCAGCGCTGCGCGTGTCCGCTGGGCCACCGTGGCCGCCGGGTGGCCACGCAGCAGGCGCGCGGGATCGGTGTTCGGGCACAGCTGCTGGCCGCCGTCGGCGCGGGCCAGTGGCTGCAGCCCGAAGCCGTAGCGCGCCGCCACATCGGCCTGGGCCGCCAGCACGGTCTGCTGCGCCGCCGCCGCGGCACCGGCGCCTTGGGCGCGCGCCGCCAGCCGCTGCTGCAGCATCACCAGCGTGTCCAGCATCTCGGCGCCAGACGGGGCCGCCAGCCACGCGGGGTCAGCGCGTGCGATCACCGCCGCGGCCATGCCGATGCCCAGCGATTCGGCGCCCGGCTGCTGGCGCAGCAGGCGCAGCTGCGCGGCCAGCTCTGGCAGCGCCGCGGGCCCACTGGCCACGGGCAGCACCGCCATGGCGCGCACGAAGCCGCCACGCTCGCGGTGCAGGTCCCAGACCTGCAGCCAGTCGCCGCGCACGCCGCGCAGCTGCACGGCCTCGCCGCGCCACAGCGGCGTCAGCAGCGGTGCGGTATCACGCGGTGCGGCGCGCAGCGCCGCCGCGTCGATGACGATCAGGCCGGTGTCCGCGGGTGGTGTGTCCGCGGCCTGGCTGCGGACGGAGAACACGGCCGAGGCGATGGCGACGAGGCTGACGCCCAGTGTCTGCCAGAGCTGGCGCGGCAGCGCGCGGGGAAGGTGGGGCAGGGCCATGGCGTCACTCCTCGCTGGTCTGGCTGCTGGGGTGCTGGCTGCTGGGTTGTTCGCCGCGCTCAGTCTGTTCTTCGGCCGCGCGGCTGTTGCCGATCAGGCCCCCGAACAACTGGCCCGAGGTGCCGGGC
Source organism: Rubrivivax sp. (assembly GCA_018780805.1). Lineage (GTDB taxonomy): Bacteria > Pseudomonadota > Gammaproteobacteria > Burkholderiales > Burkholderiaceae_C > Rubrivivax. The sequence goes on along the minus strand of JADMJD010000026.1, from coordinate 10,162 downwards.
GGGGCGACGATCACCTGCACCTTGTCGCCCAGCTTGTCCACCAGCGCCTTCTGCACCAGCAGCGGGTGGCGGCTGATCAGTTCACCTTCGCGCGCCATCTGCGCCGCCGCCACCTGGCCCAGCTGCGCCATGCGGTAGGCCTCGGCATCGGCCAGCTTCTGGCGGGCGCCGGCCTCGCCATCGGCCTCGATGCGGCGCGCCTGCGCGGCACCTTCGGCCAGCCGCACACGGGACTGGCGTTCGGCTTCGGCTTCGAGCTGGCGCTGCTCGATCTGGCGCTGCTTGAAGGGCAGCACATGTTTCATCGCCTCTTCCTGGGCCTTGGCGGCGATGAGCTGTTCGCGCGCAGCGGCCTCGGCCTCGATGGTGCGGCGCTCGCGGTCGGCGTTGGCACGCAGTGCGGTCTCCTGCACCTGCTTTTCGCGCAGCTCCAGCGTGAAGCGCATGCGGTCGCTGGCCAGGCCTTCGGCCAGCAGCGAGTCCAGCCCCTTGCGGTAGTCGGCCGGCAGGTCCACAGCGCCGATTTGCAGGCTCTTGAGCAGCAAACCCTCGGCCACCAGGCGGGTGCGCAGCTCGGCCTCCACGCGGCGCTGGATCTCGCCGCGCTGGCTGCTGAACAGCTCGCGCACCGTGTGTTGCGAGACCTGCTGGTACAGGATGCCGGCCAGCAACGGCTCCACCAGGTCCGGCCCGATGCGGTCCGGCAGGCTGCCGGCCAGCTGCGGCAGGCGGGTGGGGTCCAGCGCCACGCGCAGGCTCACCTCCAGCCCGACCGACAGGCCCTCGACCGTCTGCAGCGCCTGCGGGCTGTCATGCCGGGCCAGTTGCACGGCGCGCAGCTGCAGGTCACGCGCCGGCAGCAGCCGGCCCCGGTGCAGGCCGGGCAGCAGCCAGACCGGGCCTTCGGCCAGCACCTCGGTCGTGCCGGTCCACAGGTTGTGGCGCACCAGCTGCTCGCCGCGTGGGATGTCCGCCGTCTGCCGGGCCAGCCAGGTGCCGGCGCCGGCCAGGGAAAGCGCCACCGCCAGCGGGATGGCGGCGCGGCGCAGGGGTTGCAGCAGGGTCGGGCGGATCGTGGGCACCCGAGCCCAATGGCGCGGTGTTTCGGGACGGTCGGCGGGGTGGTCGGCGGCGGTGTCGGTGTGTTCCATCAAGGGGCCTCGGTGTGGCGGTGTTGGGATGTCGTCACTGTCAGGCCCCACCCCGTGAAGAGGCGATGCCGCCGACAGGTGCGAACACCACCGCCGCGCGGAAGATTTCTTCCGCGGAGGGCGGCAGCAGGGCCCGCAGAATGCGGGGCATGTCGCTGCCTGCCCCCCACATCGCCGTGGTCGAAGACGACCCGCCCACCCGCGAGCAGCTGATCGCCTGGCTGCGCGCCGCGCGCCCCGATGCCCGCATCGACGCCTACGGCGACCGCGACAGCGCCGAGGCCGCGCTGAGCGCCGAACGCTTTGACCTCGTCACGCTGGACCTGGAGCTGGGCCGCGAGCGCCACGCCGGCATTGCGCTGATCAACCTGCTGAACAAACGTGGCCTGGGCACGCCGGTGCTGGTGGTCAGCGCGATGCCGGCGGCGGTGTACCGCTCGATCATGAAAGCCCTGGACGCCTGGGACTATCTGCAGAAGACGCAGTTCGACGAAGCCGAGTTCATTGAGACCGTGCTCGCGCTGCTGCGCCAGACCGCGCAGCCCGCGCCGCGGCCCGGTGCCGAGCCCGGCGCGGGCGACCCGCAGATCGACCCCTTGCGCCAGCGCAGCCCCAGCTGGCGCGGCCAACGCCTGAACCTGCCGCTGACGGCGCAGCGCATCCTGGCCACCTTGCTGGAGCACCGGGGCGAGGTGGTCGGCTACGCGCAGCTGTTCGACGTGGTCAAGAGCGGCCGCAACAAGGACAACGTGCGCAAACATGTGGCGACCATCCGCGACGCGCTGCGCGACATCGACCCGGATTTCGACGGCATCGAAAACGTCCCGATGCGGGGCTTCCGTTGGACCTCGGCCCGCTGAGCAAGCGGCCACGGCTGCCGGCCGCGGCCTACCTGCGCCGCACGCTGCTGCGTGTGGTGTTCCTGACGCTGCTGGCGGGCAGCGCCGCGCTGGTGCTGCAGCTGCTCACCGATGAAAAACAACGCTTGCAGCGGGCCTATGAAGCCGGTTTTCGCGGCCAGCTGGACGTGGTGGCCGAGCGCCTGCGCCACCCCAGCGGCGAGCTGGTGCTGCTGAACCTGGACCGGCCCGCCGACGATGCCCGCGGCAGCGTGCCGCTGCGCCTGCCGCTGGGTGCGATCGACTTCGACGACCCGGCCAAGGCCGAACGGGCCGTGGAGATGAGCGGCTGCGCGCTGCGTTTTCCCGACGGCGCCGAGTGGTGCCCGGCCGTGGGCCGGCGGGCCAGCGCCGGTGCGTTTGTCTACGCCGTGGTGCGGCTGCAGATGGCCGCACCCGTGGGCCGCAGCGCAGGGCAGACCGACATCAGCGGCGTGCACCGCGTGCAGCTGGTGCTGCAGCACGGCGAGCGCACGCAGCGCTGGCTGGCACCGCTGGAGTTGATCGACGCGCAACGCGGCCAGTTCGCGGGTTTTGTCACCGATGCAGACCACCTCGAACGTCGCGCACGCCCCGACCGCGAGTTCCGCGGCTGGTGGTGGCAGGCGCAGGCCTGTGCCACGCCGGGCGCTGATCCGGCTGCTTGTCTGCGGCCCACGATGTTGTCGCTGCGCATCCCCGTGGACGCCTGGCGCGACGCTGCCCGCGCCGGCGGCGTCTGGCCGCCTGCCGACCTGTCCGCGCTGCGCCTGCAGCTGCAACTGCTGGGACCCGATGCTGCACAGCCGCTGCTGTTCGACAGCCGACAGGCCGACGCCAGCGGGGCCTCGCTGGCCGCGCTGGCCGAGCCCTTGCAACGCGGGGAATCGCTGGCCGTGCAACGCGGCGATGTGCTGGTGGCCACGCTGCAAGGTGAGCCGGGCGCGGCCACCGAAGGGCCGGCCTACCCCTGGCTGGTGGCCCTGGTGCGGCGCCTGCCCGCGGCGCGGCTGGAAGGCCCGCTGCAGGCCGAGGTGCGCCTGCCCGGCGGTGATGTGTTGCGGCTGCAGGGCGACCTGAGCCGCGTGGACGCGCAGCTGGCGGCCACCGCCACGCGGTACTCGGTGTACTTCGGCGCGCTGGCGGCGGCCATCGTCGCGGCCTGGCTGATCGTCGAGATCGGCCTGCTGCGCGGCATGGCGCTGCTGACGCGGCGGGCCAACGCGCTCTCGGTGCAGTTGCAGCGAGCGCCCGACCAGCTGCCGCCGCTGGACGTGTCGCAGCTGCGCGGGCGCGACGAACTGGGCATCCTGGCCGGCACGCTGGCCGACCTGCTGGCCCGGGCCCGCGAGCACCTGCGCCTGGAGCAGCTGCGCGCCCACCAGGAGCGTGAGCAGTGGCAGGCCGTGGGCCACGAGATCATGAGCCCGCTGCAATCGCTGCTGGCGCTGCACGGCGGCAGCAGCGACCCCAGCCGGCGCTACCTGGAGCGCATGCAGGCCGCGCTGCAGCTGCTGTACGGCCAGGCCTCGGTGAGCGAGGCCGTGGCCCAGGCCAGCGCCGAGCGCCAGCGCCTGGACGTGGCGGCCTTTCTGCGCGAGATCGCCGCCAACGCGCCGCACGCCGGCATCGAGGGTGTGGAGGCGCGGGGCTGCGAATCGGCCTGTGACGTGCTGGCCGACCCGCTGAAGCTGGAAGACGCGCTGACGCACCTGCTCACCAACGCGCAGCGCTACCGCGTGCCCGGCACCCCCATCGTGATGACGCTGCGCATGCAGCCCGACAGCATCGAGCTCGACGTGGCCAACCAGGGCCCGCAGATCCCGGTGGACCGGCTGCCCAGCCTGTTCGAACTGGGCACCAGCGACCGTGGCCAACCCGGTCAACGCGGGCAGGGCCTGTTCGTGGCGCGCGGTTACCTGGCCAAGATGGGCGGCGGCATCGCGGTGCGCAACATGCCCGACGGCGTGTGTTTCACGTTGACGCTGCCGCGCTGAGCCGGTTCAGGTGTGCCACCCCGGCCGCCGCCGCCATGCACACCACCGCCAGCGCAGCCAGCGCAGCACCCGGCGCTGCCAGCGCGGCTGCGGGCGCCAGCAGCAAAATCAGGTGCAGGCGCACGGCATCGGCATGCGGTGGCAGCAGCGCCGCCCGGCCCACCAGCAGCCCGCCCGCCACGGCGGCCAGCACCGCCGGCGCGCCCCAGAGCTGCAGCGCTGCGCGGCTGAAAGCGTCGGTGAACACCGTGGCCTGCGCCAGCAGCGCGTTGGCCGCCATCGGCAACGTCCACAACAGGCCGGCCGCCGCCAGCGCCAGCAGCAGCGCCGCGCGGCGGACCAGGCCATCGCGGTAGGGCTCGGCCTGGAAGTGCAGGGCGATGGCCCAGGCCGCGCCGGGGCCGGCGGCCTGCTCCAGCAGATCGCCTTGCACGCTTTCACGCAGGTGCTTCGGCACGCCCCACAGCGCCACACTGGTGAGCAGGGTTGCCAGCCACACCGGCAGCAGCGCAGGGCCGGGTTTCATCGGCGCGGCGGCGCGGCCCAGTCGGGTGGCAGGCCTTGCAGCATGGCCTGCGTGCCCCGCAGCGTGTGCTGCAGCGCCAGCCGCCCCGGCGCGGCCAGCGTGTACAGACGCTTGGCCTTGCCGCCACGCTCGGCCGTCGGCTCGCCCAGGCGCGACTGCAGCAGGCCCTTGCGCTCCAGCCGGTCCAGCGTGACCGAGACCGCGCCGCGGGACGGGTCGCCCTGCGTGCGGGCCGCGATCTGATCGCGCACGGCCAGGGCGTAGGCCCCTTCGCCCAGGTGCAGCACCGCCAGCAGCACCAACTGCTCCAAATGGCCCAGGCTGGCGGGTGTGGCCATGCGATCAGCCCGTGCCTACCCGGCGACCACACGCCGGCTGCGCGCGCCCAACCAGGCCGCGGCAGGCATCAGCACCACCGCGCCCAGCACCATCCACGTGGGATGCGGGATTGCGAACATCGTGGCCACCGAGCCGGCCAGCAACACACCGGCGGCGATGAGCCCCGGCAACGGCGTGCGGCCACCGCACCAGGCCGTGCCCACCAGCGCTGCCGTGCCCGCACCCAGCACCCAGGCCACCAGCACCGCCGCAAACTTGGCAGGAGGGATCGTGCCCGGCTGAGTGACATCGCCCGGGCCCAGCCACTGGCCGGCGGCCCATTCCACCAGCGCGATGGTCAAGGCCCCGGCGAACAGGCCGATCACGCCGGCGATGACGGGGTGGCGGGTCCAGTGGGCGGTCATGGCTGCGCTCCAGAAAGTGGATTGCAGACAATGTCGTCAATATAAAGAGGCCTGTCAAGCGGCCTGTCAAGGCGGGGAACTAGAGCGCCACCGCGGCCCGCGCCCGGTCCACATCCGGGCTGCGGTACACCGCCTCATCGATGCTGGCCAGCGACGAGCCCTGCAGCGGCCCCGGCGCCAGGCCGTAGAACTTCTGGAAGCTCATGATCAGCGGGCGCCACTGATCGGGGTCCACCCGGTTCGGGTGGCCGGGCATCACGATGGACGGCGCCAGGTGCACGCGCAGGATGCGCAGCTCGATGTTCAGCAGGCGGCCGCGCAGCGCCGCGTCGTCGTCGGCGATGCCGTGCACTGTTTCCACCACCGCCTCCAGCTGCACCGGGCATTCGCGCACACGGGGCGCGGCCACAGTCAATGCAGGCTCGGGCGTGAAGCCGCTGTGCAGGAACTTGTCGCGCACATGACGGTAACCACAGGCCGCCTTGCCGGGCGGCACCGGATCGGCACCCGTCGTCAACGCCAGGCGGTCCACCATCGCCACCTGCGCCTGCGACGGCAGGTTCAGCACGCACTGCCGCGACTGCTGCAGGTTGCGCGCTGTCTGCGAGCCCGCGCCCAGGCCCAGCACACAGCGCCAGCCGAGCCAGAACACTGACGAGATGGGCGCCAGGTTGGCGCTGCCATCGGCATTGAGCGTGCTGACGAGCACGACGGGCGTGCCGAAGTAGAGGATGGCGGGTTCGCTGGTGAGGTGCATGGCCGGGCCGTGGGGTGGGACAGGCGGCCAGTGTTGCGGGGGCGAGCAGGGTGGGCTCGCCGTTGGCGGACATGTGGTTGGTGGGGTGACCGCTTCACCGTCAAGACCCGGTGCTCGTGCACTCGGGTACGCGGCTACGCGGGTACCCGCGGGCCTGCTGCGCCACCGCCCCAGCGATCGGGGCGGATGGCGGGCTGGCGATCAGTCGGCTGTGAACCCCACGGCCTTCACGAGCGGCCCCCACTTCTGGAAGTCCGCCTTCAGCAGCGCCGAGAGTTCGGCTGGTGACGACGACTTGGCCTCCAGGCCCATCAGCGCCAGACCGTCGACCGTCTCCTTGTCCGCCAGCGCGACGCGCAGGGCGCCATTGGCGCGCGCCACCACCTCGGCCCCGGTGCCGCCGGGCAGGAAGAAGCCGAACCACTCTGCGAACACCATGTCCTTGAAGCCCTGCTCGACGAGCGTGGGTGTGTTCGGTGCGAACTTGCTGCGCTCCGCGCCGCTGGTGGCCAGCAAACGCGCCTTGCCGGCGTTGACGTGCTGCGTGAACTCGCCGATCGGCCCCGACACGGCCGGGATCTGGCCGCCGATCATCTCCAGGATCGCCGGCTGCGTGCCCCGGTACGGCACGTGCTTCAAGTCGACATTGCGCGCCTTGCCGATCAGTGCGCCGATGAAGTGCGGCATCGCGCCGGCACCCGGGGAGCCGAAGTTGGCCTGCATCGGATTGGCCCTGCACCAGGCGAGGAACTCCTCGACGTTGCGCACCGAAGCCGGTACCGAGGGCCCGACGGCGATGCCGAACTCGAAGGTGCAGCCCAGGCTCACCGCCGTGACGTCGGCGACCGGGTCGTACGGCAGCTTCTTGTAGATGTGCGGGTAGATGCCGAGCATCGACATCGGCGTCTGCAGGATCACGCTGCCGTCGTTGGGCAGCTGCTTGAGCGCCTGGATGGCAATCTGGCCGCCCGCGCCGGTGCGGTTCTCGACCACGGCGGTCTTCGCGTACCCGGCCGGAATCTTGGCGGCCACGCGGCGGCAGATCGTGTCCGAGGTGCCGCCTGGCGAGAAGCCGGTGACGACCTTGAGCGTCTCGAACGGCGCACCCTGGGCCTGCGCGCGGTGGGCGAGGGCGGCGAGCAGCGGGGCGAAGGCGGTGGTCTGCAGCAGCGTGCGGCGGCGAATGGACATGTTGTCTCCGGCAGGGATGGGATGGTCTGGCGCCCGGGCGGCCTGGTGGCTTGCGGGCCTGCAAGCATCAGGCCTGGGGCCATTCCTCGCCCAGACGGGTTAGCCCGCAGTGTTGACGCTGACGCTGGGTGGTGGCCCGGGGCGGTAGCGCAGCCTGCGGACGGGCACGGCCTGGATTTGAGGTCGTGCCGGCGCGAGTCCGCTTGAGACTGACTGCAGCCGCTCGCGAACTACTTGCCGAACGTCAACTTCGGCTACAAAGAGAGCGTTGAGCATCTGCAAGCGTAGGTCCACTGCACGCGCGTAGCGAACGCTCAAGTCGCCGCGCCGGGCCGAAACCAATCCAGCGCTGCTGATCCGCCTGCCACCCAGCCTTTGCCAGACGCTGGGCAATCGCGCCGCAGGCCCACTGGCTGACTGCTTCGTAGGAGCGAGACGGACTTCCTAGAATGACACCATGATTCTTGAAGTCACAGGCGACCAGATAGCGCGGCTCAACGACACCGACCTTCGGACGCTGGTGGCGTACCTGTGCGAGCGTGAAGTCCGGGGGCACGGCCATTGCCCGTCTGCAGTGACTTGGGGCGGGCATCAGAATGCGAGCGATGGCGGCGTCGATGTGCGGGTTGCGCTATCAGCTGGCGCGGCGATCTCGGGCTATGTTCCCCAAGCGGCGACGGCTTTCCAGGTTAAGGCGCAGAAGATGCCGCGCGGAAAGATCCTCGAGGAGATGGCTCCCGACGGTGTTGTTCTCCCTAGCATCATCGAGCTGGCGACCAATGGCGGGGCCTATGTCATTGTCAGCTCCGAGGATTCGCTTTCCGATACGTCCCTGAAGAACCGGAAAGCGGCGATGGCGAAGGCGGTAGAAGGACTCCCTTCAACTTCCTCACTGACGCTCGACTTCTACGACGGTCGCCGCATTGCAACATGGGTTAATCAGCACGCGGGTCTGGTGCCGTGGGTGCGCGGAACACTCGGGCTTGCCCTCTCTGGCTGGCGTCCGTTTGAAGACTGGTCAAGTTCTCCCACGTCCTTGGCTGCGCCTTATCTGCTGGACGCTCAAACACGACTCATTGGCCCATCGATCAATAACGTGGACGGGCTGAGCGCAGAGCAGGCGCTGACGATGCTTCGGGGCATCCTCGCCAAGCCCAAAGGGGTCGTCCGGCTCGTTGGACTGTCCGGTGTCGGTAAGACGCGCCTCATCCAGGCACTATTCGATGATCGGATCGGGGTTGGAGCGCTACCACGGTCGGATGCGCTCTACACCGATATCTCCGACGAGCCAGATCCCGTTCCGCAGGAGATGTTGTCGCGGCTCGTCAGCATGGGCCACCGTGTCGTTCTGATCGTCGACAATTGCGGCATCGATCTGCATCGAAAGCTCGCGGCAAAGATTGCTAGCTCCAACTGCCTGCTCAGCGTCATCACAGTCGAATATGACATCAATGACGATGAACTCCAAGACACCGATATCTTCAAGCTGGAGGCCGCGTCTTCCGATCTCATCGAGAAGATGCTTGAAAGTCGCTATCCGGCTATCGCGCCTCCGAGCCGCCACGTCATCGCAAGATTCTCGGAAGGGAACTCGCGCGTGGCATTTGCGCTGGCGGAGACGGCAAAGAACGGCGAGTCGCTCGCCCGGTTGAAGGACACAGACCTGTTCGAGCGGCTGTTCCACCAGCAGAAGGCGCCCAGCGCAGAGCTTCTCGATGCGGCTAAAGCATGCGCGCTCCTTTACTCATTTGACGGAGAGACACTGGACGGTAGTGAGTCGGAGCTTTCGCCATTGGCAAGCCTTGCGGGCCAGTCCGCGGACCACCTCCACAAGCACGTCGCCGAGCTTCACCGCAGGCAACTCGTCCAGAAACGAAGCAAGTGGCGGGCGATTCTTCCCCACGCGCTGGCCAACAGGCTGGCCAAGAGAGCACTTGAAGACATCCCGATACAGCGGATCGAGGCTGCCATCATTAACAGGTCATCAGCCCGGATGCTTCGCTCCTTCTCGCGCCGCATTGGCTACCTTCATGACGATGAGCATGCCGTCGCACTGGCCGCGAAATGGTTTGCGGTCGGCGGTCTGCTGGAACAACTCGGCAAGCTGAACACGTTGGGCGAAGAGATCTTCGAGAATGTTGCCCCGGTCAATCCCGCTGCGACACTCGCCTTCATCGAAGAAGCGGCTGAAAAGCATGAAGACTGGTTCTTCAGTGAACAGAATCGGAACAAGGTCCAGATCCTCCGGGCTGTCAGGTCTCTTGCCTACGAGTCGGCAAAGTTCGAGCGTTGTGCGGCGCTGCTCCAGCGGTTCGCGCTGAATGAAGCTCCCGGAGCGCGTGAGTCCACAGTCGACCCGTTGAAGTCGCTCTTCTCGCTGTATCTGTCCGGCACGCATGCGAGTGCAGCTCAGCGGTCTGCACTTGTCAATACGCTGCTGAAAAGCAGCATTGCCGCCGAACAGGAGCTAGGCTTGACGCTCTTGGGAGAAATGTTAAAGACAACGCATTTCACATCGCACCACTCGTTTGAGTTTGGGGCGTGGAAGCGTGACTTCGGCCTGCACCCGACAAGTGGCGATCAGGTCAGGGACTGGTATATGCAGGTCATCGAAATGGGCCGCGCGGCGGAAGCGTCTAGCAGTGGATTGTCGGGTCGTGTTCGCCGGGTGATGGCGAACCAAGTGGCGGGCCTGCTGCGGATCGGTATGTTCGATGAAGTGATCGCGCTAGCAAGGGCCTTCACCGAAAACAGTGGTTGGCCGGAAGGATGGATCGGTGTTCGCAACGCCATGAGGCGCGGCAACGGCAAGATTTCCGAGGTCGCGTTCAAGAAGTTGGAGGAGTTGGAGGAGCGCCTTCGCCCTAGGGAAGCTCTGCAAAAGCCCCGGGCAAGTCTGGTAGCGAGTGGCGCCTGATT
>JADMJD010000042.1 GCA_018780805.1 Rubrivivax sp. | reverse complement strand
AAGTACGGCATGGTCACGATGTGCGTGGGCATGGGGCAGGGCGCCGCCGGCATCTTCGAGCGAGTTTGAGATGACGACTTACATCAAGACCGCCACGCTGAACGGCGTCGCCACCATCGAGATCGCGCGGCCGGAAAAGAAGAACGCGCTGACGGTCGCGATGTACCAGGCGATGACCGACGCGCTGCGCGCCGCGGCCGCCGACGGGGCTGTGCGCGCGGTGCTGATCACCGGGCAGCCGGGCATCTTCACCTCGGGCAACGACATCGAGGACTTCATGGCTCGCCCGCCCGGCGCGGGTGGCAGCAACACCGAAGACGCGCCGGTGTTCCAGTTCATGAAAGCGCTGCTGGAGATCGACAAACCCGTGGTGGCCGCGGTCACCGGCGGTGCGGTCGGCATCGGCACGACGATGCTGCTGCACTGCGACTTCGTGTACGTCTCCGACGAAGCGCGCCTGGCCATGCCCTTCGTGGCACTGGGCCTGGTGCCGGAATACGCCTCCAGCCTGCTGGTGCCGCAGCTGATGGGCCAGCGCCTGGCGGCCGAGAAGCTGTTGCTGGGCGACCCCTTCACGCCCGAGCAGGCGGTGGACTGCGGCATCGCCAACGCCGTGCTGCCGGCCGGCGAGGTGCTGAACCATGCGCGCCGCATCGCCGAGCGCTTCAACACACTGCCGCCCGGCGCCGTGCGCGAGGCCAAGCGCCTGATGCGTGAACCGCAACGCGCGCAGCTGCTGCAGGTGATTGCCACCGAAGGCGCGCTGTTCTCAGCCCGCTTGCGCAGCCCCGAGGCGATGGAGGCCTTCCAGGCCTTCTTCCAGAAGCGCAAGCCGGACTTCTCCAAGTTCAGCTGACATGACCCCCTACACGTCTTCGACGTGGTCCCCCCAGGGGGGATCAGGCCCCTTGGGGCGGCCCGGCGTGGCCTGATGTTCGGTCTGGCCGCCAAGCTCGCCTTGTCACCGGTGCTGGTGGCGCAGGCGCTGCTGGCGCGCCGCGGCGTGCCGCGCCTGCCGGAAGCCGCGGGCCCGCGCAGCGGCGCCATCGGCCAGGGGCCGGCGCTGCGCCTGCTGGTGATCGGGGATTCGTCTGCGGCCGGGGTTGGTGTGGCGCGGCAGTCGCAGGCGCTGGCGGCGCCGATGGCGCGTTACCTGGCCGAGGCCACACAGGCCCGTGTGCACTGGCAGCTGCTGGCGCGTTCGGGTGTGACCACCGCGCAGGCCTTGGTGCTGCTGCGGCAAGCCGGGCCGCAGCAGGCCGACGTGGCGGTGGTGGTCTCGGGTGTCAACGACGTGGTCGAGCAGGTGCCGTCGCGCCGCGCGGTGCACGACCGCGCTGCCCTGGCCGATGAACTGCGCAACCGGCATGGTGTGCGCCACGTGGTGTTTGCGCCGTTGCCGCCGGTGCACCAGTTCCCGGCCCTGCCCCGGCCGCTGCGCTGGGTGGCCGGTGCCGATGCCCGCCGGCACGACCAGGCCCAGGCCGCCTGGGCCGCCGGCCGCAGCGATGTGTCGCATGTGGTCTTCGAGCTGCAGCTCAACCGCGGGGTGATGGCTGAAGACGGCTTTCATCCCGGGGCCCCGGCCTACCGACAATGTGCGACCATGCTGGCCCGGCACATCGCACAGACTGTTTGGCCGGCCCTGAGGTAAGCGGAGGAGACAAGGCATGAGCACGCGCACGCTGCACGGCAAGACACTCTTCATCACCGGTGCCAGCCGTGGCATCGGCCAGGCCATCGCGGTGCGGGCCGCAGCCGACGGGGCCAACGTGGTGCTGATCGCCAAGACCACCGAGCCCAACCCCAAGCTGCCCGGCACCCTGTACAGCGCGGCCGAGGCGGTGGAAGCCGCTGGCGGCCAGGCGCTGCCCATCCCCACCGACATCCGCGACGAGGCCGCCGTCGCCGCCGCCGTGAAGGCCGCCATCGAGCGTTTTGGCGGCATCGACATCCTGGTCAACAACGCCAGCGCCATCCAGCTCACGCCCACGCCGCTGACGCCGATGAAACGGTTCGATTTGATGTTCGGCGTCAACGTGCGCGGCACCTACTGCTGCACCCAGGCCTGCCTGGCGGCGCTGACCGCCAGTGCACAGGCCGGGCGCCACCCGCAGGTGCTGAACATGTCGCCGCCGCTGAGCATGAAGGCGCACTGGTTCAAGAGCCACACGGCCTACACCATGGCCAAGTACGGCATGAGCATGTGCACGCTGGGCCACGCGGCCGAGTTCAAGGGCCTGGGCATCGCCGTCAACAGCCTCTGGCCGCGCACCGCCATCGCCACGGCCGCACTGCAGATGATCCCGGGCATCGACACGAAGATGTGCCGAACGCCGGAGATCCTGGCCGATGCCGCGCACCTGATCCTGACCCAGGACAGCAGCGAGACCGGCCACTTCTACATCGACGACACGCTGCTCGCCGAACACGGCGTGACGGACTTTGACCGTTACGCCGTCGTGCCGGGCACGACGAACTTCATCCCGGACTTCTTCGTCGACTGAGCGCCATGCGCTGGTTCGCCGCGCTGGTGGTCGCTGGGCTGTGCGCCGTCACATCGGCGGCTGCCCAGCCGCGCTTCGACTTCCGCCAGACCCCGGGCCTGCTGAGCAAGGACGTGGTGCCGCGCCACTACGCGCTGCAGTTTGTGCTCGACCCGGCCGCGCCGCAATTCGAGGGCGAGGCCAGCATCACGCTGGACCTGGCCCGCCCGCAGACGCGGCTGACGCTGCACGCACGCCAGCTCACCGCGCGCGCGGCACGTCTCACCGGGCCCGACGGCCAGACCCACACGCTGCGCGTGGAGCCCGATGCACAGGCACCGCTGTGGCACCTGCACGCACCGGTGCCGCTGGTGGCGGGGGCGCACACGCTGCACCTGCAGTGGACCGGGCAGGTCAACACCACGGGCCAGGGCCTGTTCCGCGCCGGCACGCCGCCGATGCTGGCCACGCAGTTGCAGGCGGTGGAGGCGCGCACGCTGTTCCCGGCTTTCGACGAGCCCGTGTTCCGCGCCGTGTTCGACATCGCGGTGCGCGCGCCGCGTGGCCAGGTGGTGCTGTCCAACATGCCGGTGCAAAACGAGACGCCGGTGGGTGAGCAGCACACGCTACACCGCTTTGCGCCGACACCGGCCATGGCCAGCTACCTGGTGGCGCTGGCCGTGGGCCCGCTGGAATGGCTGGAAGGCCAGGCCGGCACGCTGCCGCTGCGCATCGTCACGCCGCCCGGCAAACGAGCCCTGGGGGCTTATGCCCTGGGCGCCAGCCAGCAGCTGATGCCCTGGTTTGCCGACTACTTCGGCCAGCCCTACCACCTGCCCAAGCTGGACCAGCTGGCCGTGCCCGGTGTGCGCGAAGGCGCGATGGAGGATTGGGGCCTGGTGTCCTACGAAGAATCGGCACTGTTGTTCGACCCGGCCCGCGCGGGCGCCAATGAGCAGCGCTGGATCTTCAGCATCGTTGCGCACGAGCTGGGCCACCAGTGGTTCGGCAACCTCGTCACCGCTGCCAGCTGGAACGAGATCTGGCTCAACGAAGCCTTTGCCACCTGGCTGGCGGAGAAGGCCACGGCCCACTTCAACCCCGGCTGGCAGGTCCCGCTGATCCGCCGGCTCGAACTGGAGGCCGTGCTGCAGCGCGACGCCGGCGACGCCACACGCGCCATCCGGGGTGGTTTCATCGACGAAAAACGTGTCTTCGAGGTCTTCGACGGCATCACCTACGACAAGGGCGGCGCGGTGCTGACGATGCTGGAGCAGTGGCTGGGCCCCGAGGTCTTCCGCCGCGGCCTGGCGGCCTACATGGCCGAGCGCCGCCTGACCAGCGCCACGGCCGGCGACCTGTGGTTCCACCTGGGCGCGGCCGCCGGTGTGGATGTGCGCAAGATGGCGCGGCGCTGGACGGACCACGCCGGTTATCCGCTGCTGGACGCCAGCACCCGCTGCGACAGTGGCCGGCTGCTGCTGACGCTGCGCCAGCAGCGCTTCCGGCTGGACGGCGCGCCGCCACGCGCCGGCGAGTCACCCTGGACGGTGCCGGTGGTCGTGGCCCGCGGCGCCGAGCGCCAGACCCTGCTGCTGGACCGGCCGGACCGCAGTTTTGCGCTGGGCCTCTGCGATGGTGCCGCGCCGGTGGTCAACGCCGGCGGTGCCGGTTTTCTGCGGGTGCGCAACACCCCGGCACTGCAGCGCCAGGTGGTGCAGCAGTTCAGCGCGCTCGACCCGCCGGACAAGCTGGCGCTGTTCAGCGACGCGCTGGCACTGGTCGCGGCCGGCCACCGGCCGGTGGCCGAGTGGGTGGCGCTGTTGCCGCTGCTGCCCCAGGTGCAGGATGCCGCACGGCCGGCGCTCTACCAGCACGCCATCAACGCCTTGCTGGCCATGTCGCGCACCATCCCCGTGGGTCCGGTGCGCGAGGCCATCGACCAGCGCGCCCGCGCGCTGCTGGTGCCTGAGCTGGCCCGCATCGGCTGGGCGCCCGTGACCGGCGAGCCTGCGCCGGTGAGCGAGCTGCGCGCCGACCTGATCCGGTCACTCGGCCACTTCGGCGATGCCGAGGTCATCCAGCAGGCCGGCGCGCTGGTGGATGCCGAACTGGCCGGCGGCCAGGCCGTGCCCGGCGCCACCCGCGGCGCGGTGTTCAGCGCTGCAGCGCGCAACGCCGGCCGAGGCCGCTTTGACGCGCTGGTGGCGCGCTGGCTGGCCACCGATTCGCAGTCCGAACGCTGGGTGCTGTTGAACGCGTTGAGCCGTGTGGGCGATGCTGCGCTGGCGCAGGAGCTGCTGGCGCTGTCGGTCGCCGGCCGCCTGCCCACCGACATGGCGGTGCGCATCCCGGGTGAGCTGGCGCAGGGCTCGCCGCACGGCGCGCTGGCCTACCGCTTCGTGCTGGCGCGCTGGTCCGATTTTGAGCGGCTGTCGGGCGATTCGGTGTTCGGCAGCCGCGCCTGGTTGCTGCCGAACGCGGCCCAGGGCTTCCACCGCCCGGAAGAGGCCGCGCGGCTGCAGGCCGACCAGGCCCGGCTGGTGGGCGACACCGGCGCCCAGCCGGCGCGCGAGACGGCGGAGCTGATCCGCCAGCGCGCCGCCTGGCGGGCGCGCGAAGAGCTGATGCTGCTGGCGGCGCTGCGCTGACGCTCAGGCGGCGGGTGGCACGGCCGTGGGCAGCGCCCGCGGCTGGCCATGGCCGTCGATGGCCACGTAGGTCAGCGTGGCCTCGGTCACTTTCACCACTTTCCAGGCCGTGGGGTTGCGCTCGGCCCAGACCTCGACGTTCACGGTCACCGAGGTGCGGCCCACACGTGTGATGCGGGCGTAAAAGCTCAGCAGGTCACCCACCGACACCGGCTGCTTGAACACGAACTCGTTGACGGCCACGGTGGCGATGCGGCCCTGGGCCACGCGCACCGGCAGCACGGCGCCGGCCAGGTCCACCTGGGCCATGACCCAGCCGCCGAAGATGTCGCCGTTGGCGTTGCTGTCGCCCGGCATCGGGATCACGCGCAGCACCAGCTCGGCGTCCTCGTGCACACTCGCGGGCCGGCGCAGCAGGCCCTTCGTGGGGCTTGAATCGGCGTCCATGGTCATCAACTCCCTGTACCTGTTCCAAACCATTCTTCCATGAGACCTTCGGTCGCGATGCCGCCCGCCCCCGCCGAGACGGCCGCCCGCGCACCGCGCTCGGACATCACCACGCTCAAACGCCTGCTGCCCTACCTGTGGCAGTACCGCGTGCGCGTGCTGCTGGCGCTGGCCTTCATGGTGGCAGCCAAGGGCGCCAACGTGTCGGTGCCCATCCTGCTCAAACACATCGTTGATGCGCTGACGATCAAACCCGGCGACCCGGCCGCGCTGCTGGTGGTGCCGGTGGGCCTGCTGGTGGCCTACGGTGCGCTGCGGCTGTCGACCACACTCTTCACCGAGCTGCGCGAGCTGATTTTCGCCAAGGCCACCGAAGGCGCGGCGCGCAGCATCAGCCTGCAGGTCTTCCGCCACCTGCACGCGCTGAGCCTGCGTTTCCACCTCGAGCGCCAGACCGGTGGCATGACGCGCGACATCGAACGGGGCACACGTGCCGTGCACTCGTTGATTTCGTACTCGCTCTACAGCATCCTGCCCACGCTGATCGAGCTGGCGCTGGTGCTCACCATTCTGGCGGTGCAGTTCGACGCCAGCTTCGCGTGGATCACCGGCGCGGCGCTGGTGGTCTACATCACCTTCACGATCACGCTCACCGAGTGGCGCACCAAGTTCCGCCGCCAGATGAACGAGTTCGATTCGACGGCGCACACCAAGGCCATCGACGCGCTGATCAACTACGAGACTGTCAAGTACTTCAACAACGAAGACTTCGAAGCCAAGCGCTACGACGAAAGCCTGGAAAAACTGCGCCGCGCGGCGCTGAAGAGCCAGAGCACGCTGTCGATGTTGAACACCGGGCAGCAGCTGGTGATCGCCGTGGCGCTGATCGCGATGCTGTGGCGCGCCACGCAAGGTGTGGCCAGCGGCGCGCTGACGCTGGGCGATCTGGTGATGATCAACGCCTTCATGATCCAGCTCTACATCCCGCTCAACTTCCTGGGTGTGCTGTACCGCGAGATCAAACAAAGCCTGACCGATCTGGACAAGATGTTCGGCCTGCTGGACCGCGACCGCGAGATCGCCGATGCACCCGGTGCCCCGGAACTGCAGGTGCGTGCAGGCACGGTGCGCTTCGAGTCCGTGGGTTTTGCCTATGACCCGGCGCGCCCCATCCTGCACGACATCAGCTTCGAGATCCCGGCCGGCCAGACGGTGGCCGTGGTGGGTTCGTCCGGCGCGGGCAAGTCCACGCTGGCGCGGCTGCTGTACCGCTTCTACGACATCGGCAGCGGCCGCATCACCATCGACGGGCAGGACATCCGCAGCGTGCAGCAGGCCAGCCTGCGGCGCGCCATCGGCATCGTGCCGCAGGACACGGTGCTGTTCAACGACACCGTGGAATACAACATCGCCTACGGCCGGCCCGGCGCCAGCCGCGCCGAGGTGGAGGCCGTGGCCCAGGCCGCGCACATCCATGCTTTCATCGCCGGCACGCCCAAGGCTTACGACACGATGGTGGGCGAGCGCGGGCTCAAGCTCAGCGGCGGCGAAAAGCAGCGTGTGGCCATCGCGCGCACATTGCTGAAGAACCCGCCGATCCTGATCTTCGACGAGGCCACCTCGGCGCTCGATTCCGCCAACGAACGCGCCATCCAGGCCGAGCTGAAAAACGTCTCGGTCGGCAAGACCACGCTGGTCATCGCACACCGCTTGTCCACGGTGGTCGATGCCCACCGCATCGTGGTGCTGCACCAGGGCCGCATCGCCGAGACCGGCACCCACGACGAGCTGCTGGCGCTGGACGGGCGCTACGCCGACATGTGGCGGCTGCAGAACGGGGGCGCCGAGCCACCGGCCGCCACCGACAGGCCCTAGACTGGCCGGCGATGGAAACCAAGTGGCTCGAGGACTTCGTCAGCCTGGCCGAGACGCGCAGCTTCTCGCGCTCCGCGCAGTTGCGGCATGTCACGCAGCCGGCGTTTTCGCGCCGCATCCAGGCGCTGGAGGCCTGGGCCGGCATCGATCTGGTGGACCGGTCTTCGTACCCCACACGCCTGACCCCTGCTGGCGAAACCCTGCGCGAGCAGGCGCTGGAGATCCTGGGCGGCCTGCAGGCCGCGCGCAACATGATGCGCGGCCACCAGGTGGCGGGCCAGGACACCATCGAGTTCGCGGTGCCGCACACGCTGGCCTTCACGTTTTTCCCGCACTGGCTGATGGACCTGCGGGCACACTTCGGTGCGCTGCGCAGCCGGCTGATTGCGCTCAACGTGCACGACGCGGCGCTGCGCCTCACCGAAGGCGGTTGCGACCTGCTGATCGCGTACCACCATGCCTCCCAGCCGCTGCAGCTGAGCCCGGACCGCTACGAGATGCTGACGCTGGGCAGCGAAACACTCGCGCCCTACGCCAAACCCGACGACGCCGGCCGGCCGCGTTTCACCTTGCCCGGTGCGTTGCATGAGCGGGTGCCCTTCCTGGCCTACGGCAGCGGCGCCTACATGGCACGCCTGGTGGAAGGCATCCTCAAGGCCAATGGCCACGAGGCGCAGCTGGAAACCGTCTATGAAACCGACATGGCCGAAGGCCTGAAGGCCATGGCGCTGGAGGGCCACGGCGTGGCCTTCCTGCCGGCCAGCTCGGTGCGCAAGGACTTGCGCGCCCGCCGGCTGGTGGCCGCGGCCAGCGAACCCGGCTTCGAACTGACGATGGAGGTGCGCATCTACCGCGAGCGCCCCGCCGCCGCCCGCCACCTCAAACCCGGCGCGCAGGCGCTGTGGGCCTATCTGCAGGAGCACGCGCCCCGATGATCCATATCCGCCAGGTCAGCAAGTGGTATGGCCCCTTCCAGGTGCTCACCGACTGCAGCACGTCCATCGCCAAGGGCGAGGTGGTGGTGGTCTGCGGCCCTTCGGGCTCCGGCAAGAGCACGCTGATCAAGACCGTCAACGCACTGGAGCCGGTGCAGCAGGGTGAGATCGTGGTCGACGGCATCGTCGTCACCGACGCCAGGACCGACCTGCCGCGGGTGCGGGCCCGCGTCGGCATGGTGTTCCAGCATTTCGAGCTGTTCCCGCACCTGTGTGTGACCGACAACCTGACGCTGGCGCAGATCAAGGTGCTGGGCCGGCCGCTGGACGAAGCCCGCGCCCGTGGGCTGAAGATGCTGGAACGGGTGGGCCTGATGGCGCACAAGGACAAGTTCCCGGGCCAGCTCTCCGGCGGTCAGCAGCAGCGCGTGGCGATTGCGCGTGCGCTGAGCATGGACCCCATCGTGATGCTGTTCGACGAGCCCACCAGCGCACTGGACCCCGAGATGGTGGGCGAGGTGCTGGACGTGATGGTGCAGCTGGCCCACGAAGGCATGACCATGATGGTGGTCACGCACGAGATGGGCTTCGCGAAGAAGGTCAGCCACCGCGTGGTTTTCATGGACCAGGGCCGCATCGTCGAGGATTGCCCCAAGGATGCGTTTTTCGGCGATCCCGCGCAGCGTTCACCGCGGGCGCGGGAGTTCCTGTCGAAGATCCTGGCGCACTAGGCGATCAGGGTTCGATGGCGGCGCCGACCAGCGCCTCGCCGCCGCCCACCGTGCCAATGAATCGCGCCTTGCCGCTGGCCAGGTCCACGTGGTGCCAGCGTGTGGCCGTGGCGCCTGCGGCGCGCAGCCCCGCATAGGCGGCGTTGGACACATCGGAGATGTCGAAGGTGGCGTGCGCAAACGGCCCCACGCCCAGCGATCCGACGCTGAAGATCTGCCCGGTGTTGGGCGAGACGGCCGGTGTCACACCTTCTTTTGTGCCTTGGTGCACCAGCGTGCCGGCGGCACCGTCCAGCGCGTAATTGGTGGTGATCTTGTCGTTGCTCTTGTTGTAGGTGTACCCGGCGGCCACGATGGCGGCCGGTTTGCCGTCGGCAGAGGCCAGTTTGCCGTCTGTCGCCACCAGCGCGCCGGTGTCCGGGTGCAGGCGCAGGTTCACCCCATTGCTGCTGACCACGCGGATGCGGTCCACGGTCGGGTTGAAGTCCACACCCCAGTCGGCACCACCGGCCGGCAGCGTCACAACGCTGCCGACCGGCATGGCCGCGGCGTTGGCGACGTCGATCTTGTAGAGCTGGCCGGAGGCACCGAGCGCAAACAGCTCGCCGCGCGCGACGCGGTAGTCGATGCCCAGCAGCTGCTCGCCCGCGCGCAGGCCGGTCAATGCCTTCTTGTCGCGTACCGCCTGCGGCTGGCCGGCGTTGAAGCGCAGCAGCTGGTTCGACACCGTCACGGCGACGATCTCTTCCTTGGCCATGGGGCCCAGCGGTTCGGTGGTGGCGCACGCGCCCAGCAGGGCAACGGCGGCGAGGGGGAGCAGGGTGCGGGTGTTCATGCTTCGGGTATCGGCCGGCAGGGCTGCAGCTTGAGCGCCGTCAAGAGACCGGGTGCGAGAATCTGCGCATGACTTCCAGCCTGACGATCTGCCGCCCCGACGACTGGCACCTGCACCTGCGCGACGGCGCAGCGCTGCAGGCCGTGCTGCCCGCCACGGCGGCCCAGTTTGCACGGGCCATCGTGATGCCCAACCTCAAGCCGCCGGTGACGACGGCCGCGATGGCGCTGGCCTACCGCGAACGCATCCTCGCGGCGCGCCCCGTGAGCGGCCCCGGCCGCGACTTCGAGCCGCTGATGACGCTGTACCTGACCGACAACACCCCGCCGGACGAGATCCAGCGCGCGCGGGATGCAGGTGTCGTCGCGCTCAAGCTCTACCCCGCCGGGGCCACCACCAACAGCGACGCCGGCGTCACCGAGATCCGCAAGACCTACACCACGCTGGAGGCCATGCAGCGCGCCGGCCTGCTGCTGCTGGTGCACGGCGAGGTGACCGATGGCGACATCGACCTCTTCGACCGCGAGGCCGTGTTCATCGACCGCGTGATGACGCCGCTGCGGCGCGACTTCCCCGAACTGAAGGTGGTGTTCGAACACATCACCACCCGCGAAGCCGCCCAGTACGTGGCCGGTGCCGACCGCTTCACCGCCGCCACCATCACCGCCCACCACCTGCTCTACAACCGCAACGCGCTCTTCATGGGCGGGCTGCGGCCGCATTTCTATTGCCTGCCGGTGCTGAAGCGAGAGCTGCACCGGCAGGCCCTGGTGGCTGCCGCCACCAGCGGCAGCGACCGCTTCTTCCTGGGCACCGACAGCGCGCCGCACGCGGCGGCGCTGAAGGAGCAGTCGGTCTGCGGCGCCGGCTGTTACACCGCGCCGGCCGCGCTGGAGTTGTACGCCGAGGCCTTCGAGGCTGCCGGTGCGCTGGACAAGCTGGAAGCTTTTGCCAGCCACCACGGCCCCGACTTCTACGGCCTGCCGCGCAACGCCGGCACGGTGACGCTGCACCGCGCACCACGCACCCTGCCCGAGACCCTGCCCTTTGGCGACGCGGTGATCAAACCCCTGCGCGGCGGCGAAACGCTGAACTGGACCCTGACATGACCAAAACCATGCTGCTGATCGACGCCGACAACGTCTCCACCGACGTGATGGAGCAGGCGGTGTCGGCGCTGCTGCAGGAGCACGGCGCGCTGCACGTGCGCCGCGCCTACTGCACGGCCGAAAGTGCGCTCAAGCACCAGCAGTTGTTCAAGCGCCTGGGCATCCGGCCGATGGTGAACCTGGCGGCCGGCAAGAACTCCACCGACATTGCAATGGCCGTGGACGCGCTGGACCTGGCCATCAGCGAGCGGCCCGACGTGATCGCCATCGCGTCCTCCGACTCCGACTTTGCGCCGCTGGTGGCGCGGTTGCGTGAAAAGGGCTGCCGCGTCGTGGGCATCGGCCAGCAGGGCAAGACCGGCGACGAAACCCAGACCGTCTACGACCAGTTCACGGTGCTGGCGCACCGCGGCAAACCGGCACCGGCCCGCAAGACGGCCACGCGCACACGCGGCCGGGCCGCGGTGCCGGCGCCCCTGCCGGCGCCCGTACCGGCGCCGGTTCCAGCGCCTGCCGCGGAGCCGTCGCCTGCGCCCGCCCGCAAGACAACGCGCCGCAAACCTGCCGCCGCGCCGGCGCCCGCCCCCAGTGCTGCACCGCCGGCTGAACCCGCGCCCGACAAACTGCGCCAGATCCTGATGGCGATGCCGGAACTGGTGCGCGGCGACACGGTCGAGCTGCGCATCGCGGCCGACCGCCTGCGCGAAGCGGGGCTGCTGAGCAAAAGCGGTTCGTCCACCAAGGTCTTCGGGGCCTACGCCGAGCGGTTTGAGCTGCTGCCGGCGAAGAACCCCAACAAGGTCAGGCTCAAAGCCTGAGCAGGCCTTGAAGGGCGTCCCGGCGCCCTAACATCCCGGCCGTGTCGGTGTTTTTTGTGCGCCAAGGAGGCGCTCGCCCATGAAACGTGTGTTTCTCTTCATCGTCACCAACCTGGCCGTGATGCTGGTGCTGGGCATTGCCGCCAGCGTGCTGGGTGTCAACCGCTACCTCACGGCCAATGGCCTGAACCTGGGCATGCTGCTCGGGTTCTCGCTGCTGATGGGTTTTGGCGGCGCGATCATCTCGCTGCTGATCAGCAAGCCCATGGCCAAGTGGAGCACCCGCGCCCAGGTCATCAACGGCTCGAACGACCCCACGCACCGCTGGATCGTCGGCACGGTGGAGAACTTCGCCAAGAAGGCCGGCATCGGCATGCCCGAGGTCGCCATCTTCGAGGGCGCGCCCAACGCCTTTGCCACCGGCGCCTTCAAGAACAGCGCGCTGGTGGCCGTCTCCACCGGGCTGCTGCAGGGCATGACCAAGGACGAGGTCGAGGCCGTGATCGGCCACGAGGTGGCGCACGTGGCCAATGGCGACATGGTCACGATGACGTTGATCCAGGGCGTGATGAACACCTTCGTCGTGTTCCTGTCGCGCGTGATCGGCTACTTCGTCGACCGCGTGATCCTGCGCAACCAGAACGACGGCCCGGGCATTGGCTACTACGTCAGCACCATCGTGCTCGACCTGGTGCTGGGTGCACTGGCCGCGGTGGTGGTGGCCTGGTTTTCGCGCCAGCGTGAGTACCGTGCCGACGCCGGTGCCGCGCAGTTGATGGGCCGCAAACAGCCGATGATCAACGCGCTGGCACGCCTGGGCGGCCTGAACCCAGGCGAACTGCCGCGTGCGGTGGAGGCCATGGGCATCAGCGGCAAGGGTGGTGTGATGGCGTTGCTGTCCACCCACCCGCCGATCGAAGACCGCATCCGGGCGCTGCAGCAGGCCGCCTGAGCGCGGCCCTGGAGACGTCCGGCTAGGGGGTGCCACCGGCTGGCACCCCGGCGGCCCCGGCGCGATACTCGCCGGGTGCTGCACAAGCCTTTCACCTGGATGCTCGCGGCTGCCTTGGCAGCCGTTGTGCTTTGGGCGGGGCGCTGGTTCTTCACCGCACCGGCCCCCGAGCCTGTGGCGCCGGCCCCGGGGCAGCCCACCGTCACCGCCGGTGCCGACACCACCACCGGCGCTGCAGGCCGGGCCCCTGTGGCCACGGCCACCGGGCCCGCGGCCCCCGGCGCGCACCCGCCCGGCGTCACCGCCGATCAATGGGCCGCACTCGAAGCCGAACTGCGCACCCGCCCCGATGGCGCGGCCGAGCGCAGCCGGTTGATCGCCTACTTCACCTGGGCCGACGCCGTGCAGCGCTGGCGCGCCGCGCCGCAGGATGCTGCGCTGGCCGCTGCGGTGGACGCCGGCCTGGACCAGCGGCTGCATCAGCGTGAGGTGTCGGCCGCCGAGGCGCGCCTGCTCAAGGCCGCGCTGCTGGCCACGCTGGAGCCCGATGAAACCCGTCGCGCAGCGGCACTGCAGGCCTACGACAGCAGACTGCCCACCACGACCGGCCCGAGCGCACGCGAGCAGGCCTTTCAGCGCCAGCAGGCGGCCCTGGTGGCCGCCTGGCAGGCCCGGCCCGCGGCCGAACGCGACCCGGCCGCGCTGACCCGCCAGCTCGACACGCTGCGCCGCACGCACTTTGCCGCGCCCGCGGCTTCGTCATCTGTCCCCGGCCGCTGAGACGGCTGCAACCCGAAGGAGGAGTCCCATGAAGAACGTGTACCGCTGGTGTGCCGCCGCCGTGCTGGCCGTGGCCGCCCCGCTGGCCAGTGCCGGCTACTTTCAGTGGGACATGGTGGAGCTGCCACCCGAATCCGGCGCGTCTTGCGGCAACGGCTCGCCCTACCGCTTCTTCGTCAACCGCACGCCGCTGTCCAAGGACATGGTCATGGTGTACGAAGGCGGCGGCGCCTGCTGGGACCAGAAGGCCTGCCTCGGCGAGGGCAAGCTGGGGGCCACCAACCCCGACGGCATCCCGCCGGACTACATGAAGACGATCAACGTCGCCTTCGGCCTGGTGACGCCGTTCAATGCGCGCAACAGCCCGCAACAGGTACAGACCCAGAGCTGGAACATGGTCTTCCTGCCCTACTGCACGGGTGACGTGCACAGCGGCAGCAAGGTCACGGTCTACGACGACGCCTACCCCGACCGCCCGCGGGTGCAGTACCACGCCGGCCAGGCCAACATCGAAGCTGCGGCGCAATGGCTGCGCAACAACCTGGGCCAGCCGGCCAAGATGATGCTGACGGGTTTTTCCGCCGGCGGCGTGGGCTCCACCACCACCTACGCCCTGGTGCGCGAAACCCTGCAGCCCACCGGCAAAGCCACGCTGCTGGCCGATTCCGGCCCGCTGGTGCCGGCACCGCGCAACGCCGCGCCCGAGGACTTCCCGGCCGTCAAGCTGCACAACACCATCCGCACGGTGTGGGGCCTGGACGAACCCCAGGGCCTGGTCACGCGGTTTGCCGGCCTGATCGATGGTTTTGACCCCGACAACCTGGGCACGGTGAACGGCGCGCTGGCCCGCACCTACCCGCAGGACCGCTTCGGTTTCATGGTGTTCACGCGTGACACCAACTTCTCGGCCTTCAGCTACGAGAAGTTCTACGACGACATCGCCAACGCGCCCGACCCCATTGCCTACCGCGAGGCCTTGTTCGGCCGTTGGTGGCCTGACCTGGACCGCTGGGCGGCCGATCTGGACGGCCATGCCAACGTCGATTACTACGTGCC
This sequence comes from Rubrivivax sp., assembly GCA_018780805.1. Lineage (GTDB taxonomy): Bacteria > Pseudomonadota > Gammaproteobacteria > Burkholderiales > Burkholderiaceae_C > Rubrivivax. The sequence continues at coordinate 3,816 of JADMJD010000042.1, read as the reverse complement.
GTACTTCCGCAACTTCAACCAGTCGCACTGCCTGACCATCATTGATTTTTCCGGCACGGGCATCGAGTGGGCGGGTGTGAATTCGCTCTCCACCTTCGTCGACAATGCACTCGACCGGGGGCCGACGATCAAGCTGGTGGAGGGCACGAACAACGCCGATTTCACCCAGCCGCTGAGCCCCTTCATGCGACTCGTGAAACTGCTGCTGCAAATCCTCTGATGAAAACCCATCGTTTGGCCGTCATCCCCGGTGACGGCATCGGCCAGGAAGTGATGCCCGAAGGCCTGCGTGTGCTGGAGGCGGCGGCACGCCGCTTCGGCTTTGCGCTCGAGAAAAAACACATCGAGTGGGCCAGCTGCGGCTGGTACCAGGCCCATGGCCAGATGATGCCGGACGACTGGAAGGCGCAGCTGCAGGACCAGGACGCGCTGCTGTTCGGCGCCGTGGGCTGGCCGGCCACGGTGCCCGACAACGTGTCCTTGTGGGGCAGCCTGCTGAAGTTCCGGCGCGAGTTCGACCAGTACATCAACCTGCGCCCGGTGCGGCTGTTCGATGGGGTGCCTTGTCCCCTGGCCGGGCGCAAGGCCGGCGACATCGACTTCTTCATCGTGCGCGAGAACACCGAGGGTGAGTACACCAACCTCGGCGGCGTGATGTACGCCGGCACCGAGCGCGAGATCGTGATCCAGGAATCGGTCTACTCGCGCCACGGCACCGACCGGGTGCTGAAGTACGCCTTCGAGCTGGCGGCCTCACGCGCCCGCAAGAAGCTCACCGTGGCCACCAAGAGCAACGGCATCGCGATCAGCATGCCCTGGTGGGACGGTCGCGCCGACGCCATGCACGCCGGCTACCCGCAGGTGGCGGTGGACAAGCAGCACATCGACATCCTGACCGCACGTTTTGTGCTGCAGCCGGACCGTTTTGACGTGGTCGTGGCCAGCAACCTGTTTGGCGACATCCTGTCCGACCTGGGCCCGGCCTGCACCGGCACCATCGGCCTGGCGCCGTCGGCCAACCTGAACCCCGAGCGCAGCTTCCCGTCGCTGTTCGAGCCGGTGCACGGTTCGGCGCCGGACATCTTCGGCCAGAACATCGCCAACCCGGTGGCGATGATCTGGTCGGGTGCGCTGATGCTGCAGTTCCTCGGCGAACAGGCGGCGCACGATGCCATCCTGGCCGCGATCGAACAGGTGCTGCGCAGCGGGCCGCGCACCCGCGACCTGGGCGGCACGGCCTCCACCACCGAGATGGGCGCTGCCATCGCCGCACTGATCTAGGTGCGGTGCGGCGGCCGCCGCGCAGACCGCGGGGACTACAGGTCGTCGGAGGCTGGCGCCACCGGCTCCTCCAGGCAGAAGCCCACGCTGGCCACCCGGTGCCAGCCCTGGCCCTGGCTGTGCACGATGGTGCGGTCGCTCACCACCAGTTCCGCGATGTAGCCACAGCCCACCATGCCGGCGGTGTCGAGCTCCCAGACGCCGTCCACGACGTTCAGCGTGCCGGCCGACGGACTGGTGATGGCCTCGCCCGGGTCGTTCAGGCCTGGGGGCTTGATGCCGATGGACCAGCCCGCCAGGTTGGCATCGGTGGCCGTGAACAGGCCGCTGATCACGCTGCCGGCCATGAACTTGCCGCAGTTGCCGGTGCCGGACGTGATCTGGATCAGCGCATCGGGTGCCGTGTTGTCCAGCTGGATGCGGTGGCTGTCGCTGCCCATCAAAGTGCCGGCCGGGTCGTAGGTGCTCAGCGTGACGATCCAGCGTGCGTCGCCCGTGCTTTGCCAGCGTGCCAGCAGGTTGTTGACGTTCTGCGTGAAGTCCACGTAGGCGTAGGTCTGGGTGCCGCCATCGGCCGCGTGTTCGTAGGTGCTGCCATCGCTGCGGGTGAGCTCCAGCGTGTCCAGCAGCGGCTGTGGCGCGCCGCCGGCTTCGGGCGTGACCTCCACCTTGTAGCGCCAACCGGTGGGCATCGGCGTGCCCTGCACGGTGACGATGCCGCCGAAGGGTGCATCGCCGCCCACCGGGGTGTTGTTCAGCGCAAACTGCGCGTCGGCCGTGGTGCGGCCCGTGGCGTCGCCGATCATGCTGACCGGGATGCCGCCCAGGATGGCGATGGTGCCGGCCGGGCCGTGCACCGCGCCCAGTGGTGCCAGGTGCACCAGGGTCTGTTCGCGGTTGCCCCAGGTGGGCACGGTGTTGGGGGCATTCCCGGGCACGGGCACGTTCCAGCTGAGTGTGGCGCGCACCGGCAGCAGGGCCGGGCCGTCGGCGCAGCGGCGGCGGTACTTCGACAGGTCCACCGGCAGCCGCACCGCCAGGTGCACGCCACCGGCGGGCATCGCGCCGATGTCGTGCACCTTGACGCTGGCCGTGCCGAGGAAGGTGTCGTAGCTGCCATTGCCATCGCTGTCGATCCACCACGACACGTACTCGGTGCTGCCCGTGGTGCAAGGCCCGCCGTTGAAGCCCTGGCTGCGCTTGACATGCACCACGCCCACCAGCGTGTCGGGCGCGTTCGGGTCCAGGCCGATGCAGGTGAGCTCCTCGAAGCTGGTGTCGCCATCGGTCTTGGCCAACGGCGGCAGCAGGATGTCGGCGATGTCCTTGTCCAGCACCAGCCCCGGCAGGGTCTGTGCCAGCAGCGCCGGTGTGGCCGTCACCTTGCCGTGCACCAGCGCGTGCAGCTGCGGGTAGGCAAAACGTTGCACCGGCACCGCGCTGCCCTTGTAGAGCGCGCTCAGCTCTGTCACCGACAGCGTGGCCTGCTTGGCGGTGATGGGCTGCTGCAGGTCCAGCACCTGCTTCAGCGCCGAGGGCAGCTTGACCTTCAGCGTCTTGAACACATCGTCCAGCACGATGAGCTTCTGGGGCTCGACCACGATGCTGGCCTCGCGCCGGTTGCCCCAGGGCGGGTTCCAGTTCGGCTGGTTCGGCGGCGGCGGCGCGTTCCAGCTCAGGATGCCGCGCACGCGGATCAGGCGCGAGCCCAGCAGGCAGAGCTGGCGGGCCGGGTCCACCTTCATCTGCACCGCGTACTCCAGGCGCTTGGCGCCGTCGGTGCCCTGCGGGATGTCCCAGGTCTGGAAGCTGGTCAGGCCCTGGTCCTGCCAGCTGGCGCCGTTGTCGAACGACAGGTAGAAGCGCACGTACTCGGTGCTGCCGCCGCCACACAGGCCGCCGCCGTAACCCGAGGGCTGGTAGACGTAGACCACACCTTCCAGCCACTCCTGCTGCGGGTGGTAACCCACGCAGCCGAGTTCTTCGTAGTAGGTGTTGCCGGCCAACGGCAGCACCGGCTGGAACGGGCTGACCTCAAAGCTGCCGAAGTGGTTGGGGTTGGCCAGCAGCAAGGCCTTGTACTGCTGGCGTTCACGCGGCAGCGCCGCCTTCAGCGTGCCGTCCAGGCCGCGCTTGATCGGATCGTTCATGGTGGTTTTCTCCTGTGCAGGGTGGGCCGTGCCGAACGTGGCGCGGGCCTGTGCACAAGGTAGGCGGGGTGGCGATGGCCGGCCTCCCTCCGCCGGGGCCCCTATCCCCCCTGGGGTTCTGGGGGGGGCGTGGGACAATGCCAGCGTGAAGCCGGCCAGACCGCCGCTGGTGCGATCACCGAAAGGTGGCACTGGAGGAAGGTCCGGACTGCACAGGGCAGCGCAGGAGCTAACGACTCTCCACCGTGAGGTGAGGATCAGAGCAACAGAGACGAGTCGGATCGGAGCGCGAGCCCCGATCCGGGTGAAACGGGCAATCTCTGCGTGCAGCAACACCAAATAGGCACACGTTGATCCGGCCCGGGGAGTGTGCGGGTAGGTGGCA
>JADMJD010000199.1 GCA_018780805.1 Rubrivivax sp. | reverse complement strand
GCCATTGCGCGGCAAGGTGCTCAACGCCTGGGAGGTCGAGCGCGACCGGCTGTTCGCCAACAACGAGATCCACGACATCGCGGTGGCACTGGGCGTGGACCCGCATGGCCCGAACGACAGCCCCGATCTGTCGGGCCTGCGTTACGGCAAGGTCTGCATCCTGTCGGACGCCGATGTGGACGGCTCGCACATCCAGGTGCTGCTGCTCACGCTGTTCTTCCGCCACTTTCCCAAGCTCATTGAAACCGGCCATGTCTACGTGGCCAAGCCGCCGCTGTTCCGGGTGGATGCACCGGCGCGTGGCCGCAAGCCGGCGGCCAAGATCTATGCGCTGGACGACGGTGAGCTGACGGCGGCACTGGACAAGCTGCGCAAGGAAGGCGCGCGCGAAGGCAGCTGGAGCATCAGCCGTTTCAAGGGCCTGGGCGAGATGAGCGCCGAGCAGCTGTGGGAAACGACGCTGAACCCCGACACCCGCCGGCTGTTGCCCGTGGCCTGCGGTGTGCTGGATTTCACGGCCACGGTGGCCGCGCTGCACAAGCTGATGGGCAAGGGGGAGGCCGCGTCCCGCCGCGAGTTGATGGAGTTGCACGGCGACAGCATCGAGGTGGATGTCTAGACAAGTGCAGACATCGGGCCCGCTATCAGGGTTTGCCACCATGCGGTCTGGGGGTTGACGGCGCAGCGGTCGCTCTGCAAGAGTCACCGCTTCAATTTCTCTTGGTGGAGTGAGGTTCGATGAGCAAGTTCAAGACCCGTGGCCTGTGTGCCGCCATCGTCGCTGGTGCTTTTGGCCTGGCGGCCACTGCCCCGGCTGTTGCCGCCGAAACCGGCAGCCGCGTGATCGTCAAGTTCAAGGCTGGCGCCTTCGCCAAGGGCCGCGCCGAAGTCGCCGCCCAGGGTGGCCGCGTGCTGGTCAACCTGTCCGAGGTGGACGCGCTGTCCACCCAGCTGTCGCCCAAGGCGATCGCGCTGCTCAAGCGGAGCAAAAACGTCGAGTTCATTGAAGTCGATCACCCGCAGTACCTGTTCGCCAGCAAGCGCGTCGGCACCAGCGCTGTTGTCGCCAGCCAGACGGTGCCGTACGGCATCACCATGGTTCAGGCCGACCAGGTCGGTGACGCCGCCGCCGGCTTGCGCAAGCTTTGCATCGTTGACTCGGGCATTGATGGCACCCACCCCGATCTGGCCGGTGTGCCGATGACGGGCGAAAACTTCACGACCTCAGGCACCTGGAACAGCGACGAAAACGGCCACGGCACACACGTGGCCGGCACCGTCGCGGCGCTCAACAACAGCATCGGCGTGGTCGGTGTGATGCCCAGCGGCACGATCAACCTGCACATCGCCAAGGTGTTCGACGCCACCGGCAGCACCTCGTCGTCCACGATCGCCAAGGCCATGCTGGCCTGCGGCAAGGTGGGCGCCAATGTGGTGAGCATGTCCTTGGGCGGTTCTTCGCCGAGCGGCATTCAGCAACTGGTGGCCAAGATCCTGGCCAAGCGCAACGTGCTGCAAATCGCAGCGGCGGGCAACGCCGGAACCTCGGCCATTTCCTACCCGGCCGGCTTTGCCGAAGTGGTTTCGGTGGCAGCCATCGATTCCAGCATGGCGCACGCTTCGTTTTCGCAGTTCAACGCCGACGTGGAAATCGCCGCGCCCGGCGTGGGCGTGCTGTCCACCGTGCCGGTGGGCACGGGCCAGAGCAGCACCCTGGATGTGAGTGGCACCGGCTATGCCGTCATCGCAGGCGTGGGCTCGGGTGGTGGCTCGGTCACCGCACCGTTGTACAACTTTGGTCTGGGTGAGGTGGTTGACGGCGGCGCTGCTGGCAAGGTCTGCCTGATTTCGCGTGGCAACATCAGCTTCGGGATCAAGGTTGACAACTGCGTTGCCAGCGGTGGTATCGGTGCCGTCGTCTACAACAACGTGGCCGGCCCGCTGGCCATGGACCTGGGTGGTGTCAAGACCATCCCGGCCGTCGGCGCCGACGGCAACGCCATGGCATCGCTGCTGGCCCAGGTGGGTCAGTCCGCGACGGTCGCTGTGTTGACCAGCGATTACGCCGAGTTCAACGGCACCTCGATGGCCACGCCGCACACCTCCGCCGTGGCGGCCCTGGTGTGGAGCCTGCATACCGGTTGCACGGCGGCTCAGATGCGCGACAGCCTCAACAAGAGCGCGATGGACCTGGGCGCTGCCGGCCGTGACGTCGAGTTCGGTTTTGGCCTGGTTCAGGCCAAGGCTGCCAGCGACCGCATCACCGCCATGGGTTGCGGCAACTGATAGACGCCTGACGGCGTTCACCAAGAACGCCGCGCCAGCCTTCGGGCTGGCGC
>JADMJD010000157.1:1390-2346 GCA_018780805.1 Rubrivivax sp. | reverse complement strand
ACTCCCACAGGGGACTTGCACCCCATCACATCGCGCCCATGCTGGGCGCACACCCGGCGGTCGACCTCGCTCCCTTTGGTCGCTGGACGCTGCGCGATAAAGCCGCGCAGCGCCGGTCACCTCTACGTTGGGCATCATGAAGGGCATCGCTGAGCTTGAGATCGCGAAGGCTGCTTTCACAGAGCTTGCAGCTCAATTTCCGTCGCTCAAAATGGTTCGTGAGCCAAATGCACCTATTGAGGTGAGCATCAATTTGCCTGTGCAACACGGGCTTTCTCATGCAGTTTGGCTTGGCCTTCAAAACAACGACGAGCTTCATTTTTCTGTTGGCCATTTCTGGCTTGAGTGGTTTCCTTGCACAAAGCCAACCAAGGTTCGTGAGTACATCGATGCTGTGGCCGGCTACCTATCCGGTCGGTATCGCGTCGTCGAGCATTATGTAGGCGCTCGCTGCGTCAAGGCCGAGCTGCAAATGCCCGCCGGTTCGCGGTGGCAAACAGTGGGCACATGGAGCAATCTCTGGGCATTGCTCCCGCGCAAGAGAGCATCCCGAGTCCTGCGCAATGATGCCCAACAAGGCATTCAACCCGACGGCCCCGCCTCCGGCGGGTCCGCGGGTTAATTTTGGCGTTGGGCGTCGGCATGAACTGGGATCGTTACTTCACCGAAGAGATGAATCAACAGTACATGCGCCTTGCCATAGAGGCAGCAAAGGAAGGAGCGCTTCGGGAGTCTGCTCGTGATGTCGCCTTTCTGTACGAGACGCGCGCTTGGTTCGTTCGAAATGGTGGTGGAGAGACCAATGCAACGGCATTCACCGTTCGGGCGGTTGTCGAGTTGGTTGGTGAGGGCTGGGTGAATGTCGCTACGTGGGGCGCTGGAGGCGGCATCGCCCCTGTTGATGCGACCGTTGAGGAATTGTTCAGCATTGTCAGCGAAATCGAGAAGACAGGACC
>JADMJD010000157.1:0-1380 GCA_018780805.1 Rubrivivax sp. | reverse complement strand
GCGACGGAGAAGGGTCGTGAGTGGGGCGTGAGGCACAGCATGATATTGCAGGAAATTCATGCAAGGTAACCGAAAGCCGATGCCCAACCCTGCGGTCAACCGGACGCTGCGCGATGAAACTGCGCAGCGCCGATTACCTCCACGTTAGGCATGCCCATGAGCATCTTCTTCCGCGACTTCGAGTCTCTGGGGCAATACCATGATTTTTGGGCGACAATTTTGTTGTCGGCGCCGGACGAATTTCGGTCATACGACGACCGAGAAATTGATCAAAAGGCAGCGCTCGACGAAGCATTTGAGGTGTTGCGTTCAGGCTTTCATTTTGCCGAGCGAAAGGTGAAAGAGCCCCGAGCGGTTTGCATAATGCGTGAACTTATCGAGATGGCGCACGAGGCATATATGTCGGGGGACGCAAAGACCGGCGCCCATACGCTCCAAGAATGCGAAGGCATGATCTGGCCCAGCCACCGCCAGAGGGTCAAATACGCGGTTGAAGCCGAACGAAGAGCATTCGGTGAGGTTGTAACTTATGCGGGTATCACTGTCTCGCCCTACCCGTATGAAGGCACCGAGCAAGACCTTACCGATCCGCAATTACAGCTATACACCGCAGCTCGCGCACGTTGCCTTGGTCATTTTGCCCGGCAGGAGGACTTCAAGCCTTTTGTCTTGGTTCTGGATGCCAAGGGAACCATTCAGGAACTGAAGTCGCGCTCTTGGAAAAAGGCGAAGGACGAAATCAGAGATCTTGTCGCTCGGGAAGATATATTTGGTTTTGTGCGCGCAGAAGCCACACCGAGCGGAATGTACGGAATAGTCATCTACCATTTGGAAGCGCCCAATGCAGCGCAGGTCTCCGTTCGATCATTGGTAAAGAACTATCAATGTGAGCCGCCTCGCTTTCACCTTGATGAACCGGCGGTACTCGGCGAGCATGCCTAACATTCCGGTCAAGGTCGCTCCCTCCGGTCGCTGGACGCTGCGCGATAAAGCGCCGCGCAGCGCCCCTTACCTAAAACGTTGAACATCACCGGTGCTGTCGTTGCAGGGTGCAGGTCAAGATTGAAACGAATCACGAAGGCAGACACCAGGCCGAGTCGCGGATCGAAGTGCATCCGTCTGGCGTGCAATGTGGCGCCCCTTGTTGTGCCATGCCTTTGTGCTAGTGTTTCGAGGCATTGAGGGCGGCAGCTGGTAGCGAGCGCTGATTGCCGTTTGGGTTCGGATCTAGTTCGAAAGGTAGCGGCTTCGCTATGCACAACGCACGTTCGTTCCAGTTTTCGGCGATGTCCAACACTTCGGTCGAGCGGACCGCCCAAAGCTGCGCTTTGGGTACCCTGCGCGGCTACGCCGCTTCGGCGTCCGCTCACCTACGGCGTT
>JADMJD010000072.1:657-2388 GCA_018780805.1 Rubrivivax sp. | reverse complement strand
AATGCACGCCTGCCGAGTTCGCCGCCGCGCTGCGCAACGAAGGTGCCTTGACTGGTTCGACCGCTGATCGAAACCTGACCCACCGGAGCGGTATGCTCCCCAACCTGGACTCTACTAAGTAGCTAGTGGCCCTGAGAAAGGGGGCAGGTCACGGAATCTGCACGCGCCCAATAGCCGATGGCCCCTACGAGGTCATTACGCACCTGCAGCGACTCTCGGGACAGACGAATCTTGTAGCTGATCGATTTGAGCTTAGAGCCTTGCGAGTTGCCGAGGCGCGTAAAGCATGACAACCACGTGCGGTGCCCGCCCTTGCCGGTGGATTTGCAGCGGGTGCCGGTTCGGGCCAAGGCGCCGTCCAGACGCATCAATTCATCCTGGAAACTGACCTTGATCAATTCAACTCCCTACAACTTCCAATAGTATGTCCGCATGATCGGCTTAAGGCGCCTTCTCGCAAGATGGAGCCGCTGGATTACCAGCGGCCTAGTCGTAACCTTGCTTTTCTCGCAGGTTGCGATGGCGATGTACGTCTGTCCCAAGCCAGACCCGAGGGCATCTGTGGAAACCACGCAAATGCGTGCCACGATCTCGATGCAGCAGGCTGACAAGTTGCCAATGTCGGATTGCACCGGCATGCCTGATTCCATGGACAGCGAAGCGCCACAGTTGTGCCACGCTCATTGCAGTGGCGATCGGGAGTCGGCGCTTTCATGGCAGGGGCTGGACATTCAGTTTCTCGCGGCGCACGTGATGTGGCTCGCCAACTCGCTGCCCGGGTTGGTTCTCGACCGGGTAGCCCTCAGAGCGTGTTCAAAGTCTTTTGAGCAAGAGCACCAAGAATGCCAAGTGGACGAACTGCAGGCTGGTGTTGAGCCATCGCTCGCAGTTCTTCCACAGCCTCCTGTTCTTGTCCAGCCAGGCAAAGCTGCGTTCCACGACCCAGCGCTTGGGCATCACTTTGAAAGTGTGAAGCTCGCTTCTCTTGGCGATCTGCACCGTCACATGCCCTCCCAGAATCTGCTGCACGCCTTGCGCGAACGGCCGACCGATGTAGCCTGCATCGCACAGCAGGCTTTGTAGCCGGCTCAACCGGGGCTTGCAGCGCTGTAGCGCCTGCAGTGCGCCTTTGCGGTCCGTCACCTCGGCCGTGGTCACCGCTATCGCATGCGGCAATCCCTGGGTGTCCACCGCGATGTGGCGCTTGATGCCCGAGACCTTCTTGCCTGCGTCATAGCCCTTCAAGCCCGCCGTGTCCGTGTTCTTCACGCTCTGCGCGTCCACGATCAAGAGCGTGCTGCAGGCGTTGCGCCCCAGTTTCTCGCGGGCCGCGCCAACCTGATTTTTTTAATGCCTGCTCCAGCAGGCTGCCACCCTCGCGTGGCTCGCTCCAGATGGCAAAGTACGAGTGCACGGTGCGCCATTTGGGAAAGTCGCTGGGCAGTGCCCGCCACTGACAGCCCGTGCGCAGCAGGTACAGCACGGCGCAGAACACCTCGTACAGCTCCACTTTGCGTGGGGCAGTCTTTCTGCGCGCACTCTCCAGCAATGGCCGGATCACCTCGAACTGCTCGCGCTTGATGTCGCTGGGGTAGCCTTTTCTCACCCAGCGAGCTTCTCACATCAAGAGGGCGAGACTTTGAACACGTTCTCAGGCGGCACGTTACCTACATTCCTCCCAATCCCCGCGCGGGCTTTCCGCCGATCTACCTCACGTTCCAAGTCCTGCGG
>JADMJD010000072.1:0-647 GCA_018780805.1 Rubrivivax sp. | reverse complement strand
TTCCGAGGACAACCATGTTTACTCCCTTTTTTGGCGCCCCCGAGGGGCGCCCGTCGGCGTACGGCCGAGGCACAACGCCGGCCTCGATGCGAGTGCATCGTCTGAAAGCTATCAGCATCGCGTTGGCGGGCAGTGCGCTTGTCTCGCCTGTAGCCTACGCCCTCGATTTTGCTGAGGCACGCCTTATCGCGGAGCAGCAGAGCCCACGCATAAGCGCGCAGCAGTTGCAGGTTAACGTCGCCGAATCCGTGCAGAAGGCAGCAGGCTCGCTGCCCGACCCCAAGCTCTCGCTCGGCATCGAAAACTACCCCATCAGCGGCATGGATCGCTGGAGCATGACGCGCGAATCCATGACGATGCAGCGCTTGGCGCTCATGCAGGAAGTGCCCAACAGGGCCAAGCGCGACGCCCAGGTCGCCAGCGCGCAGGCGCGTGTGGATCGAGAACGCGCGGCGCTGGTTTTGCAGCGATTGCAGATCCGCCAGGAACTCAGCCTGGCGTGGATCGCCGCGCAGGCGGTGGAGCAACGGGAGATACTGCTGACGGAACTGCTCGCGGAGAACCAGCGCCTGCAAGACAGTCTCCCCGCTCGCGTCGCCGGCGGCACCGCCCAGGCTGGCGATCTGTTGGTCGCGGAACAGGAGGCG
>JADMJD010000076.1 GCA_018780805.1 Rubrivivax sp. | reverse complement strand
CATCGCCGAGGCCAGCGTCGAGGAGATCGACCGCCTGAACATCCTGCAGGCCACGCTGTTGGCGATGCGCCGTGCGGTCGAGGGCCTGCGCCTGGTGCCGCAACATGTGCTGGTCGATGGCAACCGCCTGCCAGTACTGCGCATGCCGGCCACCGCCATCGTGAAGGGTGATGCCAAGGTGGCCGCGATCTCGGCCGCGTCCATCCTGGCCAAGGTGCACCGCGACCGCCAATGCGCGGACTTGCACGAGGCCTGGCCGCAGTATGGTTTTGGCCTGCACAAGGGCTACCCGACCGCAGCCCACCTGGCCGCGCTGCGCGAACACGGCGCCTGCCCCGCGCACCGGCGCAGCTTCGGCCCGGTGCGGGCGGCGCTGGAGCGCGCATGACGCCGCGCGTCATCACGTCCCGCGACAACCCCCTGCTGGTTCGGCTGCGCAAGCTGGCGCAGACGCCGGCCGCCTACCGCAAGGCCGGCCAGGTCTGGCTGGAGGGTGACCACCTCTGCCGCGCTGCGCTGGCCCGAGGCGTGCCGGTGCCGTTGGCCCTGGGCACCGAGGCGGCCTTCGACGATCCGGCGCTGCAGCCGCTGCTGGCCGCGGCGGCCGAGCAGGTGCTGCTGCCGGCGCCGCTGTTTGCCGGCATCAGCGGCCTGGAGTCCCCCGCGACGATGGGTTTTGTGTTGGACTTGCCGGCGGCGTCCGCGCCCCAGGACGGTCTGGCCACGGTGGTGCTGGACGGTGTGCAGGACGCCGGCAACGTGGGCAGTGTGCTGCGCAGCGCCAGCGCATTGGGGGCGCGCCAGGTGCTGGCGCTTCAAGGCACGGCCGCGCTGTGGTCACCCAAGGTGCTGCGGGCCGGCATGGGCGCGCATTTCAACCTGCGGCTGGTCGAGGGCCTGACGCTGGCCGACCTGGACGCACTCCACCTGCCGCTGGTGGCCACCAGTTCCTATGCCAGCGCCGTGCTGGCTGAGGCCGCGCTGCCGGCGCCCTGCGGCTGGGTCTTCGGCCACGAAGGGCAGGGTGTGTCGGCGGCGCTGATGCAGCGCTGTGCGCTGACCGTGTGCATCCCGCAGCCGGGCGGCGAGGAGTCGCTGAACGTCGCCGCGGCGGCGGCGATCTGCCTGTACGAATCGGCGCGTCGAGCGGGTCAGTAGATCAGCCGGTCGGGCTGGATGTCGCGCAGGATGGTGGTGGCGATCTCTTCGATCGACTTGTGCGTGGACGACAGCCAGGCGATGCCTTCGCGCCGCATCATGGCCTCGGCCTCGCGCACCTCATGGCGGCAGTTCTCCAGCGCGGCGTAGCGGCTGCCGGGGCGGCGCTCGTGGCGGATCTGGGCCAGCCGCGCCGGGTCGATCGTGAGCCCGAAACACTTGCGCTTGTAGGGTGCCAGCGAGCTGGGGATCTGGCCGCGCTCGAAGTCATCCGGGATCAGCGGGTAGTTGGCGGCCTTGATGCCGTGCTGCATCGCCAGGTACAGCGAGGTGGGTGTCTTGCCGCTGCGGCTGACACCCACCAGGATCACGTCGGCGATGTCGAGGTTGCGCGACGACTGGCCGTCGTCGTGTGCGAGCGAGAAGTTGATGGCCTCGATGCGCTCCGTGTACTCCTGGCTCTTGCTGACATCGGAGAAGCGCCCCACGCGGTGGTTGGACTTGACGCCGAACTCCTCTTCCAGCGGCTCGACGAAGGTGCGGAACATGTCCATCACCAGGCCCTTGCAGGCCTCGGCCGTCAGCGTGTCGCGCACCTCGGTGTTGACCAGGGTGGCAAAGACGATGGGGCGTTTGCCCTCGCGTTCGGCCACCTCGTTGATCTCGCGCACCACCTCCGCGGCCTTGTCGATGCTGTCGATGAAGGGCCGCCGCACATGGCGTGGCTTGGCCGGAAACTGGGCCAGGATGGAGTTGCCGAAGGTCTCGGCCGTGATGCCTGTGCCGTCCGAGACAAAGAACACAGTGCGCTGGGGCATGGCGGGCCGTTCCGGTGACAAGATGATGAAGGGCGATGATAGGCAGTAATTACCCGGTATCCTCCGGGGCAATGCACGCGAATCCGCCCGCCGTGAACCTCCCCAGCACACAAGTCCAAGCAAAAATCGCTGGCGCGTGGGGTTCACCGCGGCACGCGGGAGCACCGGTTTTTTCACATCACGGAGCTTTCCCATGTCTGAACCTACCCTGGCGACCGCCCTGGTCGCACCGTTTGAACACCTGAGGATGACCGACGTCGAGGTGGTGGGCGGTAAAAACGCCAGCCTCGGCGAAATGATCAGCCAGCTCGCCGCCTCGGGTGTGCGCGTGCCGGGTGGTTTTGCCACCACGGCGCATGCCTTCCGGCAGTTCCTGCACGAGGGTGGCCTCACCGAACGCATCGACGCCCTGCTGACGCAGCTGGACGTGGACGACGTGCGGGCGCTCACCGAAGCCGGCGCCAAGATCCGCGGCTGGGTGGTGGACACCCCGTTTCCGGCCGCGCTGGAAGCGGCGGTGCGCGCCGAGTTTGCGCGCCTGACGGCACACAACCCGGGCGCATCGTTTGCCGTGCGCTCCTCGGCCACGGCCGAAGACCTGCCGGATGCGTCCTTCGCCGGCCAGCAGGAGAGTTTCCTGAACGTGGTGGGCATCGACGACATCCTGCACAAGATGAAGGAGGTCTTCGCGTCGCTCTACAACGACCGCGCCATCAGTTACCGTGTGCACAAGGGTTTCCTGCATGCCGACGTGGCGTTGTCGGCCGGCGTGCAGCGCATGGTGCGCTCCGACCTGGGTGCGGCCGGTGTGATGTTCACCATCGACACCGAGTCCGGCTTTTCGGATGTGGTGTTCATCACCTCCAGCTACGGCCTGGGCGAAACCGTGGTGCAGGGCGCCGTGAACCCGGACGAGTTCTACGTGCACAAACCCAGCTTCCGGGCCGGCAAGTTCCCGGTCATCCGGCGCGTGCTGGGCTCCAAGCTGCAGCGCATGGAGTTCGCCACGCCGGCCCAGCGCGCCGACAGCGGCCGCCTGGTGCACACCGTGGACACGCCGCCGGAGATGCGCAACCGCTACTCCATCAGCGACGCCGATGTCATCGAACTGGCCAAGTACGCGCTGATCATCGAGCAGCACTACGGCCGGGCCATGGACATCGAGTGGGGCAAGGACGGTGTGGACGGCCAGCTCTACATCCTGCAGGCCCGGCCTGAAACCGTGAAGAGCCAGGCCGCCGGCAAGCTGGAGCAGCGCTACAAACTCAAGGGCGACCCCAAGACGCGCGGCACGGTGCTGGCCGAAGGCCGTGCCATCGGCCAGAAGATCGGTACCGGCCCGGTGCGCATCGTGCACAGCCTGGCCGAGATGGACAGCGTGCAGCCCGGCGACGTGCTGGTGGCCGACATGACCGACCCGAACTGGGAGCCGGTGATGAAACGGGCTGGTGCCATCGTCACCAACCGCGGTGGCCGCACCTGCCACGCGGCCATCATCGCGCGTGAACTGGGCATCCCGGCCGTGGTGGGCTGCGGGGACGCCACGCAGACCTTGACCGAAGGCAGCCTGGTCACGGTGGCCTGCTCCGAGGGCGACACGGGCTACATCTTTGACGGCCTGCTGGAGACCGAGATCACCGAGGTGCAGCGCGGCGAGCTGCCGTACTGCCCGATCAAGATCATGATGAACGTCGGCAACCCGACGCTGGCCTTCGACTTTGCACAGATGCCCAACTCTGGCGTCGGCCTGGCGCGGCTGGAGTTCATCATCAACAACAACATCGGGGTGCACCCGAAGGCCATCCTCGACTACCCGAACATCGACCCCGAGCTGAAGAAGGCGGTGGAATCGGTGGCGCGCGGGCATGCGTCGCCGCGGGCGTTTTATGTCGACAAGCTGGTCGAAGGTGTGGCCACCATCGCTGCCGCCTTCTGGCCCAAGCCGGTGATCGTGCGGCTGTCGGACTTCAAGTCCAACGAATACCGCAAGCTGATCGGCGGTACGCGCTACGAACCCGACGAAGAAAACCCGATGCTGGGTTTCCGCGGCGCCAGCCGCTACATCAGCGGTGATTTCCAGGATGCGTTTGCGATGGAGTGCGAGGCGCTCAAACGTGTGCGCCACGACATGGGCCTGACCAACGTCGAGATCATGGTGCCGTTTGTGCGCACCGTGAAGCAGGCGGCGCGTGTGGCCGAGATGCTGGCCGAACGGGGGCTCAAGCGCGGCACCGACGGCCTGCGCCTGATCATGATGTGCGAGGTGCCCAGCAACGCCATTCTGGCCGAGCAGTTCCTGGAGCACTTCGATGGCATGTCCATCGGCTCCAACGACCTGACCCAGCTGACGCTGGGCCTGGACCGCGACTCCGGCCTGGCGCAGCTGGCCCATGATTTCGATGAACGCGACCCGGCCGTGAAAGCCCTGATCTCGCGCGCCATCACAGCCTGCCGGGCCACCGGCAAGTACATCGGCATCTGCGGCCAGGGCCCCAGCGACCACCCCGACTTTGCCGACTGGCTGGCCGCCGAAGGCATCGTGTCGATCTCGCTGAACCCCGACACGGTGGTCGAGACCTGGCAGCGCCTGGCGCGCACCTAGGGAAAGCCCGGGCGGGGATTACGCCCGACTGGGACGCCCGCGTCAGAAATCAGTAAGCGCGGGCGCCAACAGTCCAGTCCATGGATTTTTGGCGCCCATGTTGACCTTTCTCAATCTGCTGCAGCTCTTGCTGTACATCGCACTGCTGGCGTTGCTGGGCCAGGGGTTGCTGTACGTGCTGGCCGGTGCCAAGCGCGAAGCCAACGTTTTCTACACGCTGCTGCGTGTGGTCAGCAAGCCGTTCACGTCGCTGGTGCGCCGCATCACACCGGCCAAGGTGGCCGACCGGCATGTGCCCATCGTCACCTTCGGCCTGCTGCTGATCGTGTATGCCGTGGTCACCTTCGAGAAGATCAACTACTGCGTCGGTCTCAACATGGTGGGCTGCAAATGAAGCGCGTCGAGTGGTGGTGGCTGCGTGCGCAAGGCGCGGTCTGTCTGATCTTCGGGCGCACTGCGCAGGCCTTGTCGATCTTTGAAGACATGGCCAGACGCTTCCCGGCAGAACGTTACCCGCTGGCCAGCCGTGCCCATGTGCTGGCCCAGGCCGGCCGCCACGACGAAGCGCTGGCCGACTACCGGCGCCTGACGGAACTGCACCCCGCCGATGCCTCCGGCTGGTTCAACCTGGGCTTTGTGCTGGAGAGCCTGGGCCGGTATGAAGAGGCACGGCAGTGTTTCGAGCGCGCCACCACGCTGGACCCCAAGCTCGACCGCGGCTGGTATGGGCTGGGCCTGGTGCTCATCCGCCTGCAGCGCCTGGACGAGGCCGTCTCGGCCCTCAAGCGCAACACCGAATTGCAACCCATGAGTCCGTACGGCTGGTACCAGCTGGCGCGGGTGCATGTGGACCGACATCAGCCTGACGAGGCGGCGAAGATCATCCGCCACCTCCAGGGGTTCGAGCCCAAGGTCGCCGCGCAGCTGGTGCGCGAGACCGGCTTGCTCGCGGGCCAAACGGCAACTTGACCGTGCCCGGTGGATCGGTCCCGGCGTGGCGGCCGGGGCTTGCAGGCGCACGGGGGTGTGCGCGCCGAACGTTGGGCGGTCCGTCCGGACCGCGAGGCAATAACTGGAAAGGGGTATTCCATGAAGGTGAGTGAGAACCACCAGGCCTATTGGCGGAAGAACCTGCGAATCACGAGCATCCTGTTGCTCATCTGGTTCGTGGTGACCTACGTCGTCGGCTACTTCGCGCGTGACATGAACTTCACGTTTTTTGGTTGGCCTTTCAGCTTCTGGGTCGCATCCCAGGGCTCCCTGGTCGTCTACGTCTTGATCATTTGGTTCTACGCGAACTACATGAACAGGCTGGACCAGGAACACGGCGTTGCCGAGGAGGAATGACATGGCAGGCAATGCATTTGGATCGGGCGGCACCACATCAAAGGCCGCCAACGCTGCATTCAAGTCCCAGCTCAACAAGGTCTACGCCTGGTACACGGGGGGCTTCCTGGCCTTCGTGATCGTGCTGGCGATCCTGGAGCAGATGGGGCTGCCGCGGACCTGGATTGGCTTCATCTTCCTGATCGCCACGGTTGCGCTGTATGCCGGCATCGGCGTGATGAGCCGCACCTCGGATGCGTCGGAGTACTACGTCGCCGGGCGACGGGTGCCGGCCATCTACAACGGCATGGCCACGGGCGCGGACTGGATGTCGGCCGCGTCCTTCATCGGCATGGCCGGTACGCTGTACCTCACGGGTTACGGCGGTCTGGCTTTCATCATGGGCTGGACGGGTGGTTATTGCCTGGTGGCGCTGTTCCTGGCGCCTTATCTGCGCAAGTTCGGCCAGTTCACCATCCCTGACTTCCTGGGCGCACGCTACGAAGGCAATGCGGCACGGCTGGTGGGCATCTTCGCCGCCATCCTGTGTTCTTTCACCTACGTGGTGGCACAGATCTACGGCGTCGGCCTGATCACCACCCGCCTGTCGGGCCTGGCGTTCGAGATCGGCATCTTCGTGGGCCTGGGCGGCATCCTGGTGTGTTCGTTCCTGGGCGGCATGCGTGCCGTCACCTGGACGCAGGTGGCGCAGTACATCATCCTGATCATTGCCTACATGATCCCGGTGGTGTGGCTGTCGGTGAAGCAGACGGGCAACCCGGTGGCGCAAGTGGCCTATGGCTTCCAGCTGCAAAAGGTCACCGAGCTTGAGCAGAAGCTGATCGACGACCCCAAGGAAAAGGAAGTCATCGCGATCTTCAAGCAACGCTCGGACGCCCTGGCCGCGAAGCTGAAGGACGTGCCGGCAGCGCTGGCCGCCGACAAGACCGCGGCTGAAGCCAAGCTGGCCGAGCTGAAGGCGGCCAATGCCCCGGTGGCCGACATCCAGGCCGCCGAGAAGGCGCTGGGCGCGGTGCCGGCGACCGAGGCCGCGGCCAAGGCCGACTGGACCAAGGCCAAGGCCGGCGCCGACGCGAGCGCCAAGCCGCTGGCCGGCATGCCTCGGCATGCGGCGCAGTTTGCGGGCAACCCAGATGGTGATGCGGCTGCGCAAAAGACCTTCAACGAGTCTCGCCGCAACTTCCTGGCGCTGGTGTTCTGCCTGATGGTGGGCACGGCCGCGCTGCCGCACATCCTGATGCGCTACTACACCACGCCGTCGGTGAAAGAAGCACGCGAGTCGGTGACCTGGTCGCTGTTCTTCATCTTCCTGCTGTACTTCACGGCCCCGGCGCTGGCGGTGCTGGTCAAGTACGAGGTGTTCACCACGCTGGTGGGGACCCCGTTTGCCCAGTTGCCACAGTGGATTGCCGACTGGAACCGCGTTGACCCGGCCCTGCTGTCGGTCGTGGACGTGAACAAGGACGGCATCTTCCAGCTGGCCGAGATGAAGATCGGTGGCGACATCATCGTGCTGGCCACCCCGGCCATCGGCGGCCTGCCGTACGTGGTGTCGGGCATGGTGGCGGCCGGCGGTCTGGCGGCGGCGCTGTCCACTGCGGACGGTCTGCTGCTGACCATCGCCAACGCGCTGTCGCATGACCTGTACTACAAGATGATCGACCCGAACGCCTCGACGGCGCGCCGTGTTGCGATCTCGAAGGCCTTGTTGCTGATCGTCGCCCTCGCGGCGGCCTCGGTGGCGGCGCAGAAACCGGCGGACATCCTGTTCCTGGTCTCGGCAGCCTTCTCGTTCGCGGCGGCTGCGTTCTTCCCGGCGCTGACCCTGGGCATCTTCTGGAAGCGGGCCAGCAAGTGGGGCGCCGTGCTCGGCATGATCGCCGGCCTGGGCACGACCTTCTACTACATGGTCACCACCCAGCCCTGGCTGCGCGGCATCTTCGGCGTCACCTCGCCGATCGAGCTGTGGTTCGGCATCCTGCCGATCTCGGCCGGTGTCTTCGGTGTGCCGATCGGCTTTGCGGTGATCATCATCGTGAGCCTGATCACCCCGGCGCCCAAGCAGGAAGTGCAGGAACTGGTGGAGCATGTGCGCTACCCGAACCTGAACACCAGCCGCGCCTGATGGCGGCAGCGGCCCCCACGGGGCCGCCTGTTCAAGACATTTCATGAGGCCTCCCGGTCACGCCGGGAGGCCTTTTTCGTCGTATACTCAAAGGCTTTCCCCTTGCCGCACCCACGCCAGACGCACCGGGGCGGCTTCCAACCACTGGAATCCACAAGGAGTTCTATGCGTCACTATGAAATCGTTCTGCTGATCCATCCGGATCAAAGCGAACAGGTTCCGGCCATGCTGGAGCGTTACAAGACCCTGGTCACCACCGGCGGTGGCAAGGTGCATCGGGTCGAGGATTGGGGTCGGCGTCAGCTGGCCTACATGATCCAGAAGCTGGCCAAGGCGCATTACCTGTGCCTGAACATCGAGTGCGGCATCGAAACGCTGACCGAGATCGAAACCGGCTTCCGCTTCAACGACGCCGTGTTGCGCCACCTCACCGTGGCCAAGAGCAAGGCCGAGACCGTGCCGTCCATCATGATGAAGGCGGTTGAACGCGAAGAGGCCCGCAAGGCCAGCCAGCAGGAGGCCGCGGCCTGAGACAGCCCGCTGCGTCTGCCGCTGGCCGGCCGTGAACCGACTGTTGTTGTCGGGCTCGGTGCTCCAGCGCAGTGCGCCGCGGTCCACCCCGGCGGGTCTGCCGGTCCTCGAACTGGTGCTCAAGCACGAGTCCGAGGTCGAACAGGCCGGTCAGCCGCGCAAGGTCTCTGTGGAGATCAAGGCGCTGGCGATCGGGGAGATCACGGTGCTGCTGATGCGGTTGCCGTTGGGCAGCGAAGCACGGTTCGCCGGCTTCCTGGCCTCGGCCCGCAACGGACGCGGTTGGTTGTTTCACGTCACCGAGGTCGAGCCTGTCGTCTGACGCCCGCCCTTCATTTTTTGATCCGGACCCAAATTCAGGAGTTTCAACATGCCCCCACCCCGTGGTAAAGGCCGTTTCGGCAAAGACAAGCGTCCCAAGCGCAATGCTCAATCGCTGCTGTTCCGCCGCAAGCGTTTCTGCCGCTTCACCGTCGCCGGTGTCGAAGAGATCGACTACAAGGAAATCGATGTGCTGCGCGATTTTGTCGGTGAGAACGGCAAGATCACGCCGGCTCGTCTGACCGGCACCCGCGCGTTCTACCAGCGCCAGCTCACCGTCGCCATCAAGCGCGCGCGTTTCCTCGCGCTGCTGCCCTACAGCGACCAGCACAAGGTCTGAAGGAGAACCGCATGCAAGTCATCCTCCTGGAAAAGGTCGGCAAGCTCGGTGGCCTGGGCGACGTCGTCAAGGTCAAGGACGGTTACGCCCGCAACTTCCTGATCCCGAGCAAGCTCGCGCGCCGCGCGACCGAAGCCGCGATCAAGGAGTTCGAGGTCCGCCGCGCCGAACTCGAGAAGTCCGCCAACGAGAAGCTGGCCGCGGCGCAAGCCCTGGGCGAACAGCTGTCGGGCAAGGCCGTGCGCATCGCGCAGAAGGCCGGTGTCGATGGCCGCTTGTTCGGCTCGGTCACCAACGCCGACATCGCCGAAGCCCTGGGCAAACTGGGCCTGGTGGTGCAGAAATCGCAGGTTCGCCTGCCCAATGGCCCGCTGAAGACCGTGGGTGAACATGCCGTGTCCGTGGCCCCGCACACCGACGTGGTGTCCGAGCTGACGGTGACCGTCGTGGCGCTGGCCGACTGATCGGTTCTTGCTTGAGTGCTGAAGGCCGGCTCTGCCGGCCTTCGGTGTTTCTGGGGGCCGCCGTTTTCCACCGGAGGCCCACCGGCTGTCCACAGGGTTGCCCACATGTCCTTGTCCTTCCAGAAACGCGACGGCAGCGAACCCCGTGACGACGAGGTCGCCCGCCTGCGGGTGCCGCCGCATTCCATCGAAGCCGAACAGAGCGTGCTCGGCGGCCTGCTGCTGGACAACCTGGCCTGGGACCGCGCGGCCGACCTGCTGACCGATGGCGACTTCTACCGCCACGAACACAAGCTGATCTACGCCGCCATCGGCGTGCTGGTGGGGGGCAACAAACCCGCCGACGTGATCACCGTCTTCGAGCAGTTGCAAACCCATGGCAAGGGCGAAGACGCCGGCGGCCTGGCCTACCTGAACGCGCTGGCGCAAAGCGTGCCGAGTGCCGCCAACCTGCGGCGCTACGCCGAGATCGTGCGCGAGCGCGCCATCCTGCGCAAACTCATCGCCGCCAGCGACGAGATCGCCACCGTGGCCTTCAACCCGCAGGGCCGGGCGGTGTCGGGCATCCTCGACGAAGCCGAAGGCAAGATCCTGAAGATCGGCGAGGAGGGTGCGCGCCAGCGCCAGGGCTTCCAGGGCATCGACGCCCTGGTCGTGTCGCTGATCGACCGGGTGACCGAGCTCTACGAAAACGGCGCCGAGGACGTCACCGGCGTGCGCACCGGCTTCTTCGACCTGGACCGCAGCACCGCCGGCCTGCAAAAGGGCGACCTGCTGGTGCTGGCCGCGCGTCCGTCGATGGGCAAGACCGCCTTTGCGCTGAACATCGCCGAAAACGTGGCCGTGCAGGAGGGCCTGCCGGTGCTGGTGTTTTCGATGGAAATGGGCGCCTCGCAACTGGCGCTGCGCCTGGTGGGTTCACTCGGCCGCATCGACCAGCAACACCTGCGCACTGGCAAGCTGGGCGACGACGAATGGGGCCGCTTGGCCGAATCGGTGGACAAGCTCAAGCAGGCGCAGCTGTTCATCGACGAAACCCCGGCACTCACCGTGGCCGAGTTGCGCGCGCGCGCGCGCCGCATGGCGCGGCAGTTCGGCGGCACGCTGGGCCTGATCGTCATCGACTACCTGCAGCTGATGAGCGGCCGCAGCAGCGGCGACGAAAACCGCGCCACCGAGCTGGGCGAGATCTCGCGTGGCCTCAAAGGCCTGGCCAAGGAACTGCAGTGCCCGGTGATTGCGCTGTCGCAGCTCAACCGAAGCGTCGAGACCCGCAACGACAAGCGCCCGATGATGAGCGACCTGCGCGAATCGGGCGCCATCGAGCAGGATGCCGACGTCATCATGTTCATCTACCGCGACGACTACTACAACAAGGAAGCCAGCAAGGAGCCGGGTGTCTCGGAGATCATCATCGCCAAACAGCGTAACGGCCCGGTGGGCACGGTGAAGATGGCCTTCCTGAAACACTTCACCCGCTTCGAGAACCTGGCGCCGGAGTACGGCGGCGGCGGCAACGACTACTGAGCGTCCCCACGGCCGGGCTGCGCCCAGCCCGACCCCGCGGGGAGGGGCAAGGAAACTTGGGGCGGCCCTGCGTTTCCTTGAGAGCGCCAGGGCTTGTGGCGCGGCAGGCCTTTACCTGCCTCGGGTGCTGGGCTATGCTGGATATATATCCAGTATTTGGCGCCGCTGGCGCTGACATTTCCAAGCGCTGCGGCGCTGACGGGATGCCCCTTGTGAGCGTGCAGCATCGTTGTGGAAGCCTCTCCCGCCCACCGGCCCCTGCCGGCCCCTGAACACCTGCACCCCGCACTCTGGCGCGCGGCCCAGCTCGGCCGTGTCACCACCCCTGGCCTGGCCACGGGTTTTGCGGCGCTGGACGCACAACTGCCCGGCGGTGGCTGGCCGCGCCAGGCCTTGACCGAGCTGCTGCTGCCGCACCCCGGCGTGGGTGAGTGGCGTTTGCTGGCGCCGGTGCTGGCGGCGTTGCAACACGGGCAGGGCGGAGATCTGCCGCGTGCCGTGATGCTGTTTGATCCCCCGGCCCGGCCTTGCCCCTGGACGCTGGCGGCGCTGGGGCTGGACGTGACCCAGCTCGTTGTTGTGCAAGGCCGTGCGCCGACGTCCCTGGACAGCCTCTGGGCGCTGGAGCAGGCCCTGGCCAGCGGGCAGCTGGGGGCCGTGCTGGCCTGGTTGCCCGTGCGGCTGCGCGGCGTGGGCTCGGCCGATCCGCTGCGCCGGTTGCAGCTGGCGGCGCAGGCCCACCCTGGGCCGGTGTTCCTGTTCCGCGAGTTGGGGGCCCGGCTGAAACCCAGCGCCGCACCGCTGCGCCTGCAGCTCGCGGCCGGTTTGCCCGATCAGTTGCGCCTGCGTTTGTTCAAGCGCCGTGGCCCGCCATGTGCCCAACCGCTGGTCCTGGCCTTGCCGCCGGTGTTGTGCGCCACGGCCCATGCACGTGCTTTGTTGCCACGGGGTTTGCCGCAGCCCCACGCCGTTGCCGTGCCGGCCTGAGAGCGTGAGAGGCATTCCCCCATGCCCTGGCTCGCGTTGCACCTGCCGCTGTTGTCGCTGGAGGCCTTTGCCGCCACCTTGCCCGAGGCCGAGCGCGCCGCGCCGCTGGCGCTGCTGGCCGACCACCGCATCGGTGCCGCCAATGCCGCCGCCACCGCCGCAGGCATCCACCCGGGGCTGAAACGTGCCACCGCACTGGCCCTGGTGGCCGATCTGCGGCTGGGCCCTGCCGATGCGGTGCGCGACGCCATGGCGCTGCAGGCGGTGGTGCATGCGGCGCTGGCTTTCACGCCCATGGTCACGCTGGACGGACCGGCCACCGTGCTGCTGGGCCTGCACACCGTGCTGCGTTACCACGGTGGGCCGGAGCGCCTGCGCCAGCGCCTGCTGGCTGCGCTGGCGCCGCTGGGCCACCACCTGCAAATGGCCAGCGCCCCCACGCCGGGTGGCGCCGCGCTGCTGGCCCGTTGGCGCGATGACCTGGCCTGGGGCCCGCACAGCACCGATCCGGCCGCGCTGCACAGCTTGCTGGACCAAGTGCCGGTGCATTTGTTCGGCCCGGGCCGTGAACACTGGGAGGCGCTGCAAGGCATGGGCCTGCACCACCTGGCCGATCTGCGGGCGCTGCCGCGTGCCGGCCTCACACGCCGTTTCGGCGCCACGCTGCTGGCCGACCTGGACCGCGCCCGCGGCGAGGCGTCCGACCCGCGTGAAGCGCTCACCGCGCCGCCCGTCTTCGAGAGCCGGCTGGAGCTCTTCGCGCGCGCCGACACCACGGCCCAGGTGCTGCATGGTGCGGCGGTGCTGCTGGCGCGGCTGCTGGCCTGGGCGCAGGCGCGGCACTCGCGCATCGCGGCTTTCACGCTGCGCATGCAGCACGAAACCCGGCGCCGCGCCGACGCCCCGCCGCACACCGATCTCACGGTCGAGCTGGCCGAGCCGGCCGCCGACGCAGCGCAGCTGAACCTGCTGCTGCGCGAGCGCCTGGCGCAATGCCCGCTGCCCGCGCCCACGCTGGACCTGCAATTGCACTGCAGCCGCCTGGTGGTGGCCGCAGCACCCAGTGGCGATCTGTTTCCCAGCCGACAGGGCCAGCGCGAAGGCCTGGCGCGGCTGCTGGAGCGGCTGCGCGCGCGTTTGGGTGATGCCCAGGTACAGCGCCTGCAGCCCGTGGCCGACCACCGGCCGGAGCAGGCCTGCCGCCTGCAGACCCGCAGCCTGCAGACCAGCCTCACGGCGGATCAACCGAACACCACCATCGGCACACTGCCCCTGCACCGCCCCGCCTGGCTGCTGCCCACACCGCAGCCGCTGGCTGAACGTGCATCGTTGCCGCTGCTGGACGGCCGGCCGCTGCAGATCGTCAGCGGCCCCGAGCGCATCGAAGCCGGCTGGTGGGACGGCCCCGGCCTGGCCGCGCGCGACTATTTCATCGCCCGCGCCGACGACGGTGCCCTGGTCTGGATCTACCGCACGCGGCTGCCACTGGCCACGCCCAGCGGCTGGTTCTTGCAGGGGCGGTTTGCCTAGGGCCAGGCCGCGTACAACCCCAGGCCGATGTAAACCGCCGCGGCGATCCGCCGGCCCCAGGCCGCCTGGCCGGCCAGGCGCGGCGCCAGCAGCCCGGCCGCCAACGCGTAGGCGCTGTCGGTGGCCGCCGCGATGGCCACGAACACGGCACCCAGCAGCAGGCTTTGCAGCACCGCGGAGCCGGCAGGGTCCAGGAAAGGGGGCAACAGTGCAGCGAAGAACAGCGTGGTCTTGGGGTTCAGCAGCGCCACCCAGAAAGCCTGGCGGCCCGGGGCGGCCGGCACCCCCGCTGGCGCACGCCAGGCCAGGACACCCAGCGCCACCAGGTAAGCCCCACCCGCCACGCGCACCCCGGTGAAAGCCGGCGGCCACAGCGCAAAGATCGCCGCCAATCCGAGTGAGGCCGCCACCGCGTTGGCGAAGTTGCCCGCGGCCACGCCGGCCACCGCCAGCAGCCCGGCACGCCGCCCCGCCGCCAAGCTGCGGGCGACGATGAACAGCACCCCGGGGCCGGGTGTGAGGGCCAGCACCAGGCTGGCGGCAGCGAAGGCGGTCAAGCGCATGCGTTTCCTTGTCTGCCGCACACACACGACCCCGCCAGGCCGTGGTGTGGGTGGGCTTTACCTGCTTCGGGCCCTGCGATATGCTGGATATTCATCCAGTGTTTTGATGTGACTGGCGCCACCCCTTTGCACGAGTACAGCATGCCATCCGATGCGTCCGCCACCTTGCAGGCCACCTTGCCAGCCACTTTGCTCTACGCGCCTGTGCCCGCCGTCAAGGGCCGCGGCACCGTCTGGGCCATCGAACACCGCTTCAGCAGCACCCACACCGAGGCCCTGGACGACGGCTGGGGCACGCTGGAGCAGGCGGCACAGGAAGAGCAGGTCGCGCCCGGCACACAGCTGATCGAAGAGCGGGTGCGCAGCATCCTCACCGGCAACGATTCGCCCGACATCGGCTTCGACCTCTCCATCAACCCCTACCGGGGCTGCGAACACGGCTGCATCTACTGTTATGCCCGGCCCACGCACAGCTACCTGAACCTCTCGCCGGGCCTGGATTTCGAGACCCGCATCATCGCCAAGGTCAACGCCGCCGAACGCCTGCGCGACACGCTGTCTGGCCGTGACTACACGCCGCTGTCGCTCAACATCGGCTCGGCCACCGACGCCTACCAGCCGGCCGAACGCCGCCTGCGCATCACCCGCGGGGTCATCGAGGTGCTGGCCGAAGCGCAGCACCCGTTTTCCATCATCACCAAGTCGGCGCTGATCGAGCGCGACCTGGATCTGCTCGCGCCGATGGCCGCCCAGCGGCTGGCCGCGGTCTACGTGTCGCTGACGACACTGGACCCGGAACTGGCGCGCAAGCTCGAGCCACGCGCCGCCGCTCCGGCACGCCGGCTGCGCACCATCGAGACCCTGGCCAAGGCCGGCGTGCCGGTGGGGGTGAGTGTGTCGCCCGTCATCCCGTTCCTCAACGAGCCGGAACTGGAGCGCGTGCTCGAAGCCGCCGCCGCGGCTGGCGCCAGCACCGCCTTCAGCATCGTGCTGCGCCTGCCCTGGGAGGTGAACCCGCTGTTCCAGCAATGGCTGCAGCAGCATGTGCCACAAAAAGCCGAACGCATCATGGCCCGGCTGCGCGACATGCGCGGCGGCCAGGACAACGACGCCCGCTTCGGCCACCGCATGCGGGGGCAGGGCGTGTGGGCGCAGTTGCTGCGCCAGCGGTTCGAAAAGGCCTGCGCGCGCCTGGGCCTGAACCGTGCGCGGGTCGAGCTTGACCTCTCCCGCTTCAGACGGCCGTCGCGTCAGCCGGGGCAGGCAAGTCTGTTCTGACGGCCGCGGTGTCGCGCGCCATCGTTTGTGCGGCCGGGCTGCCGTCGCGCAGCGTCATGCCGCCGGCAGCACGTGTGCCCTGGCCCAGACGCGGCCCGGCCCAGGAGGCGGCGTAACGTTCCTTCAGCGCAGTGATGCGGGCCTCCTGCTCGTCGGCATCGCTGATGCGTGCGCGGTGCCGGGTCAGCGTCAGCTTGGCGGTGTCCACCAGCTTGGCGTTCAGCGTCACATCCGCGTAGGCCAGCAGCTTGCGAACGGCCTCGCCGGGGTTGCCTTCCAGCGCGTGGTTCATCGCTTCTTCCGACATCGCCAGCACCTGGGCATGGCCCAGGTTCACCAGGTCGGTGAACGGGGCGTGGCGGGCGGCTGACCGGGTCAGCAACTCCGACACCGCGCGTGAGGTCGAAAAACGCACCGCGATCTCGCTCACCCAGGTGTCCATGTTGTCCAGCCGCAGCTCGCTGGCGGCCAGCTCGGCCAGCAGGCTGAGCAGGTTGCAGCCGCCTTCGACGTCCAGCTCCGGGTCCTGGCGTTCGTTGGCCAGCTGCGTCACCAGTTCCAGCCCGGCCGACAGGCGTTTGCCCAGCAGGTGCTCCAGCGCCTGGGCCACGCGGGTAAAGCGCTGCACGCGGGGCGTGCTGTCGTCGCGGCCGGCCAGGTGCTCCAGGTTTTCACGGCAGCGCTGCAGGCCTTTGCTGTCCTTGGTCTGGAAACGTGCAAAGGCCAGCACCACCAGCGACTGCTGGTCGAACATCTTGGAGCTGATGCCCAGCAGCGCGGCCCGGTCCAGCAGTTTGTCGGCTTCGGCGGTGTGGCCCTGGTAGTAGGCCAGCATGCCTTGTTTCTGCAGCCGCGGGATCGAGCCGGGCGTGATGGCCGCAGCCTTGCGGAAGGTCTCCAGCGCCTCGTCGAACTGGCCTTGTTCGATCTGCACGCGGCCCATCACATCCCAGGCGTCGGCATAACCTGGCTCGGCCGCCACCAGCACGTCCAGCGTGCGGCGTGCGGTGGTGATCTGGCCGGCATCGGCCTGGGCGCGGGCCACACCCAGCTTGGCCCAGGGCACGGCCTTGGCTTCGATGATGGCGTTGTAGAGCTTGCCGGCCATCTCGTGCCGGTTGGTGCGCAACAGCAGCTCGGCCCCGATGCGCGCGGCGTAGAGCCAGAACTCGGCCTTCTGCGCAAAGCGGTCCAGGCAGTACTTGGCGGCCAGTTCAAACTGGTCGTTTTCGATCGCGCTGAAGACCTGGCCGAGCACCCGTTTGCGGTGGCGCGCCTGGCGCAAGCGCTCGGCCAGCGTGGCGGCGGCATAAGGCTTGAGCAGGTAACCATCCAGCGCCGATTCCGCCGCTTCGGCCACGTGTTCGTAGCGTGCTTCACCGGTGATCATCACGAACACCGTCGAATACGGCAGCAGGCCGCTGCGGCGCAGGTCGTCCAGCAGGTCCTGGCCGGTCTGGTCGTCATCGGGAAAGGTCTGCTCGCAGACCACGATGTCGTAGCGTTTGGCCTCCAGCTTCTGGCGGCCATCCGCCAGCCGCGGGGCCTGTACCACGGTGCCCACACCCAGCTCGCGCAGCTGGTTCATGATGATGCTGCGCGAGGTCGGATTGCCATCGATCACGAGCGCGGTGGCGCGTTCGATGTCGCGGTCCAGAATCATCATGGCGGCAGTCCCCAGGGCATGGATAGGCATCACCCCGCCGCTGAAGGCGGGGCTCTACCGGGAACTATCGGCCGCTGTTCACCTTACTTGAACAGGTCCTTGACGCGGTCGGTCCAGCTCTTGGCGTTGGGCGAGTGGCGTTCGCCCGCGCTGCGGAAGGATTCGTCCAGTTCCTTCAGCAGCTTGCGCTGGTGTTCCGTCAGCTTGACGGGGGTTTCCACCGTCACGTGGCAGTACAGGTCCCCCGGGTAGCTGGAGCGGATGCCCTTGATGCCTTTGCCACGCAGGCGAAAGGTCTTGCCATGCTGCGTGCCCTCGGGCAGCTCGATCTCGGCCTTGCCGCCCAGCGTGGGCACCTCGATCGTGCCACCCAGCGCCACCGTGGTCAGGCCCACGGGCACGGTGCAGT
Source organism: Rubrivivax sp. (assembly GCA_018780805.1). Taxonomy (GTDB): domain Bacteria; phylum Pseudomonadota; class Gammaproteobacteria; order Burkholderiales; family Burkholderiaceae_C; genus Rubrivivax. The sequence goes on along the minus strand of JADMJD010000076.1, from coordinate 1,429 downwards.
GCAGGTCGTCGCCGTCGCGCTCGAAGACCTCGTGCGCCTTCATGCGGATCTCGATGTACAGGTCGCCCGCCGGGCCGCCGTTGGTGCCCGGCTCGCCGTTGCCGGCCGAGCGGATGCGCATGCCTTCGTTGATGCCGGCGGGGATCTTGACCTCCAGCGTCTTCTGGCGCTTCAGCTTGCCGGCGCCGTTGCAGCTGGGGCAGGGCTCGGGGATGATCTTGCCGCTGCCGTGGCAGTGCGGGCAGGTCTGCTGGATGCTGAAGAAACCCTGGCGCAAATGCACCGTGCCGGCGCCGTTGCAGCTGGGGCAGGTCTTGGCGCTGGTGCCGGGTTTGGCGCCGCTGCCGTGGCAGGTGTCGCAGTTGTCCCAGCTCGGGATGCGGATCTGCGTTTCCTTGCCCGCCGCGGCTTCTTCGAGCGTGATCTCCATCGCGTAGCTGAGGTCGCTGCCGCGGTAGACCTGCTGGCCACCGCCAGCACGCCGGCCACCGCCGCCACCGTTGCTGAAGATGTCGCCGAAGATGTCGCCAAAGGCCTCGGCAAAACCGCCAAAACCTTCCGCGCCCGGGCCGCCGCGGCCGGCGCCCATGTTGGGGTCCACACCGGCGTGGCCGTACTGGTCGTAAGCGGCGCGCTTTTGCGCATCGGAGAGCATCTCGTAGGCCTCCTTGGCCTCCTTGAACTTCTCTTCCGCCTTCTTCGCATCGTCACCCTGGTTGCGGTCCGGGTGGTGCTTCATGGCCAGCTTGCGGTAGGCCTTCTTGATGTCGTCGTCGGACGCGTTCTTCGGAACGCCGAGGATGTCGTAAAAATCGCGCTTTGCCATGGAGAGATCCTGGGAGCATCAAACACCGACGCCGCGTTGACCGCCAGGCCGGGCCTGGAGCATCAAACGCGGCGCTGCGAAGCACCAGCCCGGGCCCTGCATGGCAGGCCGGGCCGGGCAGGGCATCACTTCTTGACTTCCTTGAACTCGGCGTCGACCACGTTGTCGTCGTCGGGCTTGGCCGAGGCCTGCGGGCCGTCGCCGCCAGTGGCTGCACCGGCAGCAGCGGCCGCGCCGGACGCCGCCTGCGATTCCGCATAGGCCTTTTCGCCCAGCTTCTGGCTCGCGGTCATCAGCGCCTCGGTCTTGGCTTCGATCGTGGCCTTGTCGTCGCCCTTGAGCGCTTCTTCGACATCCTTCAACGCCGTCTCAATGGCCGTCTTCTCGGCCGCGTCGAGCTTGTCGCCATGTTCGGCCAGGCTCTTCTTCACCGAGTGCGCCATCGCGTCGGCCGCGTTGCGGGCCTGCACCAGTTCCAGCTTCTTGGCGTCTTCGGCGGCGTTGACCTCGGCGTCCTTCACCATCTTCTCGATCTCGGCCTCGCTCAAGCCCGAGTTCGCCTTGATGGTGATCTTGTTTTCCTTGCCCGTGCCCTTGTCCTTG
>JADMJD010000055.1 GCA_018780805.1 Rubrivivax sp. | reverse complement strand
GTGGCGCGCATCTGCTCGAGCTTGGCTTCGTTGCCTTCCTGCAGCCGGCCCAGCCGCTGCTCCATGCCTTCGCCCAGGCGTCGCAGTGCCGCCTCCTGCGCGTCCCGCGCAGCTTGCGCCTGCTGCAGCAGCGCCGTCTGCGTGCTGGCGAGTTGGGTGCGGAAGGAGTCGATCTGCTCGTTCTGCGTGCGCGCCACATCGCCCGACTGGGCCAGCAGCGCCTGCTGGAAGCTGGCGAGGTCGTTGCGCGCGGCCTGGCCCTGGCGGCCGAGTTCATCGCGCAGCGAGCGCTCCAGCCGCTCCAGCCGCTCGGCGGTGGCCGTGTCCGCGGGCGAGCGCCGCACCAGCGCCCAGACCAGCAGCAGCAGGTTGGATGCAGCCAGCGCGATCAGGATCCAGGCGGTCATGTGCAGATTGTCACCGGGCCATCCGAGCCGCCAACCTCAGGGGTCGCGCAGATGCATTTGATCAAATACACTGCACCTGTCTCGAACACCGCGCAGACGCCAAGGACGCGAGGTGCGCGAGGCGGACAGAAGCGACCTTCATGGAGCCCCGCTCGCGGGGCTCCCTTTTTGTGGCGCCACGTCAGCCACTGGCGCCGGCAGGCGCAGCAACTGCACCCGCGTCAGTGCCGCGTACAGCGGCGCGCTGATCAGCCGCGAGATGCCGCTGGCCACCAGCGCACAGGCCATCAGGCTCAGCACCATGGATTGCCCGGCCACCATCTCCATCACGATGATGAAGGCCGTCAGCGGCGCCTGCGTCACCGCGGCCAGGAAACCCGCCATGCCGAGTGCGATCAGCGCGGGCCGCTCGGCAAAGCCGGTGAGCGCCGCCACGTCGCTGCCGATGCCCGCGCCGATGGCCAGCGACGGCGCAAAGATGCCGGCCGGCACACCGGTCCAGGTGGTCAGCCAGGTGGCGATGAACTTCAGCGCGGTGTAGAACACCGACAGCCCCGTGTCGCCCTCCAGCAGGCCGCGGGTCTGTGCGTAGCCGCTGCCCCAGGTGGCGCCGCCGCTGACCAGGCCAATCACGGCCACCACCAGCGCGCAGCCGGCGGCAAAACGCACCGGCGCCACGCGCCGCCAGCGGCTGAAGACGTCCACCCCTCCGGCCAGCGAGACGATGAGCAGGCGCGCGAACAAGCCGCCGGTCAGGCCACACACCAGCGCCACCAGCAGGCCCGGGCCCAGCACCGACCAGCCCAGCGTGGGCACCCGGATGACGCCAAAGTAGGTGTTGTTGCCGTAGACCGAAACCGACATCAGGCCGGCCAGCACGATGGCCGCAATCAGCAGTGCGCTGCTGCGCTGTTCGCTGCGGCGCCACAGCTCCTCGATGGCAAACATCACGCCGCCGAGCGGGGTGTTGAAGGCGGCGGCAATGCCGGCCGCGCCGCCGGCCATCAGCAGGCCATGTTCGCTGATCGTGTTGCGCTCGGGCAGCCAGCGGCGTGCATGGTGCATGACACCGGCGGCGATCTGCACCGACGGCCCTTCACGCCCCAGCGACAGCCCGGCCAGCAATCCACCTGCCGTCAGCATCAGCTTGGCAAACGCCAGGCGCAACGACACAAACAGCCCCCGTTGCGCAGCCGGGGTCTGCTCGTCCATGGCCGCCATCACCTGTGGGATGCCTGAGCCTGCGACCCCGGCGAACCAACGTCGTGTGAGCCAGACGATCAGCGCCGTCAGCGCCGGCATCCACAGCAGCGGCGCCCACCACCAGGCCGCTGCGCCGCGCTCGAACAGCGCGTAGGCATGTTCCGACAGCCAGGTGAAACCGGCCACCGTGAGCCCGGCCGCGGCGGCAAAGACCAGCACCACGGCGCGCGTGGCCCAGGGCCGCCACTCGGTGAGCTCCTCGCGCAAGCGGGCCCGCCAGTCGGGGTGGTGCAGCATCATCCTTCGGGGCCCCGTTCTATCATCGTGGCATGCCTGCCTTGGCACCGCCGCATCCCTCCGTACCGCCCGATCAGGAAGCGCCCGCGCGCGTGCTGCAACGTTTCCGTCAGGTGTTCACGGCCGCGCGTGCGCACTACCAGCAGGTGGAAAAACAGGTCGGCATCGGCGGTGCGCAGGTCTGGGCGCTGGGGGTCATCGCCTCGCAGCCCGGCCTGGGGGTGGGCAGCCTGGCGCGGGCCATGCACGTGCACCAGTCCACAGCCAGCAACCTGGTGCGCGCACTCACCGAGCGCAACCTCGTGGCGGCAGCGCGCGAAGGCAGCGACAAACGCGCCGTGCAGTTGCGCCTGCTGCCCGCGGGCCTGGCCTTGCTGGCGCAGGTGCCCGGCCCGTTCACCGGGCTGCTGCCGCAGGCGCTGGACCAGCTGGACGCGGACACGCTGGCGCGCCTGCAGGCCGACCTGACGACGCTGATCCACGCGATGGGGATGGCCGACGACGCGCCGGCGCTGCCGATCGCGCAGCTGTAGGTCAAGCGCCAGTTGCTCAGGCACGCAGCGGCAACACGCCGGGGTTCACGGGCGTCAGCGGCCGGCCGCCGGTCAGCGCAGCGATCAGGTTGTCGGCCGCCAGGTCGGCCATCGCGCGGCGCGTGCGTTCGCTGGCGCTGGCGATGTGCGGGGTCAGCACCACGTTGGGCAGGTCCAGAAGCGCGGGGTTCACGGCCGGCTCACCCTCGAACACGTCCAGCCCGGCCGCGGCGATGCGGCGCTCGGCCAGCGCCACGGCCAGCGCCGCGTCGTCGACGATGCCACCGCGGGCCACGTTGGTCAGCGTGGCCGTGGGTTTCATCTGCGCCAGCTCGGCCGCGCCGATGGCGTGGTGGCTGCTGGCCGAATACGGCAGCACCAGCACCAGGTGATCGGCCTCGCGCAGCAGCGTGGCCTTGTCGACGTAACGTGCGCCCAGCGGGGCTTCGAGTTCCGGCGCCAGGCGGCTGCGGTTGGTGTAGATCACCTTCATGCCGAAGCCCAATGCCCCGCGGCGGGCGATGGCCTGGCCGATGCGGCCCATGCCCAGGATGCCCAGCGTGGCGCCGTGCACATCCGGACCGGTGAACATGTCGTAGCGCCACTGGGTCCAGCGGCCGGCGCGCAGGTAGTTTTCGCTTTCGGTGATGCGGCGCGCGGTGGCCATCATCAGTGCAAAGCCGAAGTCGGCCGTGGTCTCGGTCAACACGTCGGGTGTGTTGGTGGCCAGCACCCCGGCGGCGTCAAAGGCCGCGATGTCCAGGTTGTTGTAGCCCACGGCCATGTTGGCCACCACACGCAGCTGCGGGTGCGCGGCCAGCACGGCGGCGTCGATGCGTTCGCTGCCGGTGGTGATGGCACCCACCTTGCCAACCAGGCGGGCACTCAATGCCACCGGGCTGAAGACCTCGTCATCGGGGTTGGCCTCGACCTCGAAGTGCTGCTGCAGCCGGGCCAGGGTTTCAGGGTACATGGCCCGGGCGACCAGCACCGCCGGCTTCATGCCGGCACTCATGACACAAACCTGGTGAAGCCGGCCACAGGCGCGCGCTCGGTCACCAGCTGGTTCTCGGGTGCGGCCCTGTCGGCGTAGCCCAGCGCCATGCCGCAGACCAGCATCTCGCTGTCGGGCCACTGCAGCTGCGCGCGGATGATGCGGTGCCATTGTGTGAACGCGGCCTGCGGGCAGGTGTCCAGCCCCCGCGCCCGCGCGGCGACCATGATGTTCTGCAGGAACATGCCGTAGTCCAGCCAGCTGCCCTGGCGCATCACGCGCTCGATGCTGAAGATCAGGCCCACCGGTGCGTCGAAGAAGTCGTAGTTGCGGCCGTGCTGGGCGTGCATGCGTTCCTTGTCGGCCTTGCCGATGCCGAGCAGGCTGTACAGGTCCCAGCCCACCTTGCGGCGGCGGTCCACGTAGGGCGACACCCACTCGGTGGGGTAGTAGGCGTACTCCTCGGTGTGGCGGGCACGTTCTTCGGGGTCGTCGTGTGCGGCGCGGATCGCGGCCGAGAGCCGGCCCTTGGCATCACCCGTCAGCACCGTCACGCGCCACGGCTGCGTGTTGGTGCCCGAGGGCGCCCGCGCCGCCACCGCAAGGATGGCTTCGACCACGTCTTGTGGCACCGGCGTGGGCAGGAAGGCGCGCAGCGAGCGCCGGGTGGTGATCGCGGCGTCGACGCAGGCGATCTGTTCGGGGGTGGGCAAGGGCGTGGGCAAGGTCATGCGGCCGATTGTTCCATCCTCTGCCGCCAGCTGCCGAGTGCAAGTTCCAGCGTGTGGTGCTGGATCGCCACCGTGGTGGCCAGGTCGCGCCCATAACCGCCAGCCATGCTGACGGCGACCGGGATGCCACGCGCGGCCAGCGCGTCGAACACACGCTGGTCACGCGCTGCCAGGCCCGCAGCGCTGAGCTTCAGACGGCCCAGGCGGTCGTTTTCATGCGGGTCGGCGCCAGCCAGGTAGAAGGCCAGGCCGGGCGGGCCGTCGCTGTGGCGGGCGAAGGCCCGTGCCAGCGCGTCGTCGAGTGCGGTGAGGTAGGGTTCGTCGGTGCAACCGTCGGGCAGGTCCACATCCAGGTCACTGCTTTCCTTGCGGTGCGGGAAGTTCTTGGCGCCGTGCAACGAGAGCGTGAACACCGTCGGGTCGTCGCGGAAGATCGCGGCGGTGCCGTTGCCCTGGTGCACGTCCAGGTCGATCACCAGCACGCGCAGCAGGCGTCGGTGATGGCGGTGCCACTCGGCCTGCATCAGCCGCGCCGCCACGGCCACGTCGTTGAACACACAGTAGCCCGAGCCCTTGTCCGCGTACGCGTGGTGCGTGCCACCGGCCAGGTTGGCGGCCACGCCCTCGCCCTGCAGCGCGGCGCGGGCCGCGGCGATGGTGGCACCCACCGAGCGCCGGGCCCGCTCGGCCATGCGCTCGGACCAGGGGAAACCGATCTCGCGTTGCTCGGCCGCCGACAGCAGGCCCTCGGCCACCGCGCTGATGTAGCGCGGCGAGTGGGCCAGCGCCAGCTCGCCGTCGGTGGCGGGCGGTGCTTCGGTCACACGCACGGCCGGTAGCGTCTGCTCGACGGCGTCGCGCAGCAGCCGGTACTTGCTCATCGGGAAGCTGTGCCCCGGCGGCAAGGGCAGCACGAAGTGGTCGGAATGGAACGCCAGCATGCCGCAGGCTTCAGCCGTTGAAGGCGCGCACCGCCGCCGGCTCCGGTTGCTGCAGCAGCTTGCCGAAGGCCTTGGCGCTGCCGGGTGGGCCGACGTAGACCCCGCCGACCAAGGCCCCGTCGCGTTGGATCAGCGACCACCAGGCGGCGTCTTCCGGGCGCGCGCTGCGCACCTCGTCGCCGGGCTTCGGTGTCACCTCGCCCCAGCTGCGCAAATCGATGCCCTCGCACTTGAGCTGCAGCACGATGCGCGGCGGCTGGTAAGGCGCGGGGTCGCCAAAGATGGTGGCCACCGCGGTGCCGGCCTGCGCCGCGCCCACGGGCCACAGCCCGCCCAGCGCACCGGGCAGCTCGGCCACATCGCCGATGGCCAGGATGTTCGGGTCGTCGGTGCGCATCGTGGTGTCGACCTGGATGCCCCGCCCCACCGCCAGGCCGGCATTCGCCGCCAGGTGCGTGTTGGCCTGGATGCCCAGGCAGGCGACGAACAGATCGGCCCGCACACGCGGCCCGTGCGACAGCCACGCAGCGGTGAGCTCCGGCATGCCGTCGTACTTGACCACCGAGACGTTGGTGACCACCTGGATGCCGATGCTCTCCAGGTAACCCGCCAGCTTGGCGGCACCGGGGGCGTCCAGCTGCGCGTTCATCAGACGGTCGGCGCGCTGCAGCAGCGTCACCTTCAGGCCCAGCTTGTGCAGCGCATCGGCCGCTTCCACGCCCAGCACGCCGCCGCCGATGACCACGGCGCGCCGGCTGCCGCGGGCCTGCACAAACTGGCGGATGGCCAACGCGTCTTCGGCGCTGCGCAGCACAAAGGCGTTCGGTCGGTCCAGGAAGCTGTCCTCCGGCGGCAGCGACCGTGCCCCGGTGGCCAGGATCAGCCGGTCGTAGCGCAGCCACTCGCCGCTGGCCAGGCCCACGCGGCGGTTTTCGCGGTCCAGGCGCACGGCCACGGCACCGCGGTGCAGCTTCACGTCGCGCTGCGCGGCCCAGTCGGCCGGCACCAGGGCCAGCGCGTCCATCGCGGCACTGTCGTAGATCAGGCGGCCGATGCCCATGCGGTTGTAGAAGGCGTGCGGCTCGTTGGCCACCAGCTCGATGCGCAGCGTGGGGCTGTCGCGGCGCAGCGCCTCGGCCGCGCTCATGCCGGCCACGCCATCGCCGACGATCACCACGCGGCCGACACCGGCCAGCGCTGCCTTGTCCACCGTCGGCTTGCGCTGGATGCTGATCGGCACGGGCGCGGACTGCGCGTCGCGGTCGATCAGCACCGGGCCGCGCACCGTGCACATGCAGGCCAGCCGTGCGCGGCCTTCCAGGCCGAGCCGACGCAGCGTGGCCAGTTCGTCGTCACCCGGTGGCGACAGGTGCTCACCGCCTTCGCACACGGCCACCGGGTCGGCACCGCAGACGCCGGCACGGCAGCCGAAGCTGATCTTCAGGCCGGCATGTTCGATGGCCTCCAGCAGCGTCTGGTCGGGCGCGACCTGGAAGGCGATGCCGGTGGCGCGGTCGGTCACTTCGGCCGCACCGTCGGCCCCGGGCTGGCGGGCCAGCCGGTCCTTCAGCGCACGGCCACCGCCGAGCTGCGTGCGTCCGTCGTCGGCGTAGGCCGGGGCCGGCGCGGGCGCGGCGGCCTTGCGCTGCTGCTGCGCCTCGCGCCAGCGGGCCTCGGCGCGCAAGCCGGTGGCCACCAGGCCGGCGGCCAGCAGCGCACCGGTGAACCGCAGCGCCGTGCGCAGCGCGTCGGGCGGCGTCGCACCCAGCAGGCCGGCCACGGTGTCCACGATCAGTGGGCCGGCGAAGGTGTAGAACAGCGCCAGCGCCAAGGCGCCGAAGGCCAGCGAGATGCGGTACGGCGTGGTCGGCACAAAGGCCACGGCCAGTGCGTACACACCCGCTGAAGCCGCGGCACCGCCCAGCAGGCCGGCCGCGTGCACCCACGCGCCGTCGGTGGCCACCGGCCCCTGCAGGAAATAACCCAGGATCAGCCCGGGCATCAGCCCCATGAACAAACGCCGCTGGCCGGCCCAGCGCGGGTCGTCGTCATAGACGTCGCTGAAGACGGCGGCACGCGGGTTGAAGTCGTAGCAGTTCTTCTGGCAGCCCACACAGGGCTCGCACCAGCCGTTTTTGACGACCACCAGCGGCGCCTGGCCGTAGTCTCGCTGGATGGGCGCCAACGGGCAGAAGGTGCCGCACCAGCCGCTGCGGCCCTTGAACACCAGGCCACCGGTGAAGGCCAGGGCCAGCACCACCAGCAGCCCCGCGCCCAGCACCGGGCCGGCGTGGTTGAGCAGTGGGGCGCGCAGCGCCACGGCGGTCAGGAAACCACCGACGGCAATGGCAAAGGCGGCAGTCTTCAGCCCCGCCGGCAGTTCCCGGCCGCGGGTGAAGCCACCCTGCCGGGGCAGCTGGTTCAATGTGGCCATCGGGCAGACCTGGCGCCACAGCCCGGGCGCCACCACCAGCACGGCCGGCAGCAGCGGCACGGCCAGGCCCCAGAACAGCTTCAGGCCCAGCGCAGGCTGCCAGATCAACAGCGCCACCAGCACCAGCGTGGCCGCCATCACCACACCCCGCAGCAGCCACCAGACCAGCGGTGGCAGCGCGCTGCGCAGCTGGGTGTAGTTGCCGAAGTACGGCGGTGCCGCAGGTGGTGATGCCGGCAGGATGGGGATGACGGCCATGCGTCAGTCGCCCGGCTGCAGCCGGCGCAGGCGGGCGGCGACATGCGCGCCCAGGTCGCGCATCAGCGCCATCGCGATGCGCGGCTGCCAGGCGGCAAGCTGGCTCAGGCCGTCGGGCGTCAGCATCAGCAGTTCCACCTCGGTGGCGGCCAGCACCTCGGCGGCATGCGGCGCGGCGTCCAGAAAACTCAGCAGGCCCACGACCTCGCCTTCACCGCGCAGCGTGGCGGCGGCGCCGGGCACCTGCACCTGCACCTGGCCAGAGGCCACAAAGAACAACGCCGGGCTGAGCGCGCCGCGCGCGACCACCACGGCCCCGGCGGGGTAGCGGCGGCGCGCGGTGTAACCGATGAACTTTTCCCAGTCTTCATCGCCCAGGTCGGCCAGCAGGCGGATGGGGGCTGGGCCCGTCGGCGCCGCAGGCACGGGCGCTGCCGGGCCGGGCGCCGGGTCGGGTGCGGTGTAGTGGAAAAAGTCGTTGGCCATCGCGCTTCTCCCGCTGCGGGCATCAGAAGGTGTGAATGAACCCGGCGTGCCCGAGCAGACTGGCTGAACCGGGCCCATCTGGGCGCAAAGCACAGCCGTAGCTCGGGCTACGGCGAGCATTTGCAACGACGAGTGGGCTGGTTTGGGCAGGATGAGCGGGCATGTTGGGTTCGTTCACACCTTCTCAGTCTTGATCGTAGGCGGCGGCCAGGTGCAACAGCGCCGCTTCCACCATGCCGGCAGGCCAGGGTGCGTCGTCGGACACGAGACCCAGCCGCTGCCATAGCGTGCCGTACAGCGCCCAGTGGCGCGCCGCATCGGCGCCGGGCAGGGACTGGGCCAGCGTGGCCGGTGCCAGGTCTTCGGCCAGGCGCTGCACGGCGCCGCGGTAGGCGGCGAGCAACTGGTCCTGGTGGCGCGCCAGGTCCGCGGTGGCCTGGGCCATCGCCGGGCCGGGCGTGCTGGCCAACAGCGCCAGCAAGGCGGCCTCGCTGCTGTCGGCCAGCTGCAAGGGCGACGCCGCACGCAGCGCCGCCTGGCGGCGGCTGCCGATGCGTCGACGTGATCGGGATTGCTGCTCCAGCAGGCTGCGCAGGCTGTCCACCGAGGCACGCGCCAGCGCGCCGAGTTGCTGCGCCAGCAGCAGCGGGTCCTGCCCAGCCAGGCTGTGCGCCGGCACGCCCAGGCCCTGTGCCAGGGCTGCACGCCAGGCGTCGGCACCAGCGCCGGTCGGGACGGCCACCGGTGCGGGAACAGGCATCGGCGCGGGCACCGGGGCGGACGCCGGCGCAGGAATCGGCGCAGGCAAGGGCGCAGACATGGCCGAAGGGGGCGGCACCGGCATCGCTGCCGGCACCGCCGGCGCAGCGGCTGGGCGCGGGGCCGGGCGGATGCGTGTCAGGCCCAGGTCGGCATCGGCCGCAGGGGGTGGTAGCGCGGCGGCGGCCACGGCGGCCGGGTCCCGGCCCCGGGGCATGGCCACCAGGGGCGCGGTTTCATCGACCGCGGGCGAGCGCAGCGCCGGTGCACTGGGAGCCGACAGGTCCAGATCGGCGGCCGTCACACCCGCCACGACACTGACCTCGAAGCTGAAAGGCCCGGCATCGAAGCGGTCGCCATGGCGCAGCAGGTGGTCGTCCAGCAGCCGGGTGCTGGCGTCGTTGACGAAGGTGCCGTTGGTGGACAGGTCGCGCAGCAGCGGGCCGGTCGGGGTCTGCACGATCTCGCAGTGCCGGGCCGACAAGGCCAGCGTGCGGTCAGGCAGCGCCCAGTCACAGGCCGGGTCGCGGCCGATGGTGTATCGGGGCTGGGCGGGCGGCACCTCCGCCGTGGTGCGGGCACCGTCGGCACGGGCCACACCACCCACCAGTTTCAAGCTCAGCATCGCCGCTCGTCCTCCCGGTCGCACCGGGGTCTGCGCCCGCGGCACTGTCCAGAATACATCAGCGCTTGCAGGCCCCGCCCCCGGCGTATGCGCGGGCCGGGCTGGAGGCAGCTCCCTACTTTGTTGCACCGCAGCAAAAAGAGCTTGCAAGCCGGCCCGTGATGCCTATACTTCGAATCATGTTGCAGTGCAGCAAATGCAGTTTCCCTCAGACCTGATCCCCAACCGACACACGGAGCAAACCATGACCCCTTTCACCGCTGAACAAGTGATGGCCGCCCACAAAGCCAACATCGAAACCCTCTTCGGCCTGACGCACAAGGCGTTTGAAGGCGTGGAGAAGCTGGTCGAGCTGAACCTGCAAGTGGCCAAGGCCTCGCTGGCCGAAGCCGCCGAGACGACCAAGGCCGCGCTGTCGGTCAAGGACGCCCAGGAACTGCTGGCCCTGCAAGCCAGCCTGCTGCAGCCCAGCGCCGAAAAGGCTGCCGCCTACGGCCGCCACGTGTACGACATCGCCACCGGCACCGGTGCCGAAGTGACCAAGGCCGCCGAAGCCCAGGTCGCCGACGCGCAGAAGAAGGTCATGGCCCTGGTCGACACCGCCGTCAAGAACGCCCCGGCCGGCACCGAAAACGCCGTCGCCCTGGTGAAGTCGGCCGTCGCCGCCGCCAACAACGCGATGGAAAGTGTGCAGAAGGCTGCCAAGCAGGCCGCCGAAGTCGCCGAAGCCAACTTCCAGGCCGTGACCAACACCGCCGTCAAGGCCTCGCAGACCGCCACCAAGGCCCGCCGCGCCGCCTGAAGGTCCTGATCGGGCGCGCCGGCTGAACTTTCCAGCGCAGGCGCGCTCACACCGGGGCTTCGGCAGCAGCCGGGGCCTCTCAGGATTGTCATTTCGGAACCCAGAAATCCCCTTTCCAGGTTCCTTCTCGGCCCGATGCCCCCGCATCGGGCCGCTTTTATTTCCGCGCCCCGCTTTTCAGCGCGTCAGGTCCGCCAGACGCTGGCGCAGTTGCGGCATGGCCTTCTGCATGGCCTCGCGGCCGGCGGTGATGGCCTGCTGGCGGGCGCTGAAATCGGTGCCCGACACACCCGCCAGCGCGGGGCGGACCACGATGTCGGCCTCGCGCAGCTCGAAGCGGTTGATGCTGCGCCCCATGATGGAAAAGGTCTGCAGCAGCATGCGGAATGGGTCGGCGGTGTTGCGGCCCTCGGGCGCCTCGCTGATGTCGACCGCGATCACGAGCTCGGCGCCCATGCGCCGCGCGTGGCTCACCGGCACCGGCGCCACCAGTCCGCCGTCGACGTATTCGCGGCTGCCGATCTTCACCGGCAGGAACACGGCCGGCACGGCGCTGGATGCACGCACCGCCTGGCCGGTGTCGCCGCGCTGAAAGAGGATGGCGTCGCCGCTGTCCAGGTCGGTGGCGACGATGCCCAGCCGGCGTGGCATCTGTTCGATCAGGCGCTGGCCACTGCGGTCGCGCACAAAACGCGCCAGGGCTTCACCGCGCAGCAGGCCGCGGCCGGGGAAACCCCAGTCGGCGATGGCCGACTCTTCCATCGCCTGGGCCTGCCGGCCGAGCTCGGCACCGTCCATGCCGGCGGCCCAGAGCGCGGCCACCAGGCTGCCCGCCGAGGTGCCGGCGACCAGGCTGGGGCGGATGCCGGCTTCGTCCAGCGCCTGGATCACGCCGATGTGGGCAAAACCGCGCGCGGCACCGCCGCCCAGGGCCAGGCCGATGGTGGGCGCTCGCGGCGGCGCGGGCGGCGGCACAGGGACCGGCGGCAGCGTGACGACCGGCGGCTGCGGCGACACCACCACCGGCTTGGCCGGGGGCGGGCTCTGACAGCCGGCGAACACCACCACGGCCGTCAGTACCAGGCCAGTCATATGCCTTCTGGATATAAACACTCTACTTCTTTGTAGTTTGAGGAATATGGGCCGCTGCGTATTCTGCCGGCCATGTACCGTCCGACCGACTTCGACCGCCACTTTGTGCAAGCCCGTGCGGCCCAGTTCCGCGACCAGCTGACCCGCTGGCAGCGGGGTGAACTGAGCGAGGACCACTTCCGCCCGCTGCGGCTGCAGAACGGCTGGTATGTGCAACGCCACGCGCCGATGTTGCGCGTGGCCGTGCCCTACGGTGAATTGTCCAGCCGCCAGCTGCGCATGCTGGCCCGCATCGCCCGCGAACACGACCACCAGGACGCCGGCCTGCCGACCGAACGCGGCGGTTTCGGCCACTTCACGACCCGCCAGAACCTGCAATTCAACTGGATCCCGCTGGACCAGGCCGCCGACGTGATGGACCTGCTGGCCAGCGTGGACATGCACGGCATCCAGACCAGCGGCAACTGCATCCGCAACATCACGACCGACGCGCTGGCCGGCATCGCGCCCGACGAGGTGGTCGACCCACGGCCCTACTGCGAGATCCTGCGCCAGTGGAGCACGCTGCACCCGGAGTTCGCCTTCCTGCCGCGCAAGTTCAAGATCGCCGTCACCGGTGCGCGCGAAGACCGCGCCGCCATCGCCTGGCACGACATCGGCTTGCAGCTGCACCGTGACGACAGCGGCGCGGTGGGCTTCCGCGTGCTGGTCGGCGGTGGCATGGGCCGCACGCCGGTGATCGCGACGCCCATCGCCGACTTCGTGCCCTGGGCGCAGATCCTGGTCTTCATTGAAGCCATCGTGCGCGTCTACAACCTGCACGGCCGGCGCGACAACGCCTACAAGGCACGCATCAAGATCCTGGTCAAGGCCGAAGGCCCCCGTTTCATCGACGACGTGCAGCGCGAGTTTGCGCAGCTGGTGGCCGAAGGTGCGCCGGTGATCCCGCCCGCCGAACTGGACCGCGTGGCGGCGTCGTTCACGCTGCCGGCACCGCTGAAGGATGCCGACGCACGTGCAACGCTGCGCGAAGACCTGCCCGTGGCCTACCTGCGCTGGCTGGAGCGCAACGTGCACGCGCACCGCGTGGCCGGTTACCGTGCGGTGACGCTGTCGCTCAAACGTGCCGGCCTGCCCCCGGGCGACGTGACGGCCGCACAGATGGACGGCGCCGCCGCGCTGGCCGAACGTTTCAGCCTGGGCGAGCTGCGCGTGACCCACGAACAGAACCTGGTGCTGCCCTGGGTGCGGCAGGATCAGCTGCCCGCGCTGTGGGAAGCCGCGCGTGCCGGCGGTTTTGCCACCGCCAACATCGGCCTGCTGACCGACATGATCGCCTGCCCCGGCGGCGACCTGTGCGCGCTGGCCAACGCCCGCTCGATCCCGATCGCTGCCGCGCTGCACGAGCGATTTGAAGACCTGGACGAACAACACGACATCGGCGACATCACGCTGAACATCAGCGGCTGCATCAACAGCTGCGGCCACCACCACAGCGGCCACATCGGCATCCTCGGCGTCGACAAGGATGGCAGCGAGTGGTACCAGGTCACGCTGGGTGGCAGCGACGGCAGCACCCGGGGCGGCGCAGCCGTGCCCGGCAAGGTGATCGGCCCATCGTTTGCGGCCGACGAGGTGCCCGACGTGCTGGAAGCCGTGCTCGACCTGTACCGGCGCGAGCGCCAGCCCGGAGAGCGCTTCGTGGACGCCGCACGCCGCCTGGGCACCCCGCCCTTCCGCGCCGCGGCCGACGCCGTGCGCCGCAGCACGGCCCGCACCGCCACGGCCACCACCGCCGAAACGGCCTGAAGGAGCACCGCATGCGATTCCTGAACGCCGAAAGCACCCTGCCCCCGGGCACGTTGACCGTGGCCAACACCGACGACGTCTCGCAACTCGCCGCGGCGCTGGCGGGTGTGCCGGCCGTGGCGCTGCAGTTCCCGAAGTGGGTGGATGGCCGGGCCTACTCGCAGGCCGTGGTGCTGCGTGGCCGGCTCAAGTACACGGGCGAGATCATCGCCACCGGCGAGGTCATGATCGACATGCTGCCGCTGCTGCGCCGCTGCGGTTTTGATGCTGCGCAGCTGGTCGCCGGCCAGAGCCTGGAGGCGGCGGACCGCTCTCTGGGCTTCTTTCCCGGTCACTACCAGGCAGACCATCAGGCGGACCCGGCCGGCCGGGGCGCGCGCGCATGAGCCACAGCAGCATGATCCAGCGCCTGGCGCGCAAGACCCGTGGCTTTGAAGCCCGTGTCGCGCACGCCGAGGCCTTGTTGCGCGAAGCGGCCGAAGACCACGCCGGCCACATCGTGCAGGCCAACAGCCTGGGTGTCGAAGGCATGGTGCTGACCGACATGATCGCCCGCCTGCAGCTGCCGGTGGCCGTGGCCACGCTGGACACGGGCGCGCTGCACGCCGAGACGCTGGCGCTGATCCCGCGCATCCGGGCGCACTACGGCATCGAGGTGGAAGTGTTTCGCCCGCGTGAAGAAGCGGTGGTGCAGTTCGTGCGCAAAAACGGCCCCGAGGCCATGTACCAGAGCCTGCCGCTGCGCAAGAGCTGCTGCGAGATCCGCAAGGTGGAGCCGATGACGCGCCTGCTGGCCGGCCGCAGCGCCTGGGTGACCGGGCTGCGCCGCGAACAATCGGAGACCCGCCGCCACGTGCCGTTTTTTGCGCTGGAAGACGACGGCCGCGAGAAGTTCTACCCCATCGCCGACTGGACCGAAGCCGACGTGTGGGAGTACATCAAACGCCACGACGTGCCCTACAACGCGCTGCACGACCAGTGGTTCCCCAGCATCGGCTGCGCGCCCTGCACCCGCGCGGTGAGCGCCGGTGAAGACCCGCGCGCCGGCCGCTGGTGGTGGGAACAGGGCGAGGCCAAGGAATGTGGGCTGCACCTGCGGCCCGAGGTGGCCTCCGCATGAACGGTCGCATGAACGGTCGGGTCATCTTCATCGGCGCCGGCCCCGGTGCCGCCGACCTCATCACCGTGCGCGGTGCGCAGCGCCTGGCGCAGGCCGACGTGGTGCTGTTCGACGCGCTGACCGACCCCGCGCTGCGCGCCTACGCCCCGCAGGCGAGCTGGATCGACGTCGGCAAGCGCGGTTTCTGCAGCTCCACCGGCCAGGCCACGATCGACGCGCTGCTGGTGCGCATGGCCCAGGAACATGCCGTGGTCGTGCGCCTGAAGGGCGGCGACCCCAGCGTGTTCGGGCGGTTGGAAGAAGAGCTCACCGCCTTGGCCGCCCACGGCATCCCCAGCGAGGTGGTGCCCGGCGTCACGGCGGCCATCGCCGCTGCCGCCGCCACGCAGCGCCCGTTGACGCGCCGCGGCCAGGGCCGCAGCGTCAGCCTGTCGACCGCGATGACGAAAGAAGGCACGCTGCGCGCCGAACGCACGGCCGACACCGAGGTGTTCTACATGGCCGGCCGCCAGCTGGCCGCGCTGGGCCGGCGCCTGCAGGCCGCCGGCTGGCCGGCGGACACCCCGGTCTGCGTGGTCTCCCGTGCCGGCTGGCCCGACCAGCTGGCCAGTGACCACACCCCCGCCAGCCTGGCCGAAGCCGCGTTGCTGCACAGCAGCCGGCCCACCGTGGTCACCGTCGGCGCCGGGGCAAAGCCTGTTGCGCGCGGGCCAAAGACCGTGGTGCTTGAGCGCCATCAAGCCGCAGGGCAAAGCCGGGCCGCTTAAAATCGTTGGTTACCTGCTGGCCGCCCATCCGGAGATGCAGGCGGCCGTTCCACTTCAGCCCAGAGTTGCACATGACCCACGTCGTCCTCGAATCCTGCATCCGCTGCAAGTACACCGATTGTGTGGACGTGTGCCCCGTGGACTGTTTCCGCGAAGGCCCGAACTTCCTGACGATCGACCCGGACGAGTGCATCGACTGCGCCGTCTGCATTCCGGAATGCCCGGTGAACGCCATCCTGCCTGAGGAGGATGTGCCCAGCGAGCAACTGCACTTCGTCAAGCTCAACGCCGAGCTGTCGCGCAAGTGGCCCAGCATCACCAAACGCAAGGCCCCGATGCCCGACGCCGATGACTGGAAGGACAAGAAGGACAAGCTGGATCAGTTGATCCGCTGAACACGATGCAAGCCGACAACGTTTCCACCACCCCCATCGAAACCGACGCCGTCATCGTCGGTGCCGGCCCCGTGGGCCTGTTCCAGGTCTTCGAACTCGGTCTGCTCGAGATCAAGGCCCACATCATCGACAGCCTGGCCTACCCCGGCGGCCAGTGCATCGAGCTGTACCCCGACAAGCCGATCTATGACATCCCGGCCGTGCCGGTGTGCACCGGCAAGGAGCTCACCGACAACCTGCTCAAGCAGATCGAGCCCTTCGGCGCCACCTTCCACCTGGGCCAGGAGGTCACGGTGGTCGAGAAGCAGGCCGACGGCCGCTTCTTCGTGCAAACCAGCAAGGGCACCACCTTCCTGACCAAGACCATCTTCATCGCGGGTGGCGTGGGTTCGTTCCAGCCGCGCACGCTGAAGGTGGACGGCCTGGACAAGTTCGACGAATCGCAGCTGTTCTACCGCGTCAAGAACCCGGCGCAGTTTGCCGGCAAGAACCTGGTGATCGTGGGTGGCGGGGATTCGGCGCTCGACTGGACGCTGAACTTCGTCCAGGAAGGCCCGAACAAGGCCGAGAGCGTGATCCTGCTGCACCGCCGCGACGGCTTCAAGGCCGCACCCGCCAGCGTCGCCAAGATGAAGGAGCTGTGCGAGGCCTACGAGATGCAGTTCATCGTCGGCCAGGTCACCGGCTTCGAAGAGGCCGACGGCCGCCTGAGCAGCCTGAAGGTGACCGGCGGCGACGGTGTCACACGTGTGGTGCCGCTGGACGTGCTGCTGGTGTTTTTCGGCCTCAGCCCCAAGCTCGGCCCGATCGCCGAATGGGGCTTGTCGCTGGAGCGCAAGCAGATCGTGGTCGACACCGAGAAGTTCGAGACCAGCACACCCGGCATCTTTGCCGTGGGTGACGTGAACACCTACCCCGGCAAGAAGAAGCTGATCCTGTCGGGCTTCCACGAGGCCGCGCTGGCCGCCTTCGGCGCCAGCCCCTACGTGTTCCCGGACAAACGTGTGCTGCTGCAGTACACCACCACCAGCCCGAAACTGCACAAGGTGCTGGGCGTCGAATCTCCCGTTTTCGACTGAGCGTTATCATCGCGTCTCGCTAGGGGTGTTGGCCTTGCTCACGCAGGGTCGACTGAGACAGTCCCTTTGAACCTGATTGAGGTAATCCTCGCGCAGGGAAGCAGCGTCAGACGAAGGGGCCGTTCCTGGCCTCGGCCATCGACCTCGCCTTCCTGCCATCGCCGCAGGAGAGGCACACGATGGCACCACGACACCTTGTTTTCACGCTCACCGCGCTGGCTTCGGCCGCGTCGGCACAAACCAGCCCCCCGACCACCGAACGTGTGGTCATCACTGCACGCAGCCTGCCCGGCGTCAGCGGCTTTGGCAGCACACCGCTGGCGCTGAGCCCGCTGCAGGCCAGCGTCATCGGCGCGGCCGAGCTGGCAGACAGCGGCATCGGCTCTCTGGCGGGCATCGCCACGCTGGACGCCGGCATCTCCGACGCCTACAACACCGAGGGCTACTGGAGTTACCTGACGGTGCGCGGCTTTGTGCTGGACAACCGCAGCAACTACCGGCGCGACGGCCTGCCCATCAGCGCCGAAACCGCCATCGGCCTGGCCAACAAGGAACGTGTGGAAGTGCTCAAGGGCACCAGCGGCGTGCAGGCCGGCGTCAGCGCGCCCGGGGGTCTGGTCAACCTGGTGGTGAAGCGCCCCACCGGCAGCGTGCGCAGCGCCCGGCTCGATGCGCGACAAGGCGGCACACTGGCCGCCAGCGTGGACCTGTCGGAGCGCTTCGGCGAAGGGCAGCGCTTTGGCCTGCGCGTGAACGCCCACGCCGCCGACCTGCAGCCGCAGGTGCGCCACAGCAACGGCAGCCGCCGACTGCTGGCCGTGGCGGGTGATTGGCAGCTGAGCCCGGACACCCTGCTCGAAGCCGAATTCGAGAGCAGCCGCCAACGCCAGCCCAGCGTGCCGGGCTTCAGCCTGCGCGGTGATGTGCTGCCGGATGCAGACCGCATCGACCCACGCACCAACCTCAACAACCAGGTCTGGAGCCAGCCCAGCGTCTTCGATGGCGAAACGGCGTCGTTGCGCCTGCGCCAGCGCGTGTCAGCCGATTGGCAGTTCACGGCGCACGGCGCGACGCAGCGCCTGCGCAGCGACGACCGCATCGCCTTCCCCTTCGGCTGCTACGACGCCGCGGCCGGCACCTACTACGCCGACCGCTACTGCCCCGACGGCAGCTTCGACCTCTACGACTTCCGCAGCGAGAACGAACGCCGCCGCACCGATGCACTGGACCTGCAGTTCGCAGGCCTGCTGCGAACGGGAGGCCTGAGCCACGACGTCCGTGCCGGCGTGATGTTCAGCCAGCGGCAGGACCGCTTCCAGCGCCAGGCCTACAACTACACCGGCAGCGGCCGCGACGACGGCAGCGAGCAGACACCCGCCGCACCAGATCTGACCGACGAGAACACCAACCGCGACGAACGCAGCACCGAGTTCTACCTGCGCGACACGCTGCAGCTCAATGCGGCATGGTCCCTCTGGGGCGGCCTGCGCCACACGCGCCTGAACCGCCAGAGTGAACGCACCGACGGCTCGCGCGTGATCGACTACCCCCAGAGCTTCACCACCCCCTGGCTGGGCCTGGCTTGGCGCGCGAGCCCGGCGACGATGCTGTACACCAGCTGGGGCCAGGGCATCGAAACCGATGCCGTGCCGAACCGGTCACGCTACGAGGACCCGGGCGCGCCACTGCCCGCGCTGAAGAGCCGGCAGTTCGAAGCGGGCGTCAAGCACAGCGACAACGGGCTGGAAGCCGGTGTGACCGCTTTTGTCATCACACGCCCCTTGGCCGTGGACATCGGCACCTGCGACGCTGACAACACCTGC
Organism: Rubrivivax sp.; assembly: GCA_018780805.1. Classification (GTDB taxonomy): domain Bacteria; phylum Pseudomonadota; class Gammaproteobacteria; order Burkholderiales; family Burkholderiaceae_C; genus Rubrivivax. Next base: position 564 of record JADMJD010000055.1, on the reverse strand, counting down.
GTGCGCCGCATCGATGGCAGTGTGCCCCACCAGGGCCTGGAGGCACAGCTGAGCCAACGCCACGGCGCCTGGACCTGGGGCGGCAGCGCGATGTGGCTGCACGCCCGACGCCAAGGCGCCAGCGACGGCAGCCAGAACGGCCTGCGGCCCACCAACGTGCCGCGTTACGCGGTCAAGGCCCGCATCGGCCACGACCTGGCCGCCCTGCCCGGCCTGCGCCTGCAGGCGGCCCTGGTGCACGAAGGCGAACGCGAGGTGCTGCCGGACAACAGCCTGCAAAGCCCGGGCTGGACGCGGCTGGACCTGGCAGCCCGCTGGCAACACAAAGCCGGCACGCACGACCTGGTCTGGCAGCTGGCGCTGGACAACGCCAGCGACAGCCGCGCCTGGCGTGAGACCCCGTACCAGTTCAGCCATGTGTACTTGTTCCCGCTCGCGCCGCGCACCTGGCGTGCGAGCGTGCAGGCAAGTTTCTAGGGCCGCTTAAAAACACGCTATACTCTTAGGCTGTTCCCCGATAGCTCAGTCGGTAGAGCGCCGGACTGTTAATCCGTAGGTCCCTGG
>JADMJD010000160.1 GCA_018780805.1 Rubrivivax sp. | reverse complement strand
CATCCTCTACATCAGCCACAAGCTCGACGAGATCCGCGCGCTGTGCCACCACTGCACCGTGCTGCGCGGCGGCAAGGTCACGGGTGAGGTCGACCCTGCGCAGCACAGCAACGCCAGCCTGTCGCGGCTGATGATAGGCGCCGAGCCGCCGCAGCTGACACACCGCGCGGCGCAGACCGGCGCGGTGGTGCTGCAGGTGCAGGGCCTGGACCTGGCGTCCGACGACCCGTTTGCCGTCGCGCTGAAAGGCATCCAGTTCGACGTGAAAGCCGGTGAGATCGTCGGTGTGGCCGGGGTCTCGGGCAACGGCCAGCAGGAGCTGATGGCCGCGCTCTCGGGCGAGGACCCACGTGCGCCGGCCGGCAGCATCCAACTCTTCGGGCGCGACATCGCCACCCAGCCGCCGGGCCGCCGGCGTGCGGCCGGCCTGCATTTCGTGCCCGAAGAACGCCTGGGCCGCGGCGCGGTGCCGGTGATGGGTCTGGCGCACAACACCCTGCTCACGCGCCGCGCCGGCATCGGTGCCGGTGGCTGGCTGAAGCTGGGCGAGGTGAAGGCGCTCGCGGCGCACCTGATCGCCCGTTTCCGCGTCAAGGCCGGTGGCCCGGGCGCGGCGGCCAAGAGCCTGTCGGGTGGCAACCTGCAGAAGTTCATCGTCGGGCGTGAGATCGACGCCAACCCCAAGCTGCTGATCGTCTCGCAGCCGACCTGGGGCGTGGATGTGGGCGCGGCGGCTTTGATCCGCGCCGAGCTGCTGGCGCTGCGTGACGCCGGCTGCGCGCTGCTGGTGGTCAGCGAAGAGCTGGACGAACTTTTTCAGATCAGCGACCGGCTGCTGGTGATCGCGCAGGGCCGCGTGTCGCCGTCGGTGCCCACGGCGCAGGCCACGGTGGAGCAGATCGGGCAGTGGATGTCGGGGCTGTGGAACGAAGCCGGCGAGGTGCAACATGCTGCGGCTTGAAGCACGCGCCGAGCCATCGAAGGTGCTGTCGCTGGCCTCGCCGCTGATCGCGCTCGCGCTCACCGCGGTGCTGGCCGCGGGCCTGTTCCTGCTGCTGGGCAAGGACCCGGTGCGGGGCCTGGCGATCTTTTTCGTCGAGCCGCTGAACGGCGTGCGTGCGATGAGCGAGGTCGGCCTGAAGGCCACGCCGCTGATCCTGTGTGCGCTGGGCCTGGCGGTCTGTTACCGCAGCAACGTCTGGAACATCGGCGCCGAGGGCCAGCTGCTGCTGGGCGCCATCACTGCCGGGGGCATGGCGCTGTGGCTGGGCGGGCTGGGCATCACGGCCGGGCGCGGCACGTTTGCGCCGCTGGTGCTGCTGGCGGGGGTGCTGGGCGGCATGTTGTGGGCCGGCATCACCGCGCTGCTGCGCGACCGCTTCAACGCCAGCGAGATCCTGGTCAGCCTGATGCTGGTCTACGTGGCGCAGCAGCTGGTCAACTACCTGGTCTTCGGGCCCTGGAAAGACCCGCAGGGTTTCAACTTCCCGCAGACGCCCACGTTTGTGCCCAGCACCTGGCTGCCGCCGCTGTGGGCCGGCACGCGGCTGCACATGGGCGCGCTGGTGGTGCCGGTGATGGTGCTGGTGGCCTGGGCGTTTTTGTTCCGCTCCTGGCGCGGTTTCCAGCTGCAAGTGGGCGGGCTGGCACCGGCGGCGGCGCGTTACGCGGGTTTTTCGGCGCGCAGCGCCTTGTGGCTGGCGCTGATGGTGTCGGGTGGCCTGGCCGGGCTGGCCGGGGCGATGGAGGTGGCCGGCCCGCTGCGCCAGCTGACGCCGCACATCAGCACCGGCATCGGCTTCACGGCCATCATCGTGTGTTTTGTCGGCCGGCTGCACCCGGTGGGCATCGTCTTCAGCGGCATCCTGCTGTCGATGATGCTGATCGGCGGTGAGCTCGGCCAGTCGCGCCTGGGCCTGCCGAACGCACTGACCGGCGTGTTCCAGGGCCTGCTGCTGTTTTTGCTGCTGGCCTGCGACACCTTGATCAGCTACCGCGTGCGATGGGGGAAGACATGAACGAGATTGCGCTGCTGATCGCCGCGACCATCGCGTCCGGCACGCCTCTCGCGCTGGCCGGCCTGGGCCTGCTGCTGAACGAAAAGGCCGGCATCCTGAACCTGGGTGCCGAGGGCATGATGCTGGTGGCGGCCATCGCCGGTTTTGCCATCGCCTTCACCACCGGCAGCGATGCGCTGGCCTTCGGTGCCGGTGCGGTGGCCGGGGCGCTGATGGCGCTGGTGTTCGGCTGGCTGGTGATCTGGCTCAACACCAACCAGTACGCCAGCGGGCTGGCGCTGTCGCTGTTCGGTGGCGGGTTTTCGGCCTTCGTCGGCGTGGCCTACGTGGGCAAAAAACTCTCGGAGCGCACGGCCTACGAAGTGCCTTTGCTGGCCGATCTGCCGTTTGTCGGCCCGGCGCTGTTCCGCCAGCACCCGATGGCCTACATCGCCATCGCGCTGACGCTGGCGGTGGCCTGGTTCCTGTACCGCAGCCGCGCCGGGCTGGTGCTGCGTGCGGTGGGTGAATCCCCCGAATCGGCGCACGCGCTGGGTTACCGCGTGCGGCTGCTGCGGCTGGCCGCGGTGGTGGCCGGCGGTGCGCTGTGCGGGCTGGCCGGCGCTTACCTTTCGGTGGTCTACGCGCCGCTGTGGGTGGAGGGCCTGGTCGCCGGCCGTGGCTGGATCGCGCTGGCGCTGACCACCTTTGCCACCTGGCGGCCGGCACGTGTCTTGCTGGGTGCCTATTTGTTCGGCGGTGTGACCATGCTGCAGTTTGCGCTGCAGACCACGGACATCGAGATCGCGAGCCAGCTGCTGGCCATGCTGCCCTACCTGGCCACCATCGTGGTGCTGGCCTTGATCAGCCGCAACCCCACGTGGATCCGCATCAACATGCCCGCTTCGCTCGGGAAGCCCTTCCATCCCGGCTCATAATTTCGCATTCCTAGAGGAGCATCTGTCCATGACCGACCTGTCCAAACGTTCCCTGCTCGTCCTGGCCGCCACTGCGGCGCTGGTGGCCTGCGGCAAGAAAGAAGAGCCGCCCGCGCCCGCCGCTGTGGCCTCTGCACCCGCACCCGCGCCCAAACCCGCGCCGCTGAAGGCCGCCTGGGTCTACGTCGGCCCGGTCGGTGACGCCGGCTGGACCTACGCGCACGACCAGGGCCGCAAGGCGGTCGAGGCCGAGTACGGCGACAAGGTCGCCACCACCTTCGTCGAGAAGGTGCCGGAAGGCGCCGACGCGGAACGTGTGATCCGCGACCTGGCCACCCAGGGCAACAAGATCATCTTCGCCACCAGCTTCGGTTTCATGGAGCCGATGCTGAAGGTCGCGGCCGAGTTCCCGGATGTGAAGTTCGAACACGCCACCGGCTACAAGACCGCCGACAACATGCGGCTGTACGACGCCAAGTTCTTCGAGGACGCGTACCTGGCCGGCGTGGTGGCCGGCAAGATGAGCAAGACCAACACCCTGGGCTTCGTCGGCAGCTTCCCCATCCCCGAGGTGCTGCGCAACATCAACGCCTTCACACTCGGCGCGCAAAGCGTGAACCCGAAGATCAAGACCAAGGTGGTCTGGGTCAACACCTGGTTCGACCCGCCGAAAGAAGCCGACGCCGCACAAAGCCTGATCAACGGCGGCGCCGACGTGCTGCTGCAGAACACCGACTCCACCGCGGTGCTGCAGACGGCCGAGAAAAACGGCAAGTACGCCTTCGGCTGGGACAGCGACATGAGCGCCTTTGCGCCCAAGGCGCACCTGGCGTCCTGTGTGGTCGACTGGGGCCCGTACTACAAGCAGGCCATCAAGGAAGTGATGGACGGCAGCTGGAAAACCGGCCGCACCGTCTGGGGCCACAAAGAGGGCCAGAACGCGCTGGTCAAGGTGGCCGACTTCGTGCCGGCCGAAGTCAAGGCCCAGGTCGAAACCCTGAGCGCCGGCCTGAAAGACGGCAGCTTCGCCGCCTTCAAGGGCCCCGTCGTCGACAACACCGGCAAGGAGCGCCTGGCCAAGGACGTGGTCGGCGACCAGGCCTGGCTCGACAAGATCGACTTCTACGTCAAGGGCGTGGAAGGCAAGGTCCCGTCGGGCAAGTGATGTCTGCCGCCGCCGGGCCCACACGCGGGGATGCCCGTTGGTGGCACCCGGTCGCCGGGCTCGATGAACTGATCGGGCCCGGTCCCTGGCCGCTGCGGCTGCTGGGCCAGGACCTGGTGCTCTGGCGCAGCCTCGGGGGCCTCCAGGCCTTCGATGACCGCTGCCCCCACCGTGGCGCCCGGCTTTCGCTGGGCCGTGTGGTGGATGATCAACTGCAGTGTGCGTACCACGGCTGGTGTTTCGACAGCGCCGGCGCCTGCCGCAGCGTGCCGGCGCTGCCTGGCTTCGTGCCACCGACCGGCCACGCGGTGGCGGCCTGGCAGGTGGCGACCGCGCATGGCCTGATCTGGCTCGCACGCGACCCGCTGCAGCCCGCACCACCGGCCTGTGAAGGCGTGCCGCAACGGCGTGTGGTCTGCGGCCCCTACACCGTGGAGACCAGCGCCCCGCGTGTGGTCGAGAACTTCCTGGACACCTCGCACTTCGCGTTTGTGCACGAAGGCTGGCTGGGTGATGCCGGGCACCCCGAGGTACCGGCCTACGCGGTGGACCACACGGCCGATGGCCGGCCGCTGATCCCGCATTACCGCGCCTGGCAGCCGCGGGCGAGTGCGTCGTCCGACCAGGGCGCCTGGGTGGACTACCGCTACGAGGTGCTGTCGCCGTACACCGCGCTGCTGCAGAAACAACCCGAAGGCGGCGGCGTGGCCGATGCCTACACCGCGTTCGCCTGCCCGCTGGACGAAGACCGCACCCGCGTGTGGTTCTTGCAGTACACCAGCGACACGGCCACGCCCGACGCCGAGCTGCAGGCCTTCCAGGACAGCATCTTCGGCCAGGACCGGCCGGTGCTGGAATCGCAGCGCCCGCAGCGTCTGCCCATCAGCGGGGGTGAACTGCACAGCGCCGCCGACCGCTTGAGCGCGGCCTACCGGCGCTGGCTGCAGCTGCAGGTCGTGGGCTTCGGGGTCTGCTGAACCTGCGCCCGCGGCGCGCCGGGCAGGCGCCTCAGGCAGACAACGCCGCGTCCTGCAGGCGGAAGGCGCTGACCGCCTGCACCAGCTGCGCGGCCTGCTGTTTGAGGCTCTCCGATGCGGCAGCCGCTTCTTCCACCAGCGCGGCGTTCTGTTGCGTGCCGCGGTCCAGTTCGGTCACGGCCTGACCCACCTGGCCGATGCCGCTGGTCTGCTCGGCCGTGGCCGCGCCAATGGCGGACACCAGCGCGCTGACCTTCTGCGCCTGCTCCACCACTTCGGCCATGGTTTGGCCGGCGGCACTGGCCTGGTTCAAGCCCTGGTCGACCTGCGCCACGTTGGCTTCGATCAGCGCCTTGATCTCGCGGGCGGCGGCGGCGGAGCGCTGGGCCAGGCTGCGCACCTCACCGGCCACCACCGCAAAACCGCGGCCCTGCTCGCCCGCCCGGGCGGCTTCCACCGCGGCATTCAGCGCCAGGATGTTGGTCTGGAACGCGATGCCGTCGATGGTGGCGATGATGTCCGACACCCGGCGGCTGGCCTGGTGGATCTGGCCCATGGTGGCCACCATCGCCTGCACGTTGTCACCGGCCCGGCCGGCCACGCTGCGCGAGTCCTCCGCCAGCCGGCTGGCCTGGCTGGCATGGGCGGCGGTGTTCTGCACCGTGCCGCTGATCTCTTCCATGGCCGCAGCCGTCTGTTCCAGGCTGCTGGCCTGCGATTCGGTGCGGACCGACAGGTCGCTGTTGCCGGCGGCGATCTGCTGCGCGCCGGTGGCGATGTTGTCGCTGTTGCGGCGGACCTGGCCCACCAGGCTGGTCAAACCCTGGCGCATGCGTTCCAGTGCCCGCAGCAGCTGGCCACATTCGTCCTGGCGCGACGTCAACACCTGCCGCGACAGGTCGCCATCGGCGGCGGCGCTGGCCAGGTCGACGGCTTCACGCAGCGGCTGCACGATGCTGCGGGTCAGCGTCAGGCCCAGCACCACGCAGGCCAGCGTCAGGCCGACACCCACGCCCAGCAGCCACCACAACGACGCCGCAAAGCCGGCTTTGGACTGCGCCACACGTGTGTGCACCTGGGTCGAGAGGGCCTGCTGCAGGGCGGCGCCCTGGGCCGTCACCTGCACCAGGATGGGCATGCAGTCCTGCGTGATCTTGTTGCCGGCGGCCGCGCGATCACCGGCCATCGCCAGGCGCACCACCTCCGAGGCGATCACGCCGTAGCGCTGTTCCAGGGCTTGCAAGCCGGCAAAGGCCTGTTGTGTGGCGGTGCTGGCCAGCGGGTCGGCCTGCAGTTGCTGCTGCAGCTTCTTGAAGGCGTCGGCCAGCCGGCCACTGGCGGCCAGCACCTGCTGGAGTTCCGCCGCCTGTGCGTCGGCGCTTTGCAGCAGCACCAGGTTGCGCGCCGACACCGCCCGCAGCTGGGTCGATTCCACGATGGCACTCGCCAAGGCCACCTGGGCCTGGTCGGTGTCGGCCAGGCGCTCCAGGTTGTCCTCGACCAGGCGCAGCTGCCAGCCGGCAAAGGCGGCCATCAGCAGCATGCCGATGCTGACGAGCGCAAAGCCCACACCCAACCGGGCCCCGATCCGAAGGTTGTTCAACAGGTTCATGCACACCCCGCCAGGCCCGAGGGCCGAAGATGATTGACGACCTGTTGTCGGCAGAAATCAGATGCACCTGAGTCAGGTATGTAACTTATGGGCGGTCGCAGCGGGTGTTGTGGCGAACAAGTGATCAGGGTTTGGCGGCGGCCGCTGCCTTGGCCAGCTCGGAGTTGAAGGCGCGCACCCCGTTCAGCACACCCTCGGTGTAGGCCGCGCGGTCGACCGCCAGCGCGTACTTGCCGCTGCTGGCGCTGATGCTGCCGGTGCCGGTCAAGGCCCCCAGCAGCCCGCTGACGAGGTTGGCCGCCTGCGGCGTGGTGTCGGCCAGCTTGCTCACGCTGCCGGCCTTCTCGGTGGTGTTGATCAGCGGCTGCCGGGTGGCCACGCCGGGGATGCCACGCATCATGCGGCTCCTGGGTTGCCCCATCCAGTGGGCGCTGGCCTGGCCGAGGTTCATGCCTTCGGCCACGTTGGCCTCGGCCGAAATGCGCTTGTAGCCGGCACCGGTGTCGGTCCAGGCCTGCGGGGCCTGGAAGGTGTAGACCGGGATGATGAGCGTGGCGTCGGTGAACAGGTTCTTGCCGCCGGACTGGAACTCGGCAAACACACCGCCGCCCAGAGCGCTGCGGAAGTGCTGTTCGTCGCTGGGCGTGGCGACCACGTAGTTGTTGCCGAGCTCGGAGAACACCGGCAGCCCCAGGGGGCCGGCCTCGGTCTCGCGGCGGGCGGCCTTGACAAAATCGCGGTCCTTGACGTCGGCGTAGGTCAGCACGGTGTAGCCGGCCCCGCGCAGGCGGGCCACGGCGTCGTCGTAGGCAGCCTGGGCCAGTTGTTGCACAAAGGTCTTGTCCAGGCCGTCCACCTGGTAGCTGGCCGAGGCGCGGGCGGTGTTGTTGCCGCCGCTGAACAGGCCGGACTGTTTGACAGCCGACACCCGGCCGTCGGTGAGCAAGCGCAGGTAGACGGCGGGCACCACCAAGGTCTTGCCGCTGTCCAGCAGGTCTTCCGGGTTGACCACCACCACGGGCAGTGGCGCGGCCTCCGCGGGCGGGGTCTGCGCGCCGGCGCTGTGGAGGGCGCCGGCGCTGGCCATCGCCAGCAAGAGGCACAGGGCGGTGCGGCGGGTCAGGATCGTTTCCAAGGCGGGCTCCAGTCGGGCGTTGGCGTGCAAGCTGCTATCGCAGCAAACGGCCCCGCTGAAGCTCATGCCGGGCTCATGCCGGTGCATCACGGCACTACAGTCGGGTTGCACCTTGTCTTGATCGGCCTGCCATGAACTTCGACACCATCCCCCGCTCCGATCTGCCCGCCCTGTTGCGCCGCATGCCCAAGGCCGAGCTGCACCTGCACATCGAAGGCTCGCTGGAGCCGGAGCTGATCTTCCGGCTCGCGCAGCGCAACGGCGTGGCGCTGGCCTACCCGAGCGTCGAAGCGCTGCGCGCGGCCTACGCCTTCAGCGACCTGCAGAGTTTTCTGGACATCTACTACGCCGGTGCCAGCGTGTTGCTCGAAGAGGCCGACTTTTTCGACATGGCCTGGGCCTACTTCGAACGCGCCGCGGCCGACAACGTGGTGCATGCCGAGCTGTTTTTCGACCCGCAGACGCACACCGCGCGCGGCGTGCCGATGGCGTTTGTGGTGCGCGGGCTGCACCACGCGTGCCAGCGTGCACACGCCGAGTTCGGCATCAGCAGCCGGCTGATCCTGTGTTTCCTGCGCCACCTGTCGGAAGAAGAGGCCTTCGCCACGCTGGAGGCGGCCTTGCCCTATCGCCAGCACTTCATCGGCGTGGGCCTGGACAGCAGCGAGCGTGGCCACCCGCCGGAGAAGTTTGCGCGGGTGTTTGCGCGGGCGCGTGAACTCGGGTTCGAGTGTGTGGCGCACGCGGGCGAAGAAGGCCCGGCGGCGTACATCGAGACCGCGCTCGACGTGCTGCAGGTGCGCCGCATCGACCACGGCGTGCGCTGCACCGAATCACCCGCCTTGGTGGAACGGCTGGCGCGCGAGCGGGTGCCGCTCACGGTGTGCCCGCTGTCGAACGTGAAGCTCTGTGTGTTCGATCATCTGTCGCAGCACAACCTGCCGGCGCTGCTGGCGGCCGGCCTGTGCGTGACGGTGAACTCCGACGACCCGGCCTACTTCGGCGGTTACGTGAACCAGAACTTCGTCGAGCTGTTCGCTGCGCTGCCGCAGCTGGGGGCCCAGGAAGCCTGGCAACTGGCGGCCAACAGCTTCGAGGCCAGCTTCGTGGACGATGCGCAGCGCGCGCGCTGGCGGCTGGCGCTGGACGAGGCTTTCCGCGCCGCGGGCGCCTGAAGGGGCCTGAAGCCGCCTCAGGCCGCGTCAGGCCGCCGCGGCACGCGGTTTGTCGCGCGGTTTCTCCCGCAAGAGCACCACGATCAACGACAGCACCGCGCCGATGCCGGTGAGCACCAGCACCCCGCCGCCCCAGACCACCCACACCACGATGGGGGCCGCCGCGCCCAGCCAGCCCAGCATCCATTGCACGGCGTCGATGGACAGTTCCACCAGCACCTGCCAGCCCGGCACCCAGCGCTCCAGCAGCGCGGCAAACGGCACCTCGTCCAGCAGCGGTTTCAGGTCGCCCAGCCATTGGTGGTCCAGCGACAGCAGGGCATAAAAGCCCCAGCCCATCAGCGACCAGAGCAACACGCCCAGCACCACAAAGATCCAGATCGCGGTCAACATGCGCGGCATTGTGCCGCCCGGGCTCAGGCCGTGGCGGGCTCGGGGGTTTGCAGCGCCGCGGCGTTCGGGCCGAAGGCGTACAAGTCCATCGCCAGCACACCGTAGGTCAGGCTGGCGTGCAGCCGCTGCGGCACGGCGCTGGTGCCACCCGCACCGGCCGCCACGTAAAACGGCAGCCAGTGTTCGTCGGTCGGGTGCATCAGCACCGCGTGCGGGGCCTGGCGGCGGTAGTCGCGCAGCGCGGCCCAGTCGCGCGCCTGGCACCGCGCCAGCACCCACTGGCGGAAGGCCGCGGTCTCGCGCGTTTCGGGGGCCCCCAGGTCGGGCTGCCCGCCGGGGCCGTAGATCATGCGCAGGTTGTGCGTCAGGCTGCCGCTGCCGACGATGAGCACACCTTCGTCGGCCAAGGGTGCGAGTGCAGCGCCCAGCGCCATCAGGTGGGCCGGGCTGTCGCTGGGCGCAAACGAGAGTGGCAGTACCGGGATGTCGGCGTCAGGGAACAGGTAGCGCAGCGGGGTCCAGATGCCGTGGTCCAGGCCGCTGTGGTCCAGCGTTTCCACCGACAGGCCGGCGGCGGCCATCAGCTCGGCCACGCGCGGTGCCAGACCGGGCGCACCGGGCGCGTCGTAACGCAGCTGGTACAGCGCGTCAGGAAAACCGCCGAAGTCGTAGACCGCCTCGTGGCGCGCGCCGGCCAGCAGCACGTGGCGGCGTGCCATCGTGTGCGCCGACACCGCCAGCACCGCACGCGGGCGGCCAAAACGCGCCGTGATCGCCGGGCCCAGCGCCTGCATGAATGCGCCGGCCTCGCGCGGCTCGAGCGCCGTCATCGGGGAGCCGTGGGAGATGTAGAGCGAGGGCAGGGCGGTGTTCATGCAGACATTGGACACCCGTGCGGCGCGCTCGGCGTTCAGTGCCCTTGCACGCGGCGTTGCACGGGATCGGCTACCGTGTGGGGATGACAACCCCCAGCTCACTTCGTTCGCGGCCCCCCAAGGGCGCGTCAGCGCCTGCTGGCGGCCGGGCGGCGCTGACATGAATTCACCCTCCACCGTCGCCCTGGCCTGGCGCCAGACCCTGCGCGATTTCCGCGCTGGCGAGTTGCGCCTGCTGGCCGTGGCCGTGCTGCTGGCCGTGGCCGCGCTCACCGCCGTGGGCTTTTTTGCCGACCGGCTGAACAACGGCCTCACACGCGATGCGCGCCAGCTGATCGGCGGCGATGCCGTGCTGGGCAGCGACCAGCCGCTGCCGCCCGACTACGCCGCGCAGGCCAGCGCGCTGGGCCTGCGGACCAGCAGCAACGTGCAGTTCCCCAGCATGGCGCGCGCGCCCGACGCCCAGGGCGGCAATGCCCGCCTGGTGTCGGTCAAGGCCGTGGGCCCCGGCTACCCGCTGCGCGGCCGGCTGCAGCTGAAGGACGCGCCCGATGCGCCCGTGGCCACCGTGGCCGCGGCCCCCGAGCCCGGCACCGTGTGGGTGGACGCCGCCGTGCTGGACGCGCTGCAGCTGAAGGTGGGCGACCCGCTGCTGCTGGGCGACGCCACGCTGCGCATCGCGCGCATCGTGGTGATCGAGCCCGACCGCGGCGCAGGTTTCGTGAACTTCGCGCCGCGCGTGATGTTGGCCGATGCCGACCTGGCGGCCACCGGCCTGGTGCAGCCGGCCAGCCGGGTGCGGTACCGCTTTGCCGTGGCCTCGCCCGACAACCGCGATGCGCAGGTCAAGGCCTTCGTCACCTGGGCCGAAGCGCAGATCAAGCGCACCGACCTGCGCGGCGTGCGTGTCGAGGCGCTGGAAGCCGGCCGCCCCGAGATGAGCCAGACGCTGGACCGGGGCCAGAAATTCCTGAACCTGGTGGCCCTGCTCTCGGCGTTGCTGGCCGCCGTGGCCGTGGGCATCGCGGCGCGCGATTTTGCGCAGCGCCACCTGGACGACTGCGCGATGCTGCGTGTGCTGGGCCTGAGCCAGCGCCGCATCGCCGGGGCCTACGCGCTGGAGTTCGGCCTGGTGGGTGTGCTGGCCAGCGCCGCCGGTGCGCTGCTGGGTTTCCTGGTGCACTACGTCTTTGTGTGGCTGCTGGCCGGCTTGCTGGATGCGGCGCTGCCGCCCGCCAGCGCGCTGCCGGCGCTGTTCGGCCTGGGCGTCGGGCTCACGCTGCTGGCGGCCTTTGGCCTGCCGCCGGTGCTGCAACTGGCCAGCGTGCCACCGCTGCGCGTGATCCGGCGTGATGTCGGTTCACTCAAGGCCGGCTCGGCCGGCGTGCTGCTGGGCGGCACCGCGGGTTTTGTCGGCCTGCTGATGGCGGTGGCCAGCGACCTGAAGCTGGGCGCCATCGCCGTGGGCGGTTTTGCCGCGGCCATTGCACTCTTTGCGCTGTTGTCGTGGCTGGCGGTGCTGGCGCTCAAGCGCCTGGTGCCGGAAAGCCGCGCCCCGCGCTGGCTGGTCCTGGCCACACGCCAGATCGCCGCGCGGCCGGCGTTTGCGGTGCTGCAGGTCTCGGCCTTGTCGGTGGGCCTGCTGGCGCTGGTGCTGCTGGTGCTGCTGCGTACCGACCTGATCGCCAGCTGGCGCCAGGCCACACCACCCGATGCGCCCAACCGCTTCGTGATCAACGTGCAGCCGGACCAGGCCGAGGCCTTCCGCGGTGCGCTCAGCACCGCGGGTGTGGCGCGTTTTGACTGGTACCCGATGATCCGCGGCCGGCTCATCAGCATCAACGGCCAGGCGGTGAAAGCCGAGCAGTTCAGCGGCGAACGCGCGCAGCGCCTGGCCGAGCGTGAGTTCAACCTCAGCCACAGCGGCACGCTGCCGGCCAAGAACGACGTGGTTGCCGGCCGCTGGACAGCCGACGAACCCGACGCTTTGAGTGTGGAAGAAGGCCTGGCCACCGAGCTGGGCCTGAAGCTGGGCGACCGGCTGCAGTTCGACATCGCCGGCATCCCGGCCCAGGGCCGCATCACCAGCCTGCGCAAGGTGGACTGGGGCTCGATGCGGGTCAACTTCTTCGTGCTGTTCCCGCAGGCCACGATGGCCGACCTGCCGATCAGCTACATCAGCGCCTTCCAGGCGCCGACCACGGCGGGTTTTGACAACAAGCTCAGCCGCGACTTCCCCAACATCACCAACATCGATGTTTCGGCCAGCATCGCGCAGGTGCAGCAGGTGCTGGACAAGGTGATCCGCGCGGTGGAGTTCCTGTTCGGTTTCACGCTGCTGGCCGGGCTGGTGGTGCTGTTTGCCGCCATCACCGCCACCCGCGAAGCACGGGCGCGCGAGTTTGCGCTGATGCGTGCGATGGGGGCGAGCGGCCGGCTGCTGGGCCAGGTGCAGCGCGCCGAACTGCTGGGCGTGGGTGCACTGGCCGGCGTGCTGGCCTCGCTGGCCGCGATGGCCGTGGGCTGGGCGCTGGCGCGATATGCCTTCGAGTTCAACTGGAACCCGCAGCTGTGGGTGCCGCTGGCGGGCGGGGTGGCCGGTGCGCTGCTGGCGCTGGCTGCGGGTTGGTGGGGCCTGCGCGAGGTGCTGCGCCGCCCGGTGGTGGAGACACTGCGCCGCGCGGCGGCGTGAGGGGCGCAGGCCGCCGCGGCCCGCTTCAGCCCAGGCTGTCGTCCAGGATGTTGGCCGCCCAGGCGATGGCGTACACCCCTTCCGCGGCCGAGGCCTGCGCCGAGGTGCCGCCGGCCTGCGGCATGGCCTTCATCGTGCGCGCGGCCGGGTCCCAGCGGTAGACACCCGCCACGTGGATGGCCTCGGTCTGCGAAACGAAGCTGTAGCAGGTGTTCGCGATGATGGGCTGGTCGGGCACCGGCTGGCCGGTGGCCAGGGCCGCCACGGCGCCCGCGCACACCTTGGCCTGCTGGTTGGCCATGTGGGCCGATTTGGGCATGCCCGGCGCGGCGGCCACCGAGTCGCCCAGCACATGCACCCGGGCTTGCACCTGTGATTCGCAGCTCAGGAAGTCCACCCCGCACCAACGGCCCCCCACGTTGGCCAGGCCGGCCTCGCGTGCGATGGCACCGGCCTGCTGCGGCGGGATCACGTTGATCACATCGGCCTTCTGCGGGCCGTGCACGGCCAGTGTGAGGCTGCGGCCCGCGGCATCGACGGACTCCAGTTCGGCGTTGGGCAGGTACTCGATCACACCGGCATAGCGGCTGGCCCAGATCTGCTCGAACAGCACCCGTTTGGACTGGATCTCCGGGTTGCTGTCATAGACCAGCAGCTTGGCCCGGGGGTTGCGTTGCTGCAGCATGTGGGCGATCAGGCTGGCGCGTTCATACGGCCCCGGCGGGCAGCGGTAAGGGGTGCGCGGGATGTGCATCGCCACCGTGCCGCCCCGAGGCATGGCCACCAGTTGATCGCGCAGCCACTGGGTCTGCTCGCCGGCTTTCCAGGCGTGGGGCACCAGGCGGCGCGCCTCGGCGCTGGCCAGGCCACGCAGGCCGTCGTACATGAAGTCGACCCCCGGGGCCACGATCAGGCGGTCGTAGGGGATGCTGTCCTTGCCGACCTGCACCACGCGGCGCAGCGGGTCGATGCGGTCGGCTCGCGCCTTGAGCCACAACAAGCGGTGGCGCGCCGCGAAGGGTTCGTAGCGGCGCGTGATGTCCTGCAGGCGCAGACCGCCGTGGATCACCCGGTTGCTCATCGGGCACATCACAAAGGCGTCCTGCGGCTCGATCAAGGTGATCGTGGCCTGCGGCAGCCAGCGGCGCAGGTATTTGGCGGCCGTGGCACCGCCAAAGCCACCGCCGATCACCACCAGCTGCAGGCTGGCCTGGCCACGTGCCAGGCCCGGCAGGGCCAGGGCCGCGGACGCGGACGCGGCGCCGGCCGTCTGCAGCCAGCCCCGCCGTGTGCAGGGGCCGCTCATCGTGTGGCCTGCCGGGCAAAGTGTTCGGCAATCAAGGCCAGTTCGGCGTCGCTGTAGCCGCGCGCGTGCTGGTGCATCACGGTGGCGGGCCGTCGGCCGTCGCGGTAGTCCTGCAGACTCTTCAGCAGCACGTCGGCCGCTTGGCCGGCGATGGCCCGGCCGGCACCGGCGGCGCGGCCGTCCGTGCCGTGGCAGGCCATGCAGCTGGCGGCCCACACCTGCACTTGCAGGGGCGACGGGCCGGCCGCCCAGCAGGGCGAAACCAGCAACAGCAAAACCGCGCTCAGGGTCTTCATGGGCCACAGAGGCCCGGCCCCGGCCGGAAATACCCCGGCTCCGCGCCTGCGGCGGCGTCCGGGCCGTCAAGCCAGGCGGAAACGCCCCACGGCACCACCCAGCCGCTGCGCCTGGTCCTTCAGGCTCTCGGCCGCGGCGGCCGATTGTTCGACCAGGGCGGCGTTCTGCTGCGTCAGGTGGTCCAGCTCGGTGACAGCGGCGTTGACACGGCCGATGTCGCCACTTTGCTGGCCCGCGGTGCCGGCGATGTCCGCCACCAGGGCCGACACCGCCTGCACCGAGCCCACGATCTCGGCCATCGTGGCGCCGGCGCCTTGCACGCGCTGCGCGCCGGCTTCCACCGTCTCCACGCTCTGGCCGATCAAGGTCTTGATCTCCCTGGCGGCGGCGGCGCTGCGTTGCGCCAGGCCGCGCACCTCGCTCGCGACGACGGCAAAACCACGGCCTTGTTCACCGGCCCGTGCGGCTTCCACGGCGGCATTGAGTGCCAGGATGTTGGTCTGGAAAGCGATGCCGTCGATGGTGCCCACGATGTCGGCGATCTTGCGGCTGCTGGCCTGGATCTGCGTCATGGTGCTTACCACCTCACCCACCGCCGTGCCACCCCGCTGCGCCACGGCCTGCGCACCTTCGGCCAGGGCGCGGGCGCGGCTGGCCGCATCCCCCGACTGCTGCACCGTGGTGGTGATCTGCGCCATCGCGCTGGCGGTTTGCTGCAGGCGCGACGCCGTGCTCTCGGTGCGGGTGGACAGGTCGTTGTTGCCCATGGCCACCTCGCTGCTGGCCACGCGGATCTGCTCGGCCGAGGCCTGCACATCGCCCACCACGCTGCGCAGCGCGTCGCGCATCTCGGCGATGCTGCGCTGCAGGTCGCCGATCTCGTCGGCGCGGGTGGTGTCCACCGGCACGGCCAGGTCACCGTGGCCGATGCGCTCGGCCAGGTTGCGCAGGTCCTGCAGCGGCCGCCGCACGGTGCGCACCAGGAAGGCCGAGCCCAGCGCCGAGATGCTGACGATCACGACCATCAGCGCCAGCACGCCCCAGACCGTGCGCATGCGCTCGGCCGCAGCAGCTTCGCGCATGCGGCGGGCCTGGTCGCGTTGCAGCGTCACCAGCGCATCCAGCGCGTCCGCGCGGGCCGGGCCCGTGGCCGCGGCCACCCGGGCCAGCGCGGCCTGTTCGTCGGCACTTGCGGTGTGCGCGCGCAGCCGGCGTTCCAGCGCGTCCGCGGGCTCGTGGTGGGCGGCGGCATTGCGCCATTGCAGCGCGGCTTCGAGCTTGTCCTGCTGCGCCTCCTGCACCTGCGCCGACTGGGCGATCAAGGCCTGCGTGCGCACGGTGGTCACCGAGCCGGCGAGCAAGAGCATCGCGGCCAGGAAAAGTGTGGGCGCCCACAGGCGCCCGGCAATGGAAAGACGGCTGAACATGGGGAGTCTGCGCATGAAAAAGGGCTGACGGCTATTTCGGCCGTCAGCCCGGTGTCTTGAGCAGGCAGGTTCAGCCGCGGCCGGTGTCGTCCAGCTCGAAGGCGGCCACCACACCGCCCAGGCGCTCGGCCTGCTCGCGCAGGCTTTCAGCGGCGGCGGCAGACTCTTCCACCAGGGCGGCGTTCTGCTGGGTCATGCGGTCGAGCTCGCCGACGGCGCCGTTGACCTGGCCGATGCCGCCGGTCTGTTCGGCCGCAGCGGCGGAGATCTCGCCGATGATGTCGGAGACCCGCTGCACGCTGGCCACGATCTCGGTCATCGTGCTGCCGGCCTGGCCCACCAGCGCGCTGCCGGCTTCGACCTTCTCCACGCTGGTGGCGATGAGGGCCTTGATCTCGCGTGCGGCCTCGGCGCTGCGCCCGGCCAGGCTGCGCACCTCGGCGGCCACCACGGCAAAACCGCGGCCCTGTTCACCGGCGCGTGCGGCTTCCACGGCGGCGTTCAGCGCCAGGATGTTGGTCTGGAAGGCGATGCCGTCGATGGTGCCGATGATGTCGGCGATCTTCTTGCTGCTGTGGTTGATCTCGTCCATGGTCGTGACGACCTGGGCCACCACGGCGCCACCGCGCTGCGCCACCTCGGCTGCGCTGTGGGCCAGCTGGTTGGCCTGCGCGGCCGATTCGCTGGACTGGCGCACCGTGCCGGTGAGCTGCGTCATCGAGCTGGCCGTCTGCTGCAGGTTGCTCGCCGTCTGCTCGGTGCGGTGCGACAGGTCGGTGTTGCCGGCGGCGATCTCGCGGCTGGCCTGGCCGATGGACTGCGTGGATTCATGCACCGTGCGCAACGATTGCACCAGCGCGCTGCGCATGCCCTCCAGGCTGCGCAGCAGGGCCGCCACCTCGTCCTGGCCGTCGCTGCGCAGGGGTGTGCCCAGGCGGCCGGCGGCGATCTCGTCGGCGGCGCGGCCGGCGCGGCCAAGGTCCCGCACCACGCGGCGCTGGATGCGCCAGCCCAGTGCGACCGCACCGCCTGCGGCCAGCAGGGCCAACGCGCTCAGCAGCCCGTGCAGCCGGCCGGCGGCGGTTTTGGCCTCGGCCGCATCGCTGTCGGCATGGGTCTGCAGCTGCTGGACCAGCTGGCCCAGGCTGGCCGCCAGCTGTGTGAAGTTGGCGTCCGCGCCCTGCAGCGCGGCGATGCCGGTGTTCGGGTCCACGGTGGCCAGGTCGATGGCGGCGTCGGCCTTGGCGCCGTAGCCTGCGATCTGCTTGGAGGCCTCGGCCAGCGTGGGTTTCAGCGCTTCGGTGTCTTGCGACACCGTGGCCAGGCCCTGCTCCAGGGCCTTCAGCCGGGTCTTCAGGTCGGCCCGGAAGGCCTGCACCTTGGCGTCGTCCAGTGACGCCATCAAGGCCACCGTGCGGTACACGCTCACGTGCACTTCACCCAGCTGCGCCTGGGCCTGCGCCAGCTGGCGGAACTGGTTGAAGTTCTGCGCCGACTGGGTCTGCGCCGTTGCCATGGCACGGCCGGCCAGCCAGGCCTCAACCTGGGCCACGCCCAGCACCGCAGCGGCGGTGATCACCGGCGCGGCGATCAGCTTGGTGGCGAGTTTCATGTGGGCTTACTTGTAGACGCCGCCGCAGACAACAGCGTCGTCCAGCTTCTCGCAGTACATGCTCTTGGGCTCGATCTTCTTGCTCACCGGGTTGGTGAACTTGTAGTCCTGCCAGAATGTGCCCTTGGCCTGCGCCAGTTCCACACGTTCCTTCACGAAGGCCTTGCCGTCCACGTCCTTCAGCTCGATCAGGTTCTTCCCGATCATCTTTTCGTTCGCGCCATGGGCACGCACGGTGCCGTCCAGGCCGTAGACCACCAGGTAGAGGTCGCGGTCGATGAAGGCACCCTTCTTGTTGCTGATCTCGGCATGGCCCTTGTCCTTGCCGTTGGCCTTGAGGAAGGCCACACCCTTTTTGACCATGGCCGTGGCGTCGGCTGGGGTGGCGTCGGTGTTGGCGAGTGCCGGGCTGCTGGCCAGGCTGGAGGCCAGGAGCAGCGCCACGGGCGCCAGTTGCATCAGGTTTTTCATCGTTGTCTCCGTCGGGTGGGGTTGGGGGGCGGGGTGAGGGGGTCAGTGCACGTTGTCCATGAGGCCCATGTCCGAGGCGCTCATCAGGCGTTCGATGTCCATCAGGATCAGCATGCGTTCACGGGCTTCTTCGCCCTGGCCGCTGTGGATGGCGCCGATGCCGGTGATGCAGCCGTTGTCCAGGTTGCTGCTCATCTCGGGGGCGGGTTTGATCTGGCCGGCGGTGAGCTCCAGCACGTCGGAGACCGAATCCACCACGGCGCCGACGACACGGCCACGCACGTTGAGCACGATGACGACGGTGAAGCCGTTGTACTCGGCGGTGTCGCAGCCCAGCTTCAAACGCAGGTCGACGATGGGCACGATGACACCGCGCAGGTTGACCACACCCTTGATGAAGTGCGGCGCGTTGGCGATGCGGGTGGGCGGCTCGTAGGAGCGAATCTCCTGCACACGCAGGATGTCGATGCCGTACTCCTCGCCACCCAGGCGGAAGCTGAGGTATTCACCACCACGCGCGATGGGCTGGCCCGCGGCGGACGCCGCGGCGTGGTGGTTGGAGGCGGCGGCCGGGTGGGCCAGGGTGGGGGCTTCAGCGATCATGGTGGGGTCTCCCGAGGGGTCAGAAGGAAGTCCAGTCGTCGGACGCGGCGGCCTGGGCCGGAGCGGGCGTCGGGGCAGGGTTGGCGGCAGGGGTGGCGCCAGGGTTGGCGGCAAACGCGGCGGCAGGCTTGGGCCGTTGTGCCGCCTTGGGTGCGGCAGGGCGCGGCGCGGGCGCAGCGCTGCGGTGCACCACCGGTTGCGGGGCCGCATGCGCCAGGCCGCTGCCGGCGGACAGCTTGAACACGGCCACGGCCTGCACCAGCTGCGTGGCCTGGACCTTCAGGCTCTCGGCGGCGGCGGCGGATTCTTCCACCAGCGCAGCGTTCTGTTGCGTGGCCTGGTCCATCTGGCTCACAGCCTCGCCCACCTGGCCGACGCCGGTGCTTTGTTCGTTGGACGCGGCGCTGATCTCGCCCATGATGTCGGTCACGCGGCGGATCGAGCTCACCACCTCCTGCATCGTCGTGCCGGCGCGGTCCACCAGGGCCGTGCCCTGTTCCACCCGCTCGACACTGGCGCCGATCAGGCTCTTGATCTCCTTGGCGGCCTGCGCGCTGCGCTGGGCCAGGCTGCGCACCTCGCCCGCGACGACCGCAAAGCCGCGGCCCTGTTCACCGGCGCGTGCCGCTTCCACCGCGGCGTTCAGCGCCAGGATGTTGGTCTGGAAGGCGATGCCG
>JADMJD010000097.1 GCA_018780805.1 Rubrivivax sp. | reverse complement strand
TTTATCAGAAACCCCCAAACCTCTCGGTTTGGGGGTTTCGTCTTTTAGGCCTCAAACAGTGCCCGGACCTCTGCGTCCGGGCATTCTGCTTTTTGCGGTCGGCCTTATCCGATGTTTTCCAGGCCGCAGTGGGCCGGCACCACGGGTTCACCAGAGAACAGCCAATTTGCTATTTTCTGTTCGCGCGCAACGATCGTGCCCAAGAAACTCTCGGGGTCCGGCATCTGCCCAAAGGTGTCGAAGCCACGTTCCAGAAAACTCTGCAAGGCCGACAAACCAGCCAGCTTCGCCGGGACCCGCATCACCCGCAGCGATCCACGCAGCACCGGGTTGCGCGTGAACCTCTCCAAGGCCCGCCCCACCTGCATCATCAACTCGATCTGCTCCAGCCGGCGCGCTGGCGATGCAGTCCGCTGCCACGCCGCACGGTAGGCCGGCATCAGCAGCGGCCCTTCGACCACATGCCGAGCGAGTTCGTCGTCCAGTTGTTCCGACAAGGCGTGCAGTTCGGCCAGTGTGGCCACTGTGGCCACCATCTCGGGTGGAAACAGCCGGATCAGGGCCGGAACGATCCGGGCAAACTGTGCATCCCGCTGCGTGAAGTCGCCGGGTCCATACAAGTCGTCCAGAAAGAAGCGCGCTGCCGGCGCGTAGACCGGCTCGGCCATCAGGTCCGCATAGGTGAGCGCAAAGCGCTGGTGCTGAAATGCCTTGACCGCCAAGACGCGGGCCTCAAGCGACGCTTCGCCACGGCGCTGCCGACGCAAGGCTTCAACAGTGCCCAGGTGTCCCAGGATCTCCCGCCCCATGCTGTCTGCAGACCTGGCCATGATCCGGTGGATGTGTCCCGCCTTGCCCTGAAGCCACCATGCTAGCCCGTCTGCAGCAGTGCCTCTGTTTGTTGTGGCTCGTGTTGTTGAGCACCTGGCTCTGGTGGGGAGGGACAGCGGCCGATTGGCCACTGTTTGCCGCAGGGCTCGCCGTCCTGTGCGGGGGCCATGCCGCTGTGCTGGCGCTGGAGTTCTGCTGGATGCACCAGGTCAACCGAACCGATGCCGCTCCGCGTGCCAGCTGGCGGCAGGTCTGCCGGGCCTGGTGGGCAGAGTCACGACACGCACCGCAGGTGTTCTGCTGGCAGCAGCCGTTCAACAGCCAGCGCTTTCAAGACCGCACTTCCGCGCCTGGCAGGCGCGGCGTCCTGCTGGTGCATGGTTTTGTCTGCAACCGTGGTCTGTGGAACCCCTGGCTGCAGAGCCTGCAGGCAGCGGGTCATCCCGTCATCGCCGTGAATCTGGAACCCGTGTTCGGATCGATCAACGACTACGCGTCCTGCATCGACCGTGCTGTGCAGACATTGATACAAGGCACGGGGCTAGCGCCGGTGGTGGTAGCGCACAGCATGGGCGGGCTGGCCGTTCGATGCTGGTGGGCCTTGCCCGGCAACGCCCACCGCATCCGGCATCTCATCACGCTGGGCACGCCGCACCAGGGCACACGGCTGGCGCGCTGGGCCCTGCCCCGCAACGCCCGTGAGATGCGCGAACGCAGTGCCTGGCTGCAGGCTTTGCACCGCGCCGAACCGGTGGAGCACGCCAGACGCATGACCTGCTACTACAGCCATTGCGACAACATCGTCTTTCCGGCCAGCAACGCCACATGGCCAGACGCCGACAACCGCCATCTTGAGGGCGTCGCCCATGTCGCCATGGTCTGGCGACCCGAGCCGCAACAAGAGCTGCTGCGGCACTTGGGCGACGGAAGCGTCAGCCCTGCTGGGTCAGCACGCCGCGCCTGATCTGGTCGAGTTCCATGCTTTCGAACAAGGCCTTGAAGTTGCCCTCGCCAAACCCCTGGTCACCCTTGCGCTGAATGAACTCAAAGAAGATGGGGCCCAACTGGTTTTCGCTGAAGATTTGCAGCAGCAGTTCACCGGCCTTGCCGTCGATCAAAATCTTGCGCTGCTGCAGCGCCGCCACGTCTTCGCCGTGCCCCGGGATGCGCTTGTCCACCAGTTCGTAATAGGTGTCGATGGTGTCCAGCAGGCTGATGTCGCTGTGCCGCAGGGCATCCACTGTGGCGGGCAGGTCGCTCGCGCCCAGTGCGATGTGCTGGATGCCTTCGCCGTGGTACCGATCCAGGTACTCCTGGATCTGCCCCGACTTTTCGTTGCCTTCTTCGTTGATGGGGATGCGGATCTTGCCGCAGGGGCTGGTCATCGCCTTGCTCTTGACGCCGGTGACCTGGCCTTCGATGTCGAAGTAGCGCACTTCGCGGAAGTTGAACAAGCGCTCATAGAACTCCGCCCATTCGCCCATGCGCCCGCGGTGCACGTTGTGTGTCAGGTGGTCGATGTAGGTGAGCCCGTGGCCGGCCGGCTGCAGGCTGGCGCCCGGCAGTGGCTCGAAGTCCACATCGAAGAAGCCGATGTTGCCGATCTCACCCGGCTGGGCGCCGCCTTTGCCGCGCCAACGGTCGACCAGGTAGATCAGGCTGTCGCCAATGCCCTTGATCGCCGGGATGTTGAGCTCACCCGGCCCCGCCGTGCCGGCATAACCCCAGGCCCCCAGGCCCTGGGCTCGCTCGTAGGCCTGCCGCGCATCGGCCACCCGGAAGGCGATGGCGCAGATGCTGGGCCCGTGCAGGCGCGCGAACCGTTGCGCAAAACTGTCGGGTTCGGCGTTGACGATGAAATTGATGTCGCCCTGCCGGTACAGCAGCACGTTCTTGCGCCGGTGCCGGGCGATGGCCCGGAAACCCATGCGTTCGAACAAGGCGCCCATGGCCACCGGGTCGGGTGCGGCGTACTCGATGAACTCGAAACCATCGGTACCCATCGGGTTGTCCCACGGTGTGAACTGCATGCGGCGCTCCTGGTTGATGGCTCAGACTGTAGCCAGCCGCTCACGCAGCATGCTTGCACGCTCAAGGCTTGATGTCGATCAACGCGCAGGAAAACTGCAAAAATGTGGTGATGAGCGATGCAGAAGAACTCGATCAGGTCGCCAGGCGCATTCTTCGCGTGCTGCAAGCCCAGGGCCGTTGCACCTACGACGAGCTGGCGGCACAAGTCGGTTTGTCGGCCAGTGCGGCGCTGCGGCGGGTCAAGCGCCTGGAGGATGCGGGTGTCATCGCCGGCTACGTGGCCTTGATCGCACCCGAGCGGGTGGGTCTGGGGCTGACGGCCTACATCAACGTGCGGCTGGAAAAAAACACCGAGCACCACAAACGCAACCCGATGGACCAGTTCGCCGCCGCGGTGCAGACCTGGCCCGAGGTGGTGGAGTGCAGTGCGCTCAGCGGAGAGATGGACTTCCTGCTGCGCGTGGTGGTGCGCGACATGGCGCACTACTCCCGCTTCATCATGGACTCCTTGCTCAAGCACCCCAGCGTGCAGGACTGCAAAACCAGCTTCGTGCTGCAACGCCTGAAGGGCACGACCGCACTGGCGGTCTGAGCCCGCGGCCATCGCACACAATCGCCGCATCATGCTCGATTGGCTCCGCACACTCTCTACCTGGCTCCAGTCCTGGGCCACCCCCGAAATGGGCCTCTGGGGCCTGTTCGGCTCGGCCTTTCTGTCGGCCACCATCCTGCCGGGCTCCAGCGAAGTGGTGTTGACTGCCTTGATCGCGGCCTACCCGGTGCAGGCCTGGCCCGGATTTGCCGTGGCGCTGGCCGGCAACCTGCTGGGTTGCCTGCTCACCTTCGGCATGGGCGTGGCCAGCCGGCAAGGCTACGAGCGATTCCAGCGCGTGAAGGTGGACATGGATGGCCCCCAGGTGCAGCGCCTGCGCCGTTGGGGCCCGCCGGCGCTGGTGTTGTCGGTGCTGCCCCTGGTGGGCGATGCGCTGGTGCTGGCCGCCGGTTTTCTGCGCATGCCGCTGGCCCAGAGCATGTTCTGGATCGCCATCGGCAAGGGCTTGCGCTACCTGCTGGTGGTGCTGGGCATGCTGGGCGTGCTCCAGTTTGCCTGAACACGCCCGCGCGCTGCGTCATCAGCCCTGAACGAAACGTGTCGCCGGCATCGGCGCCGGCCAGCCAGCCTCTTGAGCCACGCGCACCATGGCCTCGTTGGTGTCGAAGTACACCTGCCAGTAGTGGTCGGTGTGGGTGTACGGCCGCACCGCGATCACGGTGCCGTTCAGGTTGATGTCCAGCAGCGTCACTTCGGGCGCCGGGCTGGTGGCCACGTTGGGGATCTGCGCGACGGCCGCCTGCAGGCGCTTGATCGCGTCCAGCGCATCCACGCCGCCAGCCAGCTGAGCGGTGCGCTCCACGCGCCGCACCGGGTTGGACGAGTAGTTGTAGATCGTCTCGCCGAAAACCTTGCCGTTGCCAACCAGCGTCACCACGTTGTCCGGCGTGACGATGGTGGTGGCGAAAAGCCCGAGTTCCTTGACCGTGCCGACGATGCCCCCGATGCCGACAAAGTCGCCCACCTTGAAGGGCCGCAACACCAGCATGAAAGCGCCGGCTGCAAAGTTGCCCAGCATGCCGCTCCAGGCGGCACCGATGGCCACCCCGGCACCCGCCAGCAAGGCAGCAAACGACGTGGTCTGGATGCCGAAGTAACCCAGGATGCCCAGCACCAGCGCGATATTGAGCGACACCGCGACGATCGAGCCCAGGTACTTGGTCAGCGTGGGGTCGATGTTGTTGCGGTTCATCGCCGCCTGGATCACACCGATCACTTTGCCGATCAGCCAGCGGCCGACGATCCAGAAGGCAATGGCCGCCGCGATCTTGATCGCCAGGTCGGCCACCGTCGTCGTCACAAAACTCTGCAGTTCCGCCATGTCCATGGGCTTCTTCCTTGGTTGAAAGCCCTGGATTCTGATGGGGTCAAGTGTCGGCGTCGATGTCCATCAGCAGCGTGCGCACCGGCACCTCGCCCATCTGCAGCAGATCGGCCACGTCGTGCACGTCGTCGGGCAGGGCGGCGTTGTCCCAGCCTTGTGCGCTGTGGCGCGCCACGCGGATGGCCAGCAACACATTGCGCACCTGCGGATCTTCGGCATGGCGGTCGTCGGTGATGCGCACCAGCAGTGCCGGCAGCCGCCAATCCAGCATCAGCCGGTGCTGCAGGTCCGGCAGTTCGATGTTCAGGCACGCGCGCTGGACGACGGCCGAGCGCAGATCGGCGTCGGCGGCCTGGCGCTCCGTGATCGCCAGTGCGAGCGCAGGCGCCCGCAGCCACAGCAGCATGTCGGCAAAGTCGTGCAGCAGTGCGGCTTCGTGCAGCACGGCCGCATCGTGGTCCATGCGGTGCACGGCAAAACCCATCGAGAAGGCGGCGGCGCGGTGTGCACGCTGCAGCACGGCGCGAAAACCGGCCAAGGCGCCCGGGGTGGTTGCCAGCCAATCTTCGGCCGCGGCCTGCGGGCCGAAGTGGCGAAAGAATGGGCCGATGCCCAGCATCACCAGTGCGCCGGTCACGGTCTCCGGGTCGGCACGTTCGTCGTCCGGGCCTCTGCGGCGCATGCTGCGCGCGACCACGGCAAACAGCTTCAGCGTCATCAGCGGGTCCCGCATGATGGTGTCTGCCAGCAGATGGGCGTCCACCGCGTCTTCGTTCGCGCGCCATTCCTCCAGCGCAGCGGCCGTCTCGGCCAGCACCGGCAAGCCATCCGGATCGAACAGCGCTGCCCAGGCCGCGATGTCACGCAAGGGGCTGGTCAGCAGAGGGGGCGGTGTCAGGTCCATGGTGGCGGCTCGTACCGGGTTATCGGCGGGCTGCCTCCAAACTTCAAGTCTGCATCCAAGGCCCGCCGCCCACAGGGTGGGCGGCGGGAGGCGCATCAAGGCTGCGCCACCATCATCACGTCCGGCTGGACACGGGCCCGGCGGGCCACGGTCTGCTGGCAGTGCAGGCGGTCGGTCTGGGCCGGTCGGGCCCGACACAGCGCCAGCTGTTCTTCGATCCACGGTGTGGCGAGCAACTGGTGGTTGGGGGCCTGTTGGTGGAACAGGCCGAGCATGCCGGCGTGCAAGGCCAGCGTCACGGCAACGGCGGCCACGGCGAGTGTTTTGCGCGGTGGGGGGTGGTATCGGTAGGTCACGGTCGTCTCTCCCTGGGCCGGTGGGCGCTGCCCACCGGCCACTACATGGTTCATCGGTTCTTGTGGAGGTCGCGAAGGTCTACAGCCGGGTCACACCGGGCAGCACGGCAACACGCCGGCCATCGATGTACAGCGCCCCTTCCGGGGCGCCGGCTTCGGCGTAGAACTCCAGCACCGGCTCGTGCGCGGGTGCACGTTCGACGGCCAGCAACCGGCGCGCCCAACGGTGCAGTCCGTGGCTCGCGGCCCGCAGCGTGCGCGCCATCGCGCGGCGCAGGGGGCGAGGGGCCGGTGCGGGCACCGCACGGTGCCAGCTCAGGGTCTTGTCCATGGGTCTCTCCTGGGCCGGACCGGATGTTCCAGGTCGGGCCGCCGTGGTTCAGGGGCTGTGTCGGGTGAGTTCCGCGCGCAGTTCACGCTGCGCCCGCTGCCGGTGTGCCGAGGCACTGCGGCGGTGGGCGCCCGCCAGGCGCAGGCGGCTGGCGGTGGCAAACGGGTTGCGCGGCTTGGTGGTCTTCAGGATCAGCTTCATGGGTCACTCCTCGGTCAGGCAAAAAAAAGGGCCCGGGGCGGGTGCCGCCGGGCCGTGGAGCGATGAAGCCGGGATCCTGCGATCTCAGCCCGAGGCTCCTGGCCCGGTCGACACGCCGGCCCGCCCGCCCGCACGGGTGCGGTAGGTGGGCTGGTCATGGGTCGACAGGATCACGTTCAAGGAACTCCAGCGGTTCAAGGACAACAGGCTGTGGGCCCGTCGTTGCTCATATGATAAACAAACAATGATCAAGCGCAAGGGGTGTTGATCAAGTTTTTCGTTTCAAGGGCGCCACACCCCGCTGGGTCTTCAGCCAAAGCGCCTGCGCTTCGTCTGCCGCAGTGGGCAAGGACGATGGTGGCGGCGGTGGTTTCGGCGGCGGGGTGGTCAGCACCTCGCCCAGCAGGTCCAGCAACCGGGTGCGGGCCTTCTGCGGGTGGCGCCGGTAGTAGGTGAGCACCAGGCCGACGATGAAACGTTCGTCGTCGTCACGCGGTGTGCTGCTGGTGGGCGGTGGTTCGTCGTCGGGCAGCGGCATCACGGCCGGCGGGCTGCCGTCGCCATGTGGCACGTCCATCCACCCGATGGGTTTGCGGCAACGTTGTTCGAACTGGCGCGCCAGGCGTTCGCCGATCTGACGCGCGCGGCTCTTGATCTGGCTCCAGTAGCTGGGCTGGATCAGCACTTGTTCGGCGAAGCGGCGCTCCAGGCCGCGCAGCGTCGCAGCATCGGGGTGTTTGACCGTGGCACGCACGAACTCGTCGAACAGGGCCAGCGCGTTCTCGTAGCGCACCTGCGCGATCACCGCAGGCTCGGGGCTGGCTTGGGACATGCCCAATGATAAAGCTCCGTTGACAGCGCCTAAGATGTCGGCACCGTCTTGCCCGAGGAGCCTGCCATGACGCTGTCCACCCCTGCCACCGTCACTGCGGCCTTGCTGCTGATGGCTGCTTTCGGCACCACGGCGGCCGAACGTGCCATCGACAAGGAGGTGCTCGTGCCCGCCGGCGTCGACGCCGTCTGGCAGGCCTGGACCACGAACGAAGGCCTGGCCAGTTTCTTCGCGCCCGAGGCGGTGGTCGAGGCCCGTGTCGGCGGGCCGTTCCACATCCACATGGACCCGAAGGCCCAGCCAGGCAGCCGCGGCGCGGACGACATGCGCATCCTCGCCATCCAGCCCAAGAAGATGCTCAGCTTCGACTGGAATGCGCCGCCCCACCTGCCGCAGGCGCGCCAGCAGCGCACCTTCGTGATCGTGCGGCTGGTCCCGGTGGATGCCAAGAGCACCCGCGTGACCCTGCACCACACGGGCTGGGGCGAAGGCGGCGAATGGGACCAGGCCTACCAGTACTTCGACCGCGCCTGGGTGCAGGTGCTGGGCGGGTTGAAGACCCGCTTCGAACAAGGCCCCAAGGACTGGGCGCCCTGGCTGGCGCAGCTGGAGGCCTGGCGGGCGCAGCAGGCCGGGCCGGCTGCCACCGTGGCGAAGTGACGCCGCTCAGGCCGCCGGTTCGTCCAGCCGCGGCGCCGTGCGCACCGACAGCCACATGGTCACGGCCAGGATGCCGACCACCACGCCCAGCGATACCAGCACCGGAATCTTGATCACGTCGATCAAGACCATCTTGGTGCCGATGAACACCAGGATCACCGCCAGCCCGTAGCTGAGCAGGTGGAACTTGGCGGCCACCGCCTGCAGCAGGAAAAACATCGCGCGCAGGCCCAGGATGGCGAAGATGTTGGACGTGAGCACGATGAAAGGGTCGGTCGTGATCGCGAAGATGGCGGGGATGGAATCGACCGCAAAGATCACGTCGGTGACGCCCACCAGCGCCACGACCAGCAGCAGCGGCGTGGCGATGCGTTGGCCGTTGTCGAGCGTGAAGAACTTCTCGCCGTCGAAGCGCGGGCTGACCGGCAGCACACGTTTGAGCAGTTTCAGTGCCGGGTTGTCGTCCAGGTCGGGCTCCTTGCCGGCGGCCCACCACATCTTCAGGCCGGTGAGCACCAGGAAGGCGCCGAACACGTAGAGCACCCAGTGGAAGTGCGAGATCAGCCACGAGCCCACCAGGATCATCGCCGTGCGCAGCACGATGGCGCCGACGATGCCGATCATCAGCACCCGCTTCTGGTAGGCCGGCGGCACCGCGAAGTAGGTGAAGATCATCAGGAAGACAAAGATGTTGTCCACCGCCAGGCTCTTCTCGATCAGGTAGCCGGTGAGGAACTCCATGGCCCGCGTGTTGGCCACTGCAGTGCCGTGGTCCTGCACCACGGCCCACCAGAACAGGCCGTTGAAGGCCAGGCTCGCAGCCACCCAGATGAGCGACCAGTTGATGGCCTCCTTCACGGAGACCTCGTGGGCGCCCTGCTTTTTGAGCACCACAAAATCGATGAACAGGGCCGCCAAGACGATGACGGCAAAAGTGACCCACAGCCAGGTCGGCGCGATCGTGTCCACAGACACTCCTTGAATCAAAGGGGTTGGTTCGCGCCGAAAGGTCTTGCGAAGGCGGGGGTGCCTTTGCGGTCCCGGGAGCGTGGCGGGCGCCAAACTCCGTACTGACGGGGGGCCGCGACCGCGGGGAACGGTCGGCTACTCCCCTTTCGACGAGCGTGATTCTGCTGGAGACGACAAAGGCTGCGACCGCGTGGGGTCTTGTCCGACGGTGGCATCGGCAAAACGCGCCATGGTCTCGCGCACATGGGCCAGGCGCGCCCGGCGTGTGGGCAGGGCCTGGCCCAGCGGGCCGTCGATCAGCAGGCAGGCCAGGCCGTGCACCTGGGCCCAGTAGAGGCTGGCCAGTGCCGGGCTCGCGGCGGCGCCGTGCAGCAGATGCACCAGCCGCAGCAGCTCGCCGTGGCCGCGAGCGCCGGCGGCCACGGCGGCCGGGAAGCGGGCCTGGTCGCACAGGTCGGGCCGGAACATGATGCGGAACACACCGGGGTGGTCGAGCGCATAACCGACATAGGCCTCGCCCGAGGCCACCAACGTGGCGTGCCGGCCGTCACGCGCCGCGTTGTCGTTGGGTTTGGCCAGACGGTCGGCCAGGCGCTGGAAACCCTCGGTGACCAGCTCGGCCAGGATGGCCTCGCGGTCGGCAAAGTGGTGGTACGGCGCCTGGTGTGTGACCCCGGCCCGGCGCGCCACTTCGCGCAGGCTCAGCGCGGCCACACCCTCGGCGTCCAGCAAGGCGCGGCTGGTGTCCAGGATCCGCTGGCGCAGGTCGGGCGTGTCGGGGGTGCGGCGGGTTGGCATGCCGGGCGCAATCAGTGACTTGACAGTGTCTAGTGTAGTGCCTAGGATTGCTCCACTCACTAGACAGTGTCTAGTTCGAAAGGTAAGCATGTTCGACCCTTCCACCGTCTTCAGCATCGCCAACACCACGGCTGCGCTGGCCTGGGGGCTGCTGCTGCTGTCCCCACCCGGCCGGCGCTGGACACCTGCCGTCTGGCGCCTCACCGGCCGTGTGCTGCCGCTGGTGTTCGGCCTGCTCTACGTCACCCTGCTGGCCGTGCATTGGCGCGGCGAGGGTGGTTTTGGCAGCCTGGCCGAGGTGCAGGCCTTGTTCGACGTGCCGGGCGCGCTGGTGGCCGGCTGGGTGCACTACCTGGCCTTCGATCTGTTTGTCGGCACCTGGATCGCGCAGCGCGCGGCGGCGCTGAAGCTGCCGCACTGGCAGATGGTGCCGGTGCTGCTGCTGACCTTCCTGTTCGGCCCGGCCGGCCTGCTGGCGTTCATGGGGCTGCGTGCATTGCGCCGCCCGAACGCCCTGGCCTGGCAGGCGGCAGCATGACGCTGCTCTCACCACGCCCATGGCTGGCAGAGAGCCTGGCCCGCGACCGCACACTCACGCTCTTCGGCCTGTTGATGTGGGCTGCGCTGCTGCCGGCAGCGCTGGCCTGGGGCCTGGACGGGCGCGAGCTGCGCGGCCTCAGCGTCTGGCTCAAGCCAATCAAGTTCATGGCCTCCATCGGCCTGTTTGCGCTCACCACCGCCTGGTTCATCGGCCTGTTGCCGCCGGCGGCCCGGGAGCGCCGTGCCGCGCGCAGTGTGGTCTGGTTGATCGTCGGCTTCGGCGGTGCCGAGATCGCCTACATCACGCTGCAGGCAGCGCTGGGCCAGGCCTCGCACTACAACTTCAGCAGCCCGATGCACATCGCGCTCTACTCGGCCATGGGCTTCGGTGCGCTGGCGATGACGGCTTCGCAGCCGCTGCTGGCCTGGTTGATCCTGCGCCATGGCCGCACCGATGTGGCGCCGGCCTGGCGCCTGGCCGTGCTGCTGGGCCTGGTGCTGACCTTCGTGCTCGGCGCCGGGGCCGGTGGGCTGCTGGGTTCGATGCAGCCACCGGCCGGCGCGGGCCTGCCGCTGGTGGGCTGGCACCTGGGCGGCGGCGACCTGCGGCCGGCACACTTCCTGGGCCTGCACGCGCAGCAGTTCCTGCCGCTCGCCGGGCTGGCGGTGGTGGCCTGGCCGGCGCGCCGCGCGCGCTGGGCCTTGGTGCTGTTCGCGGTGTTCTACGCCGCCGCGTGGGCGTGGGCGTTGCAACGTGGCTTGCACGGCGCGGTGCTCACGGTGCCCGACGCGGCCGGCTGAATCTTCAATCCTCGTCGTGCACCTGGTGCGCCGCCACCAGCTGCTGCTGCAACGCCGGTGGCACCGCGGCGTGGTGTGACAAGGCCACCGTGTAGCGCCCCTGGCCGGCGGTCAGCGCGTTGAGCCGGATCTGGTAACCCACCAGTTCCGACATCGGCGCCTGACCGCGTACCAGCACCTGGCCCGGTGCGCCACGGTCGGTGCCGCTGACCAGGCCACGGCGGGCCGACAGGTCGCCCGTGATGTCGCCCAACGTGCCGTCGGGCGCGTGGATCTCCAGGTCCACCACTGGCTCCAGCACCACCGGCCGCGCCTCGCGCACCGCCGCCAGCATGGCCTTGCGGCCGGCCGTGACAAAGGCGATCTCCTTGCTGTCCACGCTGTGGTGTTTGCCATCGAACACCGTCACGCGCAGGTCCACCACCGGGTGGCCGGAGATCGCGCCGCTGGCCAGCACCTCGCGCACACCCTTCTCGACCGCCGGGATGAAGGCCGTCGGGATCACCCCGCCTTTCACCGCGTCGACAAACTCGAAACCCGCGCCGCGCGGCAGCGGTTCCACGCGCAGATGGACCTCGCCAAACTGGCCCGCACCGCCGCTCTGTTTTTTGTGCCGGTGGTGGCCTTCGGCGGCGGCGGTGATGGTCTCGCGGTAGGCGATGCGCGGCGGCTCGGTGTCGACCTCGAAGCGGTGTTGTTCGCGCAGCCGGTCCAGCAGCACCCGCAGGTGCAGCTCGCCCAGGCCGTAGACCACGGTCTGGTTGGTGGCGGCCACGTGGCTGAGTTTCAGGCAGGGGTCTTCGGCGATCAGCTTGCCCAGGATCTCCCACAGCCGCTGTTCGTCACCATGCCGGCGGGGCCGGATCGCCAGGCCGTGCACCGGCTCCGGGAACGGCAGCGGCGCCAGGTGCAGGTGTTCGTCTTCTGCGGCGTCGTGCAGCACGGCGTCGAACACGATCTCGTCCACCTTGGCCACGGCACACAGGTCGCCCGGCACCGCCTGGTTGATCGGCACATGCTGGCGGCCCTGCAGCAGGAACAAGTGGCCCAGCTTGCAGGGTTTGCGGCCGTGGCCGATGTAGAGCAGGCCATCGCGCCGCAGCGTGCCCTGCCACACGCGCATCACGCCCATCTTGCCGACGAACGGGTCCACCGCGACCTTGAACACATGGGCCAGCACGTGGCGCTGGGGGTCGGGCAGCGCCACCACCGGAGTCTGTGCTTCGCCGTTCAGAAAGGCCGGCGGGTTGCCTTCCAGCGGGTTGGGCAGCAGCTTGACGATCACGTCCAGCAGCTCGGCGATGCCGGCGCCCGTGCGGGCACTGGTGAACACCACCGGGATCAGGTGCCCTTCGCGCAGCGCCTGTTCCAGCGGTGCGTGCAGTTCGGCCGCGTCCACGTCACCGTCGTTCAGATAGCGGTCGACAAAGCCTGCATCCACCTCGACCACCTGCTCCACCAGCGCGCGGTGCGCGTCGTCCACGCTGCCGAAGTCGCTGTGCCCGCTGCGGTTGTAGAAACAGTCCACCACGCGCGTGGCGCCCTGGTCGGGCAGGTTCAGCGGCAGGCACTCACGCCCGAAGCGGGCCTGGATGTCGGCCAGCAGCGCCGGCAGGTTCACCCCGGCAGCGTCGATGCGGTTGACGATGATCAGCCGGTCGCGCTGGCGCTCGGCCGCCCAGGCCATCATGCGCATCGCCATCGGCTCGATGCCGACCGCGGCGTTGATCACCACCGCCGCGGTCTCCACCGCCTCCAGCGCCGGCAGCGACTGGCCCAGGCAGTCGGGTGCGCCGGGGGTGTCGATCAGGTGGATGCGACAGCCGCCGTGTGCCAGGTGCACCAGCGCGCTGTTCAGAGAATGTTGCAGCTGGCGCTCCAGCGGGTCGTGGTCGCTGACTGTGCTGCCACGTTCGAGCGAGCCGGCGGCGCCGATTTCGCCGGCCGCCAACAACAGCGCTTCGGTGAGCGAGGTCTTGCCGGCGGCGGCGGGGCCGACGAGCGCCAGCGTGCGGATGTCGGCCGTGCGGAACACGGCCGCGCCGCTGGCGCCCGGGGATGGGCTTGGCATGGTGTTGTCTCCTGCTGCGCGGGCCCGGCCCGTCCGGGCTCTCCTTGTGCAGGCCAGCGTACGCCTGCGGCCGGGCGGGCACAAGCCCATGCGATGCCGCTGTTACCCTCGTCCGCTGTGACTGCCGCCGCCGCCCCGCCGCCTGCTCCCCCGCGTCATGTGCTGCCCGTGATCGTGGCGGCGCAGTTCCTGGGCACCGCGCCCTGGTTTGCGGTCAACGCGGTGATGCCCGACCTGCAGCGCGCCACCGGCTGGCCGGCCGAGGCCGTGGGCACGCTCACCTCGGCGGTGCAGCTGGGTTTCATCGCCGGCACGCTGGTGTTTGCTCTGCTGGCCATTGCCGACCGGCTGCCGGCCCGCCAGGTGTTCCTGTTCTGCGCGCTCGCCAGCGCCGGCTGCACGCTGGCCGCCCAGCAGCAGGCGTTGTCTTTCGAGCACCTGCTGGTCTGGCGCGCGCTGACGGGTTTCTGCCTGGCCGGCATCTACCCGGTGGGCATGAAGATCGCATCGCAGTGGTTCCCACGTGGCCTGGGTGCCGCGCTGGGCTGGTTGATAGCGGCGCTGGTGCTGGGCAGCGCGCTGCCGCACGCGTTGCGTGCGCTGTCGGCCAGCTGGCCCTGGACCGCCGTCTTCCAGGGCGTGGCGCTGGCCTCTGCGGCGGCCGGTGTGTTGCTGGTGTGGGCCGTGCCCGAGGCGCCCCGTGCGCCGGCACGGGCCAGCGGCCTGCAATGGCGCGCCCTCGCCAGCCTGTGGACCGACCGCCGTGTGAGGGCCTCGGTGCTCGGTTATTTCGGCCACATGGCCGAGCTCTACACGCTGTGGGTGCTGATGCCCTTCATCCTGGCCACACGGCTGCAGGGCGCGGCTTTGTCATGGGTTGCGTTCGTGGTCCTGGGCGCTGGGGCCATCGGCTGTGCCGGCGGTGGACGCTGGGCCTTGCGCATCGGCAGTGCGCGTGTCGCAGCCTGGCAGCTGGGCATCAGCGGCGTCTGCGGCCTGGCCGCGCCGTGGTTGCTGGAGGCCCCTGACGTGCTGTTCTACGCCTGGTTGCTGCTCTGGGGCATCACCGTGGCGGGGGACTCGCCGCAGTTCTCGGCGCTGACCGCCAGCAACGCCGCGCCGCAGGCCGTGGGCAGCGTGCTGACGCTGAGCAACAGCATCGGCTTTGGGGTGTCGGTGCTCAGCATCCAGCTGTTCGTGGCGCTGTTGCCCACGGTGCCGCTGGCGCAACTGCTGCCGTGGCTGGCGCTGGGCCCGGCGCTGGGCGTGTGGGCGTTGCGGCCACTGTGGCGCACCCGATGAGCGCTGTTCACTCGTGCCGCAGGGCCTCGATCGGGTCCAGACGCGCCGCGCGCTGGGCCGGCACATAACCGAAGACCACACCGATCAGCGCCGCAAAACCGAAGGACACGGCATTGATCGCCAGGTCCGGCAGCCAGGGCACGCCCATCACCGCCGTCAGGCCCCAGGAGGCCCCGGTGGCCAGCGCCACGCCGATCAACCCGCCCAGCGCCGCCAGTGCCACGGCCTCGACCAGGAACTGGCCCAGCACCTCGTGCTCCTGCGCGCCGATGGCCAGCCGGATGCCGATCTCGCGCGTGCGCTCGGTCACGCTGACCAGCATGATGTTCATGATGCCGATGCCGCCCACCAGCAGGCTGACGGCAGCCACCGCGCCCAGCAGCGTGGTCATCACCTGCGTGGTGCCCGACAGCGTCTGCGCCAGCTGCTGCGTGTCCAGCACGTTGAAGTTGTTGTCCTCGCCCGGCGCCAGCCGGCGGCGCTCCCGCAGCAGCTGCACCAGGCTGGCCTGCACCCGCGCGCTGTCTGCGCCGTCCTGCAGCGACACCAGCAAGGTGCCCACATTCGTGCTGCCCGTGAGCCGGCGCTGCACCGTGGCCAGCGGCAGCACCACCACGTCGTCCTGGTCCTGGCCCATCGCGGCCTGGCCCTTGGGGGCCAGCAGGCCGACCACGGTGCACTCGAACTGGCGCACCCGCAGCGCGCTGCCCACCGGGTCGGCGCTCCCGAAGAGCTCGCGCCGCACGGTGGCGCCGATCACGCAGCTGGCGGCACCGGCGCGTTGTTCGGTGTCGTTGAAGGTGCGGCCGGCGGCGAGTGTCCAGTTGTTGGTCTGGAAGTAGGCTTCGGTGGTGCCCACGACCTGGCTCGACCAGTTGCGCGCACCGGCCACCACCACCGCGCCGGTGCTGGCCTGCGGCGCCACCGCGGCGATGCCGCTGATCTGCAGCGCGATG
This sequence comes from Rubrivivax sp., assembly GCA_018780805.1. GTDB lineage: Bacteria > Pseudomonadota > Gammaproteobacteria > Burkholderiales > Burkholderiaceae_C > Rubrivivax. The sequence continues at coordinate 3,913 of JADMJD010000097.1, read as the reverse complement.
GCTTCGGCATCGGCCGCCTTGAAGGCCGGGGCACCGGCGCTGTCGCGGCCCGGGCCCAGGCGCTGGCCGGGCCGCACCATCAGCAGGTTGCTGCCCAGGCTGGAGATCTGGTCCGACACCGCCTGCGTGGCACCGCGGCCCACGGTCACCATCGTGATGACCGCGGCCACGCCGATGACGATGCCCAGCACGGTGAGGAAGCTGCGCAGCAGGTTGCGCCGGATCTGGCGCAACGCCAGCAGCAGGGTGCTGGTGATCATGCGACTGCCGTCTCGTGGGGCACGTCGCGGCGCACATCGCTGGCCACGCGGCCGTCGACAAAACGCACCGTGCGCCGGGCGTAGGCCGCCATCTCGGGTTCGTGCGTGACCATCAGCACCGTGATGCCACGCGCGCGGTTCAGCGCGGCCAGCAGCTCCATGATCTCCACGCTGCGCTGCGAGTCCAGGTTGCCGGTGGGCTCGTCGGCCAGCAGCACGGTGGGCTGGGTGACCAGTGCACGGGCGATCGCCACGCGCTGCTGCTGGCCACCCGACAACTCGGCCGGCGTGTGCCGGGCCCAGGCCGTCAGGCCGACAGTGTCCAGTGCCTGCATCGCCGCGGCGCGGCGGGCCGCGGCCCGTTCACCGCGGTACAGCAGCGGCAGCTCGACGTTTTCCAGCGCCGAGGTGCGCGGCAGCAGGTTGAAGCCCTGGAACACGAAGCCCAGCCAGCGCCGCCGCAGCAGCGCGCGCTGGTCGCGCGTGAGCTGCTGCACCGGCTGGCCGCGGAAGCGGTACTCGCCGCCGCCCGGTGTGTCCAGGCAGCCGAGGATGTTCATCGCGGTGGACTTGCCCGAGCCGCTGGGCCCCATGATGGCGACGAACTCGCCTTGTTCGATGACCAAGTCCACCCCACGCAGCGCCTGGAACGCGGCCGTGCCTGCGCCGTAGGTCTTGGTCACACCGGCCAGCTGGATCAGGGGCGCGTTCACTTCGGTGCCGCCGCCTGGCCGGTGATCACCAGCGCGCCGGGTTGCAGCGTGGCGCTGCTCACCTCGGTGAAGCGGCCGTCGCTGGCGCCGGGCGTCACCGGCACCGCCACCGGCTGCCCGTCCTGCAGCACCCAGACCTGGCGCACCTGCGCGGTGTCGGTGACGGCGGTTCGGCGGTTGCCGCCACCCCCCGGCGGGCGCGGCATCAGGCGCGACACGATGCTGGTGCCGCCGCCGGACGCCGGGGCCGCCACCTGCTCGGGGCTGTAGCGCAGCGCAGCGCTGGGCACCAGCAGCGCGTCGCTGCGCTGCACGGTGACGATGCTGGCCGTGGCCGTCATGCCCGGGCGCAGGCTGAGGTCGGCGTTGTCCACCGTCAGGTCGGCGAGGTAGGTGATCACGTTGTCCTGCGTCGTGGCGCCGTAGCTCACGCGTGTCAGCGTGGCCGGGTAGCGGCGCGTGGGCCAGGCGCTGACGCTGAACTCGGCGCGCTGGCCGGCCTGCACCTGGCCGACGTCGGCTTCGTCGACGTTGACCTGCAGCTTCATCTTCGTCAGGTCTTCGGCGATGGTGAACAGCGTCACGGCCTGCAGCGACGCGGCCACCGCGTTGCCCGGGTCCACCGACCGCGCCAGCACGACACCGGCGATCGGCGACCGGATCGTGGCCTTGCGCAGGTTGGTTTCGTCGGCACGTTGGTTGGCCTCGGCCTGCGCGATGCCCGCGCGGGCGTTGGCCACCGCGGCGTCGGCGCGTGCCAATGCGGCGCGCGCCGTGTCCATCTCGCTGCCCGACGGCACCTGGCCACCCGAGGCCTGGAACACCTGCTCCAGCCGCGCCAGGCTGGCCCGGGTTTCGGCCAACGTCGCTTCGGCCTGCTGCAGCGTCGCGCGGGTGCTGGCCAGCGCGGCGCGCGAGGCCGCCACCGTGTCCTGCAGCCGCGCCGTGTCCAGTGCCGCCAGCACCTGACCGCGCTGCACACGGTCGTTCACATCGGCATGCACCGTGGCCACGGTGCCCGAGAGTTCACTGCCGATGTCGGCCTGCTGCGTGGGCTGCAGCGTGCCGGTGGCACTGACTTTCACCGTCAGCGCACCGCGGCTGACGGGCTGGGTGTCGTAGCGCGGCGCCGCGGCCTGTTGCTGCGCGCCGCGCCAGGCCAGCAGGCCGCCGGCCAGCAACGCCAGGGCGATGGCCGCCAATGCCCAGCGCAGCGCACGCCGACGCGGCGGGGGCGGGCCGAGCAGTTCGTCGAGGTCGGGGGAGGTCTTGTTGTCGGTCACGGGGTGTTCAACTCGTCATGTCAGAGGGATTCCAGCCGCCGCCCAGGGCCTTCAACAGACGCAGCAGCTGCTGCTGTTCGGCGGTGGCCGCGCTGGCGGCGCTGTCCTGCAGGGTCAGCAGGCTGCGGCGCGTGCTGAGCACGGTGGAAAAGTCGATCAGACCGCTGCTGTAGCGGGTTTCCGCCAGCGTGGCGGCGCGTGCCGCAGCGTTCACTGCGGTGGCCAGCTCGGCCTGTTGCGCGCGCTGGTCGCGCACCGCCACCAGGCTGTCTTCCACTTCCTGCAGTGCAGCCAGCACCGTGGCGCGGTAGCGGCTGCGCGCCTGGTCCCACACGGCTTCCTGCGCCTGCACCGTGGCCCGCAGGCGGCCACCGTCCGGCAGTGGCAGGCTGATGCTGCTGGCCAGCGTGGCCAGGCCGGCGCCACCGGCACCCAGGCCGCTGAGCGTCACCGCGTTCAGCCCCAGCGAGCCGCCCAGGGACAGGCTGGGCAGGCGGGCGGCGTCGGCGGCGTCCAGCCGGGCCGCGGCGGCGCGCAACGCGGCTTCGGCGGCGGCGATGTCAGGGCGCTGGCGCAGCAGTTCGGCCGGCAAGGCCAGCGCGGGGTCGGCGGCCAGCCGGGGCAGCGGCGCAGGGGTCGACAGACGTTCCAGCAGGCTGCCCGGCGCCGCGCCGGTGAGCACCGCGATGGCATGGGCGTTCTGGTCCACGGCCGTGCGCAAGGCGGGCAGCTGCGCACGGGTCTGCGCGGCGCTGCTTTCCGCCTGGTCCACGTCCAGCGTGCTGACCAGGCCGGCGTCGGCGCGCCAGCGGGTGAGTTGCAGCGTCTGCTCCTGGCTCGCCAGGTTGGCCGCGGCGATGGCGCTGCGGGCCTGGGCGCCACGCAGGTCCAGGTAGGCCGCCACCAGCTCGGCCGCCACCGTGGTGCGGGTGCTGGCCAGCGTGGCCTGTTGGGCGGCCAGGTCGGCGTCGGCGGCGCTGAGCGCCTGGCCGTTGGCGCCCCAGAGGTCGGGCTCCCACGAGGCGTCGAGATCCACACCGACGCTGCGCGACGAGGCCTGGCCGTCGCGCCGGCTGGCCTGGGCCACGCCGCCCAGCGTCAGGCTGGGCGCCAGCGCGGCCGCGGCCTGCGCCCGCAGCGCACGCGCCTGGCGCACCTGGGCCAGGGCGCTGCGCACATCGGTGCCCTGGTCCAGCGCGGTCTGCACCAGTTGGCCCAGCAGCGGGTCGTTGAAACTGTCCCACCAGGCCGCACGCGTCTGCGCCGTGCCGGGGGTCGGGGTGGACCAGGCTGCAGGCAGCGTGAGCGCGGGTTCGGGTGTGACGGGGCTGCGCAAGGACGCGCAGCCGGTCAGCAGCCCAGCCGCGGCCAGGGCCAGCAGGCTCAGCCGGTGGGCGAGGGAGGAGCGGGGTTGTTCAGGCACCCCGCCATCGTGGCGGGGCCGGGTGTCAAGCCGATGGGCACATCGTCAAGAACTGCAAAGGGGCGCCGCCATGGCCGTCACTGGAAGGCCACCTCGGCAAAGCTGCGCAGCTTGCGGCTGTGCAGCTGCCCGGGCCGCTGCTGGCGCAGCAGCTCGATGGCCCGCATGCCGATGCGCAGGTGCTGGTCCACCCGCTCGCGGTAGAAGTGATTGGCCATGCCGGGCAGCTTGATC
>JADMJD010000018.1:24398-92002 GCA_018780805.1 Rubrivivax sp. | reverse complement strand
AATGAGCGCCAAGGGCACGCTGCCGTTCCGCGCCATCAACGTCAACGACTCCGTCACCAAGAGCAAGTTCGACAACCTCTACGGCTGCCGCGAGAGCCTGGTCGACGCCATCAAGCGCGCCACCGACGTGATGATCGCCGGCAAGGTGGCCGTGGTGGCCGGTTACGGCGACGTGGGCAAGGGCTCGGCGCAGGCGCTGCGCGCGCTCTCGGCCCAGGTCTGGGTGACCGAGATCGACCCCATCAACGCGCTGCAGGCCGCGATGGAAGGCTACAAGGTCGTGACGATGGAATACGCCGCCGACAAGGCCGACATCTTCGTCAGCGCCACCGGCAACAAAAACGTGATCCGCTACGAACACATGGCGGCCATGAAGAACCAGGCCATCGTCTGCAACATTGGCCACTTCGACAACGAGATCGACGTCGCCTCGCTGGACAAGTGCACCTGGGACGAGATCAAGCCGCAGGTGGACCACGTGGTGTTCCCGGACGGCAAGAAGATCATCCTGCTGGCCAAGGGCCGGCTGGTGAACCTGGGCTGTGCCACCGGCCACCCCAGCTTCGTGATGAGCTCCAGCTTCGCGAACCAGACCATCGCGCAGATCGAGCTGTTCACGCACCAGGACTACTACGAGCAGGGCAAGGTCTACGTGCTGCCCAAGCACCTGGACGAAAAGGTCGCCCGCCTGCACCTGCAGAAGGTCGGCGCGATGCTGACCGAACTGACGGACGAGCAGGCCAGCTACATCGGCGTCCCCAAACAAGGCCCGTACAAGGCCAACACGTACCGGTACTGAGCCCGTGGTGCCGTTTTCATTCGAGTTCTTCCCACCCAACACCCCGGTGGGCAGTGAGAAGCTGAAGACGGTGGTGGCAGAGCTGGCCGCGGTGCAGCCGGAGTTCTTCAGCGTGACCTATGGCGCCGGCGGCGCCACACGCGACAAGACCCTGGCCACCGTGCAGGACATCGCGGCGCTCGGCTTCGAAGCGGCGCCTCACCTGTCCTGCGTGGGTTCCACGCGCGAGAACATTGCACAGATCCTGGGCACCTACCGGGCCCAGGGCATCCGCCGGCTGGTGGCGCTGCGGGGCGACCTGCCCAGCGGCACCGCCACGGCCGGGGAGTTCCGTTACGCGGCGGAACTGGTGCAGTTCGTGCGCGAGACCCAGGGCAGCGACTGGCACATCGAGGTCGCGGCCTACCCGGAGTACCACCCGCAGCAGCGTTATGCCAAGCGGGACCTGGAACACTTCGTGGCCAAGATGCAGGCTGGCGCCGATGCCGCCATCACGCAGTTTTTCTTCAACCCCGACGCCTACTTCCACTTTATGGACGAGGTGCGGGCGTTGGGGGTCACGGCGCCCATCGTGCCGGGCATCATGCCCATCCACAACTACGCGCGCATCGCGCAGTTCGCGGCACGTGACGGCATCGAGATCCCGCGCTGGGTGGCGTTGAAGATGGAAGGGTTCATGGACGACGCCGCCTCGGTGCGGGCCTTCGGGCTGGACGTGGTGACACGGCTGTGCGAGCGCCTGATCGCTGGTGGCGCACCGTCCATCCACTTCTACACGCTCAACCAGAGCGCGCTGTCGCTGGAAGTCTGCCGCCGCCTGGCGCGCTGAGGCCAGGCCTTACATTCGCAGGCGTGGCCCCTCGCACGCCCGCCCCAGAACCGCCCCCGGACTGGTCGACATTGTTCGACCTGCTCCCGGTGGGTGCCTACCGCTCCACCCCCGACGGCCGCCAGTTGCGCGCCAACCAGGCGCTGGTGCGCATGAACGGCTACAGCAGCGAAGCCGAGCTCGTGGCCGCCGTGCGCGACATCGCCGGCGAGTGGTACGTCGAGCCGGCGCGCCGGGCCGAGTTCCGCCGCCTGCTGGACACCACCGGCCGGGTGCAGGGTTTTGTTTCCGAGGTCTACCGCCACCGCACCCGCGAGCGCATCTGGGTCAGCGAAAACGCCCACCTGGTGCGCGACACGCTGGGCAACGTGCTCTGTTACGAAGGCACGGTGGAAGAGGTGACCGAACGCATGCGCACGCAGCAGGCGCTGGCGCACAGCGAGGCCCAGCTGCGCGTGATCGCGCAGCAACTGCCCGGTGTCGTCTACCTCTCGCACATCCCGCACGAAGGCCAGCCGCGCTTCCTCTTCATCAGCGAAGGGGTGCGCACGCTCTACGGCGTCGAGCCGGAGCAGGCCTTGCGCGATGGCCGCCTGCTGCAGCGCATGCGGCACCCGGAAGACGATGGCCGTGTGCGGGCTGGCCTGGCCACATCGGAGTGGCAGATGAGCACGCACCAGGACGAGTTCCGCATCGTGCGGGCCGACGGCGCGGTGCGCTGGGTGCAGGCCACCTCCGCGCCGGTGCGCCGCGCGCCCGACGGAGTCATCCGCACCGGCGTGATCTTCGACGTGACCGAGCGCCGCGAGGCGGCCGAACTGCGCAGCGAACGCGACCGCGCCGAAGCCGCCCGCCGCGCCACCGCCGGCCTGCTGGCGCGGCTGAGCCACGAGCTGCGCACACCGCTGAACGCCGTGCTCGGCTTTGCGCAGCTGCTGGAGCGCGACCCCACACTCGGCCCGCGGCAGCAGACCTTTGCCGCCGAATCGCTGCGCGCTGGCCGGCTGCTGCTGGCGCTGCTGGACGATGTGCTGGACCTGGGCCGCGCGGAAAGCGGGCAGTTTGCCTTGCAGCTGGGTCCGGTGGACCCGGCCGAGCCGCTGGCCCTGAGCCACAGCCTGCTCGTGGCCTTGGCCGCGGAACAGGGTGTCCAGGTGACGCTGCCGGCCGGCCCGCTGCCGCGCGTGTTGGCCGATGCCCAGCGCCTGCGCCAGGTGCTGACCAACCTGCTGTCCAACGCGATCAAGTACAACCGCCGCGGCGGTTGGGTCCGGGTGGCGGTGGCGCAGGTCGGGCAGGAGGTGGTGATCGCCGTCAGCGACAGTGGCCCCGGGCTGGACAGCACCCAGCAGGCGCAGTTGTTCCAGCCCTTCAACCGCCTGGGCGCCGAACGCGGCCCGGTGGCCGGCACCGGCCTGGGCCTGGCCTTGAGCCAGCAACTGGCGCGGGCCATGGGCGGCAACATCGGCGTGCACAGCACACCCGGCGAGGGCGCCTGTTTCAGCCTGCGCCTGCCGGCCGCCTAGAAGCGGTCAGCGCCGTGGTCAACCCTCGGCGCGCATCCACTGCACGCCGTCTTCGTTGAGCACCGCGTCCAGCGGCACGTCGTGCGGCTCCGGCGTCAGCCAGGGGATGAAACCATGTGCATAGCCCACGCCGGCCGTGAAGGGCCGGGGCTGCAGGTCGGCCAGCGTGCGGTCGTAAAAACCACCGCCGTAACCCAGGCGCAGACCGCCCGGGCCATAGCCCACGCAGGGCACCAGCAGCATCTGCGGCTGGAATTCCTCGGTGTCCTTGGGCTTGGGGATGCCGTAAGCGTCTTCTTCCATCGCACAGCCCGGGTACCAGACGTGGAAGCGCAGGTGTTTGGTCTCGCGGTCCACCACCGGCAGGCCGATGCGGCGGCTGGGGTCGGCCTCGCTCCAGCGGTAGAGCGCGGGCAAAGCGTCGAACTCGCCCTTGATCGGCCAGTAGGCGCCGATGCTGGTCTCGCGCCGTGTGACCAGCCACACACGCAGCACCTGCTGCAGGTGCACCGAGCGCTGGTGGCGGTCTACCAGGGCTTGGCGCTCGGCCTGCAGCTGGCGGCGCAGCGACTTCTTGTCCTGGGAGGGCTCCAGCGAGAACTTGAAGGGCTCGTTCATCCGTGACCGCCGGGCCGCCCCAAGGGCGCTGAGCGCCCCGAGGGCCGCGAATTGGCCGTTGCAGGGCCTGGGGGGCAGCGATTGAAGTGAGCTGGGGGGCTGTCCATGCGCTGCATTGTGGCCTTGATCTGGCGCAGAAGGCCGGATGCGGCACCTTTGCTGCAACGCAACATCGTGACGGGACCAGAACGGCCCAATGTCAACAGGCGATGTCGCCTGCTGACAGAACAAGAGGAACGAACATGAACAAGCGCTGCATGACCCTGTGTGCGGTCGCCACCGCCCTGGTGGCTGGGGTGCCGGCCGCGATGGCCCAGGCCAACGACAGCGGCAGCTGGCTGGTGCGCGGCCGCGCCGTGCAACTGGACTCGGCCAACAAGGACAGCACGGGCCTGGACCTGAGCGTCAACAACAAGCTGATCCCGGAAGTCGACATCACCTACTTCTTCAGCCCCAACCTGGCGGCCGAACTGATCCTGACCTACCCGCAGAAACACACGGTACGCGCTGGAGGCACGGGGATCGGCACGCTCAAGCACCTGCCGCCGACGCTGACGCTGCAGTACCACTTCACCGGCATGAGCGTCCGGCCGTATGTCGGCGCGGGCCTGAACTACACACGTTTCTCCAGCGTGGATTTCGACCCCGCCGTGGTCACGGCGCTGGACCCGAGCATCGACAAGAACAGCTTCGGCCTGGCGCTGCAGCTGGGCGTGGACGTGCCCATCGGCGGTGGCTGGCTGCTGAACCTGGACCTGAAGAAGGTGCAGATCCAGACCGACGTGGCGTCCTTCGGCGCCAAGGCTGGCACCTTCAAGGTGGACCCGCTGCTGGTGGGCATCGGATTCGGCAAGCGGTTCTAACCGCCGCTTCTAAACTGCGCGGCATGGCCGCCGACGACTTTCCCGCCTACTGTGAAGAGCTGCTGGCCCCCACGGGCCGCGTGCAGCGGCGGCGCATGTTCGGCGGCCACGGCCTGTATGTGGACGGGCTGTTCGTGGCCATCATCGCCTTCGAGCGGCTTTACCTGAAGGCCGATGCCGCCTCCGCGCCCCGGTTCGAGGCCGCGGGCGCCGAACGATTTGTCTACAGCGCCCGTGGCCGCACCGTGCAGCTCAACTACTGGACAGCACCGGCCGAAGCCATGGAAAGCCCAGCCGCCATGTTGCCCTGGGTGCGGCTGGCCCAGCAGGCGGCGCTGAGTGCGAAGGCCGTGCAGGCTGCGCCGAAGGTGGCTCCAGCAGCTCGAAAGCCGAAGAACCCCAGGCCTCGATGAGCCAATCGCTGCCCGGCGCCAGCCAGTGGCGTTGACCGGGTTGCAGCCAGACATCGGCCTCGCGCGCCGGCCCGGCGCCGCGGCGCGTGAGCCACAGCCGCCCGGCGCGGGCCTGCAGCCAGCGCCCGCGTGCCGCGCTGGGCAGCGCCTGCACCTGGCCGGCGGCCAGCTGCCAGCTGGGTTCATGCGTTTCGGTGATGCAGACTGCGGTGCTCATGGCGCGCTCCTGGTGGGGTTTGATGGGCTCAATTTTCGATAGACAACCCCATGAGGTCCAATGAGATCGGTGCTTGAGATTGATAATCCGAACGCATGAAACAAAGCACCCGCCCGCTGGCCATCGGCCCCTTGCGTGCCTTCGAGGCGGTGGCCCGGCGCCTGGCCTTCGGCGCCGCGGCCACGGAGCTGCACCTGAGCCAGCCCGCCATCAGCCGGCAGATCCAGGCGCTGGAGGCCGAGGTGGGCACCGCGCTGTTCCACCGCGGCACGCGCCATGTGGAGCTCACCACGGCCGGCGCCACGCTGCTGCGCACCGTGGTGCCGCTGCTGGAGCGCCTGGACAGCACGGTGCACCAGATCCGCCACAGCCAGGCGCGGCGCCATGTGGCGGTGACCACGTTTGCGTCGTTGGCGTCGCTCTGGCTGATCCCGCGGCTGGCCGGCTTCCAGGCTTTGCACCCCGGCATCGACATCCGCATCTCGGCCGTGGATCGGCTGGCCGACGCCGACGACCCGGAGATCGACCTCGCGCTGCGCTACGTGCACCCCAAGGACGCCCCCGAAAGCGCCACGCCGCTGTTCGACGAAGTGCTCACGCCTGTGGCCAGCCCGGCGCTGCTGGCGCGGCTGCCGCTGCGCAGCCCGGCCGACCTGGTGCGGCACACGCTGCTGGAAGAAGACGACCACCGCCCCAGCGCCGAGTACCTGAGCTGGCGCCACTGGCTGAAGGTGCACGCGCCGGCCGGCACCGAACCGCAGGGCTGGCTCTACCTGAACTACACCTACCAGCAGATCCAGGCCGCGCTGTCGGGCCAGGGGCTGGCGCTGGCGCGCTGGGCCCTGGTGGGCGAGGCGATCGAACGTGGTGACCTGGTCGAGCCCTTCGGTGCCGCCGGCCGCATCACCTCGCCCTTCGCCTACTGGCTGGTGCACTGGCCGGCCCGCCGCCAGCAGCCCGAGGTGCAGGCCTTCAGCGATTGGCTGCTGGCCGAAGCCGCGGTCACACGCGCGGCCATCCGGCGTGTGCAGGACGCCGACACCCCCCTGTGCTAATTTCGGGTGATGTCCCGAGTCCTGTCTGTCTGTCTTCTTGCCCTGTCCGCCTGCTGGGCCGCACCCGCCTGGGCCCAGCCCGCCGCCGACAAGGCCGTGCTGGACGCCCGCGATGCGCTGCGCAGCAACGACCGCAACCGCCTGACCACGCTGCGGGAGCAGGCCCTGCGCCAGCAGCACCCGCTGGCGTCCTGGGTGGACTACTGGGAGCTCGGCACCCGCCTGAAGGACGCGCAGCAGCCCGAGCTCGATGCGTTCTACGCCCGCTGGCCCGGCAGCTACGTGGAAGACCGGCTGCGCAACGACTGGCTGCTGGTGCTGGGCCAGCGCCGCGACTGGGACAACTTCCGCCGCGAGCACCCGCGCTTTCGCATGGCCGACGACCGCGAGGTCGATTGTTATGCGCTGCTGGTGCGCCACCTCGACGGCCAGAACGTGACCGAGGCCGCCGCCAGCGCCTGGCTGGCCCAGCGCCGCGACGACGACGGCTGCACGCTGATGGCACGCACGCTGGCCGAGGCCGGCCGTTTCGGGCCCGAGCAGGTGTGGCCGGTGGTGCGGCTGGCGGTGGAAAACAACCGGCCCAGGGCCGCGCTGGCCGCTGCCGCCATGTTGGGCGCACCGGTGGAGCGCCGCCTGCGGGACGCGCTGGACAACCCCGCGCAATGGCTGGCCCGCCACCCACGCAGCGCGGTGCAGGAGCGGGACGGCGAAGCCGCGCTGGCCGCGCTGCTGCGCCTGGCCAACACCGACCCCGAGGCCGCTGCCGGCCTGGCCGCCGAGTGGGAAGAGCGCCTGGTGCCCTCGCAATCGGCCTACGCCTGGGCCGGCATCGGCCGCCAGGCCGCGCTGAAGCTGGCGCCCACAGCCGCCGCGGCCTACAACCGCGCCTGGGCCCATGTGCGCAGCGAACACCGCATGGACTGGCCGGCCGAGACCCTGGTCTGGGGGGCGCGCGCCGCGCTGCGCGCCGAGCGGGGCCCGGACTGGGCCTTGCTGCTGCGCCAGGTGCAGGCCATGCGCCCGGCCGAGCAGGCCGATCCGGCCTGGGTGTACTGGAAGGCCCGTGCGCTGCAGGCCACGGCCGCCAAGGGTGAAAAGGGCGACGCCACCCGCGCCGAAGCCCAACGCCAGCTGCAGGCGCTGGCCGGGCCCCACAGCTTCTACGGCCTGCTGGCGCTGGAAGACCTGGGCGGGCGTTTTGCACCGCCGCCCGCGCCTGCACCGGTGAGCGACGCCGAGCGCAACGCCGCCCGCGCCACGCCCGGCCTGCAGCGTGCGCTGCAGCTGATCGAGCTGGGCCTGCGCAGCGAAGGGGTGCGCGAATGGAACTTCACGCTGCGCGACCTGGAGGGCGACCGTGCGCTGCTGGCCGCCGCGCAGCAGGCCTGCGCGCGCGAGGTGTGGGACCGCTGCATCAACACCAGCGAACGCACGCGCAGCGAAATCGACCTCGGCCAGCGTTACCCCACACCCTTCCGCGCCGATGTGACGGCGCAGGCCCAGGCGGCTGGCCTGGACGCCGCCACCATCTACGGCCTGGTGCGGCAGGAATCGCGGTTCATCACGGACGCCCGCTCCGGCGTTGGTGCCAGCGGGCTGATGCAGCTGATGCCGGCCACAGCCCGCTGGACGGCCAAGAAGCTGGGCCTGGACTACAAACCCACGATGATCAACGACCGCGACGTGAACCTGCGCTTGGGCACGGCTTACCTGAAGCTGCTGACCGACGATTTCAACGGCGCGCAGCCACTGGCCATCGCCGGCTACAACGCCGGCCCGGGCCGGCCGCGGCGCTGGCGCGAAGGCCCGGTGCTGGAAACGGCGGCCTGGGTCGAGAACATCCCGTTCAACGAGACCCGCGATTACGTGAAGAAGGTGCTCGCCAACGCGGTGCACTACGCGGCGGTGCTGGGCGAGCCCGGCACCTCGTTGAAGGCGCGCCTGGGTGCCACCGTGGGGCCGCGGCCGCCGCAGGCCGCAGCGCCCAACAAGGATCTGCCATGAGCGCGCCAGGTCGGGTGCTGGTGCTGGGCGGTACCGGGTTTGTGGGCCGCTCGCTGTGTGAACGCCTGCAGCGCGCCGGCTGGACGGTGCGTGTGCCCACGCGCCGGTTGCGCCACGGCCAGGCGCTGCAGCCGCTGCCCACGCTCGAGCTGGCGCAGGCCGACGTGCACGATGAAGCGGCGTTGCGCCGCCTGCTGGCCGGCTGCGATGCGGTGGTCAACCTGGTGGCCATCCTGCATGGCCGCCCGGCCGCGTTCGAACGCGTGCACGTGGCGCTGCCTCAGCGGCTGGCCGCGGCGATGGCGGCCACCGGCGTGCGGCGGCTGGTGCACATCAGCGCGCTGGGGGTGGGCCCCGGAGCGCCGTCGAACTACCTGCGCAGCAAGACCGATGGCGAAGCCGCTTTGTCGGCCGCGGGCCTGGACCTGACGCTGATCCGCCCGTCGGTGATCTTCGGTGCCGACGACCGTTTCCTCAACGTCTTCGCACACCTGCAGGCGCTGGCGCCGGTGGTGCCGCTGGCCGGCAGCACGGCGCGCTTCCAGCCGGTGTGGGTGGAAGACGTGGCCGCGGCCGTGCTGGCCGCGCTGCAGCAGCGCAGCAGCATCGGCCAGGTGGTCGAGGCGGCTGGGCCCGGCATCTACACGCTGGCCGATCTGATGCGGCTCGCGGGCCGATGGTCGGGCCACGAACGGCCGGTGCTGCCGCTGCCGGACGCCTTGGGCCGGCTGCAAGCCGGGCTGATGGCGCTGGCGCCCGGCGAGCCGCTGATGTCGGCCGACAACCTCGATTCGATGAAAGTGCCCAATGTGGCCAGCGGCACGCTGCCGGGCCTGGCCGCGCTGGGCATCACACCCGCGGCGCTGGAGGCCGTGGCCCCGCTCTACCTGGGCCAGCGCCCCGGCCGCCAGCGTTTTGACGGCTTCCGGGCCCACGCAAGAAGGGATTGATGTGGCCCCCAAGCTCACTTCGTTCGCAGCCCCCCGAGAGGGCGCAGGTCTCCTTTGGGGCGGCCCTGCAGGAGACCTGACATGAAACTCATCATCGGCAACAAGAACTACTCGTCCTGGTCCATGCGCCCCTGGGTGCTGATGCGTGGCCTGGGCATCCCATTTGACGAAGTGATGCTGCGCTTCGACTTCAGCGCCAACTCGCCCTTCCGCCAGGCGGTGGCGCAGGTCAACCCGGCGGGCAAGGTGCCCGTGCTGGTGCTGGACGACGGTTTTGCGGTGTGGGACACGCTGGCCATCGTCGAAACCCTGGGCGAACTGCATCCCGGCATCTGGCCGGCGGACAAAAACGCCCGCGCCCGGGCCCGCAGCCTGTGCGCCGAGATGCACAGCGGCTTCGGCGCGCTGCGCAACCACTGCCCGATGAACATCGAGGCCCATCTGCCCGAGGTGGGCGCCAAGGTCTGGGCCGAACAGCCGGCCGTGCAGCGCGACGTGGCCCGCATCGAGCAGCTCTGGGCCGCTGCGCTGCAGGCCAGCGGCGGCCCCTTCCTGTTCGGCGCCTTTGGTGCGGCCGATGCCTTCTTCGCGCCGGTGGCGATGCGGCTGCTGACCTACGCGCTGCCGATGAGCGACACCACACGCGCCTACGTCGAGCGCCTGCGCACCGCCCCCGGCGTGGCGGCCTGGATCGCCGACGCGCTGCTGGAACGCGATTACATCGCCGAAGACGAGCCCTACCGCCCGGCCCCGTGATCGTCTTTGAGGTCGGCGGTGCGGTGCGTGATGCGCTGCTGGGCCGCCCGCCCGGCGACCGCGACTGGGTGGTCGTGGGCGCCACGCCGCAGCAGATGCTGGACGCCGGCTTCCGCCCGGTGGGCCGCGACTTCCCGGTGTTCCTGCACCCGCAAACGGGTGAGGAATACGCCCTGGCCCGCACCGAACGCAAGAGCGCGCCGGGTTACCACGGCTTCGTGTTCCAGGCCGCGCCCGACGTGACACTGGAACAGGACCTGGCGCGCCGTGACCTCACGATCAACGCCATGGCACGCGAGGCCGACGGCACGCTGATCGACCCTTGCGGCGGCCAACGCGATCTGGACGCACGGGTGCTGCGCCATGTGTCCCCGGCCTTCGTGGAAGACCCGGTTCGTCTGCTGCGCCTGGCGCGGCTGGCGGCGCGTTTCGACGACTTCACGGTGGCCCCCGAGACCGAGGCCTTGCTGGCGCAGATGGTGGCCAGCGGCGAGGTGGACGCGCTGGTGCCCGAGCGTGTGTGGCAGGAGCTGTCCCGCGGATTGATGGAGGCCCGACCGGCACGCATGTTCGAGGTGCTGGACGGCTGCGGCGCGCTGCGGCGCCTGCTGCCCGAACTGAACCAGCGCCCGGTGTTGCCGCCCGCCGACGGCCCGCTCACCGTGCGCTGGGCCGGCCTGCTGCTGGCCCAGGGCCTGGTGCCGGCCGCCGCCCGCGCGTTGGCGGACCGGCTGCGGGTGCCCAGCGCCTGCCGCGAACTGGCCGAGCTGGCGCTGCAGACCGCGCCGCAGGTGCGGGCCGGCGACAGGCTGGACGCAGACGCCCTGGTGGCGCTGCTGATGCGCTGCGATGCGCTGCGCCGGCCAGAGCGTTTTGCCGAACTGCTGCAAGTGTGTGGTGCGACCCATCAGCAGCGGCTGCCGCTGGCGCTGGCCGCAGCGCGCGCGATGGACACCGCGGCCGTGGCGGCAGGCCAGCCGCCCGGCCCGGCGGTGGGTGCGGCCATCCTGGCCGCGCGCGTGGCGGCCGTGGCAGCGGCGCTTCAGGCTGCGCTTGAAGGTGGCAAGGGCCCCGGTTTGCCCGTCAGGTAACCCTGGATCAGGTCGAAGCCCATCTGCCGGCAGACCACCGCTTCGGCCTCGGTTTCCACGCCTTCGGCCAACGCCACCGCGCCCAGGTCGTGCACCAGGCGCACCATGTCGTGCACCACCTTCTGTTTGTTGGGCGAGGCCCGGTCGATGTCGCGGATCAGCCCCATGTCGAACTTGACGAAGTGCGGCGGCACTTCGCCCAGCTCGACCAGCCGCGATTCGCCGGCACCAAAGTCGTCGTAGGCGAAGCGCATGCCCAGGTCCTTCAGACGCGCTGCCAGTTCACGCAAGCGGGTCACATCGACCACCGCGGTTTCGTGCACCTCGACCACCAGTTCCACGGCGGCACGCTCGTCGCGCAAGCGCACCAGCGCGTCCACGAAGGCCGGCTCAAAGGTCTCCTTGGGGTGTGTGTTGACAAACAGCGTTGTGCCCGGAAGGCCCGCCGCCACACGCTCAATGCCCAGGTCGCGGAAGGCCTGGCTCAACTCGGCTTCGCGCTTCAGCACCGCCGCCAGGCTGAACAGCTGCATCGGTGAACGCGGCAGCTCGGGGTGCTCCCCCCGCCCCAGCAGTTCGTAGGCAAACAGCGCACCGCCCTGGGCCTGCACGATGGGCTGGATCGCCCCCGACAGCCCGCGGCCGGCCAGCAGCTCCAGGAACTGCGGCTCCTGCGGCGCGAAGTTGGCGCTCAGGTCACGCTGCACCAGGCGGGTCTTGTCGGGCTCGGCCGGGGCCTCGAACAAGGCGGTGTCCGGCCGCCAGCGCAGCCGGTACTCGGCCTGTGCAAAGTGCAGCACGTCGTGTTCCTTCAGCAACGCGGCGCCCTTGACCCGCTCGCGGTTGACAAAGCTGCCGTTGGTGCTGTCCAGGTCGGTCAGCCAGAGCCGGCCCGCCGGGTCCTGCGCCAGCTGGGCGTGGCGACGGCTGAGGCCCATGTCGACCACCACCAGGGTGTTGCCGGCCGCGTCACGGCCCACATGGAACGGCCAGTCCAGCAGGTCATGCCGGGCGGTGGAACCGTCCGCTGACACACGCTCCAGGTACCAGATCCCGTCCATCGACGCCCCCAAGCCACACTGCCGTCAAGCGTAACCGAATGAAAGCCGGCGGATGTGTCAGCATCTGCGGCATGCGCCTCGCCGACGGCATCCGCCAGCATGGTTTCCGCAAGTGGTACGAGCGGGAACTGCTGCAGAGCCATGGCCACATGGTGCTGCTGCTGTTCTGCACGCTGGGCATCCTGGGCTCGCTGGAGGCGGCTTCCAGTGCCCGCACGCTGGCCGACAAGGTGACCGACCTGCTCACCACACTGCTGTGTGCCGGCGCCGGGCTGTGGTCGCTGCGGCGATACCTGTACCTGCTGTCACACGCCGAGGCCGTGGCCAACCAGGCCAGTTGCCCGGCCTGCGGCACCTACGCGCGGTTCAAGCTGCTGCAGGCCAGCACCGATGGCCGGCTGGTGAACGTCGGCTGCCGGCAGTGCGAGCACCACTGGGACATCGAATCCTGACATAGGGCCCCCACGCTCAGTGCGTTCGCTGCCCCCCGAGGGGGCGCAGGCCACCCTTGGGGCGGCCCGGCGGGTGGCCTGGCCTAAAAGAAAGCCCCGATGGCCATCGCCAGCAGGCTGAGCACCAGGCTGCTGGCCAGCGGGATGTAGAGCTCGCGGCCGAAGAGCCGGAGCGTGAAATCACCGGGCAGGCGGCCCAGCCCGATGCGCTGCAGCCAGGCCTTCAGGCCGTTGAAGACCAGGAAGGCCAGCAGGAAGACCAGCAACCAGCGCATGCGGGCAGAGTCGTACCGGTCAGCGGAAGACCGGCGCGCCGCAGACAGCGGCGTAGGCGGTCTGGAAGGCCGCGTTGCTGATCAGCGTGCCGCTGTTGGCGCCGCGGTTGTTGGTGCGGCAGCCGCCATTGGTGTGGATGGCCACGACCAGACCGCCCACCAGCACCGCCGAGCCGCTGTTGCCGCCTTCGGTGTCGGCGCGGTACTTCAGTGTCGATGTCGAGGCGCTGGCCTGCGTCACCGGGCCGGTGCTGACCTGCTGCGTCTGGTTGGCGCTGCCGCTGTCCACGCCGTAGCCGGTGATCTCCACCGGGTTCTTGCGCTTGGGCGTGACGGTCGAGAACTCCAGCCCCGGGCCCTGGGCCTGCAGCGGCGTGAGGCCGGTTTCGGTGTTGGCAAAGACCGTGAACACGCCCCAGTCGTTGCCGATGCCGCCGTTGGCAGACTGCTGCACGTTGGTGGGCACGTACTGGTCGGCGGGCGGCGGGTGCACCAGGCTGCCGTTGGCATTGGACAGCGGCACGTTGAACTCGACCACGTCGACGTCACCCGGCGAGGCCATGCAGTGGCCGGCGGTGATGAAACAACCATCGGCCGTCAGGTTGGCGGTGCAGCCCACGTTGAGCAGGCGGCCCCGGTTGTCGGCGCTCGACGCCACGCGGTCGTCCACCGCACCGCACTGGCTTTCGGTGCCCACATCGGTACGGCCGGCGATGACCTGCGCAATGCCCACGCGGTTGCCCACGCTGCCTTCGGCGGCCAGCAGTTCCACGCGCACCGCCGGGCCGTTGAAGTAGGCCGAGGTGTTCTGCCACTGCGCGGCGGTGGTGGCGTTCAGGTGCTGCTGGGCACCGTCCTGCAGCGAGGTGAGCCGCAGCACCGAGCCCGGCGCCAGCTCGACCGCGTCAAAACGCAGCCGCAGCCACTGCGCGCCGGCCTGGCGCACCAGGTGCGAGGCCAGCACGCCAGCACGGGCGGGCGCGGCCTGCGCGGGCGACGACCAGCGGTAACCGATGCGGTCGGCCGACAGTTCGGCCCGTTGCGCAGCGGCACCGCCGGCAGCACAGGCGGCCAGCACACTGGCCAGCATCCAACGAGAAGCAAAGAAGGCCATGGGGCACTCCGAGGACAAGGAGCGCGGATGCTGGCATGAAGCATGCCATCGACCCATCCCCCAGAACCCGGTGGGCAGCGGCTGCCGCCCGCGCTACAGGCGGTGGCTGCGGTCGCCCTGTGTGAACCCCAGCGCGTCGAACCACGGGCCTTTGACGAAGCCGATGACCTTGAAGAGCTCGCCCATCTCGTGTTCGTTCACCAGCTTCTGCGCGGCGCTGCGGGTGGGCAGGTCGGCCGTGGCCAGGTGGCTCATCAGGCCGGCGTTCAGCAGGAAGCGCGCCTGCGAGGTGTAACCCAGCACCTGCAAGCCGGCGTCCTGGCCAGCGAGGGCGATGCCGCTGAAGTTGACGTGCGCGGTGATGTCCTTGTCGCCGACATCGGCCAGCGGGTCGGTATCGGCGCGGTGCGCGCGGTGGCACATCAGCGTGCCGCCGTGGCGTTGCGGCAGGTAGAACTCGGCCTCGGGGAAACCGTAGTCGATCAGGAAGAGGGCGCCGCGGGTCAGCGTGACGGCCAACGTGCGCACAAAGGCCTCGGCCTGCGGGTGGACCTCGGTCACGGTGCCCGGCACGGCCTGCTGCGGGCCGGGCGGGCGCAGCGGGGTCGGCCGGTCGATCCAGCCGAAGCGCTGGCCGTCGCTGCCCACACCGCGCTCGAACCACTGCGCACCGTCGAAGTGCAGCAGCTTCACCGGCATCGCGTCCAGCACCTCGTTGCCCACCACCACGCCCTGCAGCGTGGCGGGCAGGGCCGACAACCATTCGACGCGGTCACCCCAGGGCGCCAGCCGCGCCTGCTGGCGCGCACGCAGCGCACCGGACAGGTCGACGATGCGGTAGCGGCGCACCCGGTCCCCCAGTGCGCGCAGGAGCTGTTCGGCCAGGGCACCGGAGCCGGCACCGAACTCCCAGAGCTCGTCGGTGCCGGTCTGGTCCAGCGCCTGCGCCAGTGCGCTGGCCAGCGTGGCGCCGAACAGCGGTGACAGCTCGGGCGCGGTGACGAAGTCGCTGCCCGATTCGGGCATCCCGCCGAACATGCGGTCGCTGCGGCTGTAATAGCCGAGCCCGGGCTCGTAGAGTGCAGCCGCCATGAAGCGGTCAAAAGGCCACCAGCCGCCGTCGGCGGCCAGGGCCCGGTGCAGCCGCTGCTGCAGCAGGCTCGTTAAACTGGCGGGTTCGTCGTGCATCGCGGCGGCATTGTAGAAAGCCGGTATCCCCCTCATGCGCCCCGTGGTCCTTGTCACCGGCAGCGCCCAGCGCCTGGGTCGCGCCATCGCCCTGCACCTGGCGGCCCAGGGTTGGGACATCGCGGTGCACTACCGCGGCTCGGCCGACGCGGCGGCCACCACCGCACAAGAGGCACGGGCCTTGGGCGCAAGGGCTGAAACCTTCGGCGCCGACCTGGCCGACGAAGCCGCCTGCAGCGCCTTGCTGCCGGCGGTGGTGGAACACTTCGGCCACGTGGACGCGGTGGTGAACAACGCCTCCTTGTTCGAGTACGACCAGGTGGCCGATTTCAGCTACGCCGCGATGGACCGCCACTGGCGCGCCAACACCGCACCCGCCATCGTGCTGGCGCGTGCACTGCACGCGGCCGGCGGTGGCGTGGTGGTGAACCTGCTCGACCAGAAACTCTGGAACCCGAACCCCGACTACCTGTCGTACACACTCTCCAAGGCTGCGCTGGATGCGGCCACCACGCTGCTGGCCCAGGCGCTGGCGCCCAGCACACGCGTGTGTGGCGTGGCACCGGGGGTCACGCTGCTGTCCGGACCGATGGACGCAGCCGAATTCGAACGCGCGCACAAGCTGACGCCGCTGCAACGCTCCTCCACGCCGGAGGACATCGCCCGCGCGGTGTTGTTCCTGCTGCAATCGCCGGCGATCACCGGCACCACCTTGCTGGTCGATGGCGGCCAGCACCTGCAGGCCCAGCCGCGCGACGTGCTGTTCCTCGCGAAGAAAGACTGAACCTCATGCAGACCCTGTTGCAACACCCGCGCCTGATGGACTGCCGGCGCCTCTTTTTGCGCGACTACGAGGTCTGGATCAACATCGGTGTGCACGACTTCGAGAAGAAGGGCGAGCAGCGCGTGCTGATCAACGTCGACCTGTTCGTGCCGCTGGCGCTGTCCACGCCCACGCAGGACACGCTGGACGAGGTGCTGGACTACGACTTCATCCGCCGCAGCATTGGCGAGCGGGTGTCCAAGGGCCATGTGCACCTGCAGGAGACGCTGGCCGACGACGTGCTGAAGGTGATGCTGAGCCACCCGCGCGTGCGTGCTGCGCGGGTGTCCACTGAGAAACCCGATGTCTACCCAGACTGCGACGCCGTGGGCGTGGAGGTCTTCGGCCTCAAGGAAGGACTGTGATGAACACCGAAACCGCAGATACCGCAGATACCGCAGATACCACCGAGCGCCGCCCCGACCCGCGCAAGGCCATCTTCGAGGCCAACAAACTCGGCAAGAAGCTGCACCGCCAGGTGGGCCAGGCGATCGTGGACTACAACATGATCGAACCGGGCGACAAGGTGATGGTCTGCCTGTCGGGTGGCAAGGACAGCTACACGATGCTGGACATCCTGCTGTCGCTGCGCGAACGCGCGCCGGTGGACTTTTCCATCATCGCCGTCAACCTGGACCAGAAACAGCCCGATTTCCCGGAAGAAGTGCTGCCGGCCTACCTGCGTGGCCGCGGCGTGGACTTCCACATCGAGAACCAGGACACCTACAGCATCGTCAAGAAGCTGGTGCCTGCCGGGCAGACCATGTGCAGCCTGTGTTCGCGGCTGCGGCGCGGCATCCTGTACCGTGTGGCCGGGGAACTGGGGGCGACCAAGATCGCGCTCGGCCACCACCGCGACGACATCGTCATCACGCTGATGATGAGCATGTTCTTCGGTGGCCGCATGAAGAGCATGCCGCCCAAGCTGGTCAGCGACGACGGCAAAAACGTCATCATCCGGCCGCTGGCCTACGTGGCCGAAACCGACATCGAACGCTGGGCCGCGCACCGCGATTTCCCCATCATCCCCTGCACACTCTGCGGCAGCCAGGAGAACCTGCAGCGGGTGCAGGTGCGCAAGATGGTGCGCGAATGGGAACGCCAGTACCCCGGCCGCACCGACAACATGTTCCGCGCGATGACCATGGTGGTGCCCTCGCACCTGGCGGACCGGAAACTCTTCCCCTTCGAGACCATCCAGGCCACCGGCGTGCCCGACCCGATGGGCGACCGCGCCTTCGACCCCGACGACGAACCCTGTGCCACGCCCACGCCACCGGCCGATCCGGCGACCCCGGTGCCGATGCAGTGGCTGGCGCGCGAGGAGACCCCGTGAGACGCACCCTGCTCTGCACCCTGGCCGCCACCGCGGCACTGCTCGCCGGCTGCACCGGCCTGAACACGGTGCAGGGCGACCTGTCCACCTGGGGCGAATGGCCGGCCGGCCGCGCCCCGGCACGTTACGCCTTCGATCGTCTGCCCTCGCAGCAGGACCGGCTGGAAGAAACCGAGCGCCTGGAGCAGATGGCCCGCCCCGCGCTGGCGCGCGCCGGCTTCAGCCCCGCCGAACCGGGCGCCACACCCGACGTGCTGGTGCAGGTGGCCGCCCGCACCACGGCCACCGCCCCCGACATCTGGGCCGACCCACTGTGGTGGCGGGGCGGCCATGGCCTGGTCCGCCGCCCCTGGGTGGGACCGGTGTGGGTGCTGGACCCGCGCTTCGAGTCGCGCCGCTACGAACGCCAGGTGGCGCTGCTGCTGCGCGACGCCGCCACTGGCAAACCGCTCTACGAAGCACGTGTGGCCAACGAAGGGGCCAGCATGGGCAGCGACAGCCTGCTGCAGGCGATGTTCAGCGCCGCGCTTATCGACTTCCCGAAGACCGGGCCCAACCCGCGGCCGGTGACGGTGGCGCTGCCCTGACCGAGCCGGCCGCGCGACATCAGGGCGAGGCAGCGGCTGCCAGGGCCTGCACATCCTCCTGCCAGGCGGCCAGCCGCTCGCGCAGGTGCTCACGTTGCGCCGGCGTGGTGCTGTTGTGCAGCCGGGCCGACAAGGCACAGCTGTGCGCCTGCCAGCGTGCCTGGCGCTCGCCGTAGGCGCCGTCGGCCGGCCGCAGGTAGGTCTGGGCCGTGCTGCGCAGCGCCGCCAGGCGGCGTGCCGGGTCGGGCTCCTGGTGCGCGCGGCGCAGGGCTTGCACCAGTTCGCGCTGCCGGGTTTCGCGCTCGCCAATCCACTCTTCGGAGGCCATCGGCGTGCTGGCGATGCTGTCGGCCAGCAGTTTTTTCTGCGCCGCGCTGAGCCGGCCGTAGAACTGCTCGCTGCGGTCCACGGCGCGGTCCAGCGCAGCGGCCTGTCGCTCTTCGGGGCGCGCCTGGGCGTGTTCCGCACGCAGCTCGGCCGCACGCTCGGCAAAGCGCTTTTCCAGGAACTGCCACTGCGCCGCACCGACCTGCGGCAGCAGCTGCGCGACGGCCGGCAGGGCACGCTCCACCGCCGCCTGCAGCTTGTCGCGCACCTGGTCGGACCAGCCACAGATCTCTTCACCCGTGACCGACCCGGCGCTGCGCGCCTGCCAGGTGGCCAGCAGCCGAGCGTAGTCGGGCAGCTGGGTGCCGCGGTGCCAGTCGAACCAGTCCTGCAGCGCCGGTTTGGCTCGGGCTTCCTGTGCACGGTCCAGGTCCAGGTAACCGTCCAGCCACCACAGCGCGAGCGAGGGGCCGTTGTCGTAGCCCAGGCGCACGGCGCTGCAGGCACTCAGGGCCAGCGCCACGAGGCCGATAATCCAGGTTTTGAGCGAAAGCGAACGTCGCATGGCAGTGAACGTGATCATCATGGCCGCCGGCAAGGGCACCCGCATGAAATCCGCCCTGCCGAAGGTCTTGCACCGGGTGGGCGGGCGCAGCTTATTGCAGCATGTCCTGGATGCCGCAGCCGGGCTGGGGGACAAACACACCGTCGTCATCGTCGGCCATGGCGCTGAGGCGGTGGCGGCTGCGGTGGGCCCTGCCGCCACCTGCGTGCTGCAGCAGCCGCAGCTGGGCACCGGCCACGCGGTGCTGCAGGCGGTGCCGGCGCTGGTCGATGCGCACGCCACCACGCTGATCCTGAACGGCGACGTGCCGCTGACCCGCACCGCCACGATGGCCGCGTTGCTCCAGGCCTGCGCGGGTGAACGCCTGGCGTTGCTGACGGTGGACCTGGCCGACGCCACCGGCTACGGCCGCATCCTGCGCAACGGCGACGCGGTGCAAGGCATCGTCGAACACAAGGACGCCACACCGGAACAGCGCCACATCCACGAGGTCTACACCGGCCTGATGGCGGCCCCGACGGCGGCGCTGAAGCGCTGGGTGCAGGCGCTGAAAAACGACAATGCACAGCGTGAGTACTACCTGACCGACATCGTCGCGCTGGCGGTGGCCGAAGGTGTGCCCGTGGTGGCCTGTGCCGCGCCCGACGAGACCGAGGTGCTGGGCGTGAACAGCCCGCTGCAGCTGGCCGACCTGGAACGCCGCTTCCAGCGCCGCCAGGCCGAGGCGCTGATGGACGCCGGCGTGCGCCTGGCCGACCCGGCGCGTTTTGACCAGCGGGGCACGCTGCAGTGCGGCAGCGATGTCGAGATCGACATCGGCTGCATCTTCGAAGGGGCCGTGCAGATCGGCGAGGGCGCGCACATCGGCGCGCACTGCGTGCTGCGGGACGCGGTGATCGCCGCGGGCGCCGTGGTCCACCCCTTTACGCACATCGACGGCGCGCAGGTGGGCGCCGGTGCGCTGATCGGCCCGTTTGCGCGGCTGCGGCCGGGTGCGGTGCTGGGGGCCGAGGTGCACATCGGCAACTTCGTCGAGGTGAAAAATTCGACGCTGGCCGATGGCGCCAAGGCCAACCACCTGGCCTACCTGGGCGACACCACCGTCGGCGAACGGGTCAACTTCGGCGCGGGCAGCATCACCGCCAACTACGACGGCGCGAACAAACACCGCACCGTGATCGAGGCCGATGTGCACGTGGGCAGCAACTGCGTGTTGATCGCGCCGCTGACCATCGGCGCCGGCGCCACCATCGGCGGCGGCTCGACCATCACCAAGGACGTGGCGCCCGGCCAGCTGGCCGTGGGGCGCGGCAAACAGGCGGCGATCAGCGGCTGGAGCCGGCCGAAAAAGGCGCCGAAGGCCTGATCAGCGGCGCGCCTGTTCGGCCGTCGCGGCGGCCAGGCACAGGTCGTCCCAGGCCTTGGCCTTGTCCGGCAGGTTGCGCAGCAGGTAGGCCGGGTGGTAGGTGACGATCAGCGGCACGCCCTGGTACTGGTGCACCCGTCCGCGCAGGCGGCCGATGGCCTCGTTGCTTTGCAGCAGCGCCTGCACGGCAAACCGGCCCATGGCCAGGATGATGCGGGGCTGCAGCAGCTGAATCTGCCGCACCAGGAAGGGCTCGCAGCGCGCCATTTCTTCCGGCGCCGGGTTGCGGTTGTTCGGCGGCCGGCATTTCAGCGTGTTGGCGATGTAGACCTGCTGCGCGGGATCGTCACTCTCGGCGTCGCGTGAGAGGCCCAGGGCCGCCAGCATGCGGTCCAGCAGCTGGCCGGCGGGGCCGACGAAGGGCTCGCCCTGACGGTCCTCCTGCTCGCCCGGCGCTTCGCCGATGACCATCCAGTGGGCCCGCTGCGCGCCGACGCCGAACACCGTTTGCCGGCGCGATTCACACAGGCCGCAGGCCCGGCAGCCGGCCACGGCGGCTTGCAGCGCCGGCCAATCGAGATCCAATGAAACCACGGCAGGCGGCGTGGTGACGGGCTCGGCAACGGGCTCGTCAACGGACGCTGCAACAGACACTGCAACCGCGGGCACAGGCGTCGGCACCCGCGTCGGCACCCGCGTCGGCACCGGCACCGGCACCGGCACCGGCACTGGCACCGGCTGCGCAGCCGGCTCCAGCGTGGTCACCGCAGGCAGCTCCGGGGGCGACCACACACGCAAGCCCATGGCCTGCAGCATGCCGTGCTGGCGTTCAGTCCAGCCCATGTGTCGGCTCCTGAGGGGTCAGCGGCAGGCTCATGACCAGCGCGTCCTCGCGCCGGTGGGGCCCGTCCGGGTAGTAGCCCTTGCGCAGGCCGGCCTCCAGGAAACCCAGGCGTGTGTACAGGCCCCGCGCCCGCTGGTTGCTGGGCCGCACCTCCAGCCACAGCGACTGCAGGCCCCGGGCACGGCAATGGCCGACGAGCTCGTGCATCAAGGCCCGGGCATGGCCCTGGCCCTGGTGTTCGGGGCTCACGGTGAGGTTGAGCAGGTGCATCTCATCCACCGCCGGCATGGCCACGGCATAGGCCAGCAAGGCGTCGTCCGGCGCCAGGCGCAGGGTGCAGCGGTAGCCAGCCGCGATGGAATCGATGAAATTGCCGCGTGTCCAGGGGTGGCTGTAGCAGACCGCCTCGACCGGCATCACCGCGTCGAGGTCGGTCACGGCCATCGGCCGGTGCACCGGCTCCGGCTGCCGGCCTTCGCGCCACAAGGCACTCACGCCGCCGCCTGGACCGCCAGGGCCTGGGCTCGGGCCTGCCGCTCGGCCGTGGTCTGGGCCACCTTGTCGCGCAGGTACAGCGGCAGCGCCTGCTCGGCCGGCAGCGCCAGGCCAGCGGCCCAGGCCTGGCTCGCCACACGCAGAAGGGCAGCCGCGGGGGCGGTCTCCGTGGACAGCAGGTCGGCATCCCGCCAGGGCAGTCGCTCGCGGAAGGCGGCCACGGCGCTGCCCGCCACGGCGCGGGGCGGCGCGGCCGTCCACAGCCCGGCCAGTGCCGCCAGGGTGTACAGCGCCGGGGCGCGCAGCACGCGCCAGCCCTCGGCCACGGGCTGGTACTCGGCGGCATAGACCTCGTCCATGCGTGCGTCCATGGCCACCCAGACCGGGCCATCGCGCCAGGGGCTGCCCTCGGCCAGGCGCTGCAGGCTGTCCAGCGGCAGCACGGGTTTGGCCAGCCCGAAGGCCAGGCCCTGGGCCACCGCACAGGCGGTGCGCAGCCCCGTGAAGGCCCCCGGGCCGGCACCAAAGGCGATGGCGTCCAGATCGGCCAGGGCCAGCCCGGCCTGCGCCAGCACGGCCGTCAGACGCGGCACCAGCTGCGCCGAGGCCACGGCACCCCCCGGTCCGGCCCAGGTGACGTCCCCCGCCGGCCCAGTGGCCGCGATCAACAGCTGCTCGGTGGAGGTGTCGAAGGCCAGCAAGGCGGGGCTGCGGGGGGGCGCGGAAGACATCCGGTCAAGTTTAGCCGTGCGATCATTCTGGCCATGTCGATGTGCCGGTTCCTGGGAGCGCTGGGCCTGCTGTTGTCCGGGCTGCCTGGCCTGGCCGGCGCCCAGCCCCGCCTGCCGCCCGAGGTGCTGCAGGCGCTGCAACGCGCCAAACTGCCGGAAGAAGCCCTGAGCGTGGTGCTGGAAGAAGCCGGCACCGGCCGCAGCCTGCTGGCCTGGCAGGAACAACGTCCTGTCAACCCGGCCTCTCTGTCGAAGTTGGTGACCACTTATGCGGCGCTTGACAGGCTGGGCCCAGCCTGGACCTGGCGCACGCCGGTGTGGCTGCTGGGCGAGGTGCGCGATGGTGTGTTGCACGGCGACCTGGTGCTGCGTGGCAGCGGCGACCCCACCCTGGTGCTGGAGCGGCTTTGGCTGCTGCTGCGGCGGGTACAGCAGATGGGTGTGCGCGAGATCCGCGGCGACGTGGTGCTGGACCGCAGCGCCTTTGCACTGCCCGAGACCGACCCAGGCGAGTTCGATGGCGAGCCGCTGCGGCCCTACAACGTACGCCCCGACGCACTGCTGCTGAACTTCAGGAGCGTGACCTATGGGTTCGTGCCCGACGCCGCCGGTGGCCGGGTGCGTGTGACCCAGTCACCCCCTCTGGCCGGCGCCGAGTCCGACCGCACTGTGCCGGCCCTGCCCGGCCCATGCAGCGATTGGCGCGCGGGCCTGAAGGCCACCTTCGCACCCGAAGCCGGCGCGCGTTTTGCCGGCGGGTACCCGGTGGCCTGCGGCGAGCTGAACTGGCCCGTGGCCGATCCGGCGCCGCGCAGCTACAACGCGCGGCTGATCGAAGGCCTGTGGCACGAGATGGGCGGCCAGCTGGGCGGCCGCGTGCGCGACGGTGCGGCGCCCGCCGACCGGGCACCCAGCTTCGAGTGGCTGTCGCCGACGCTGGCCGAGGTGGTGCGCGACATCAACAAGTTCAGCAACAACGTGATGGCGCAGCAGCTCTTCCTGAGCCTGGCGCTGCACAGCGGCAACGCGCCCGTCACCTGGGACAACGCGCGCAGCACGCTGCGCACCTGGCTGGACGCCCGGGTCGGCGCTGGTGCGACCGCCGAGGTGGTGCTGGACAACGGCGCCGGCCTGTCGCGCGAGGCCCGCTTGCCACCGGCCCTGCTGGCCCGGCTGCTGCAGCAGGCCTGGGGCAGCCCGCTGATGCCCGAATTGCTGGCCTCGCTGCCGGTGTCGGCCACCGACGGCACGCTGCGCCGGGCGCAGATTCCGGCCGGGCGGGCACACCTGAAAACCGGCTCCTTGCGCGATGTCGCAGGCATCGCCGGTGTTCTGCTCTCCGACAGCGGCCGGCGTTATGTGCTGGTCGCCATCGTCCACCACCCCCAAGCCGGCGCCGCCCGGCCGGCCCTGGACGCGCTGGTGCGCTGGGCGCTGGCCGACGCACCGGCCCGCTGACCCCTCAGGACTTGCCGACCATGACGCCCGATTGGCTGCCCACGCAATGGCTGGGCTATGCCGCCGCCACCTGCACAACCGCTTCGTTTTTGCCGCAGGCGCTGCTGACGCTGCGCACCCGCGATGTCTCGGGCATCTCGCTGGGCATGTACAGCGCCTTCACCTTTGGCGTGGCGCTGTGGCTGTGGTACGGCTGGCGGCTGGGCGAGTGGCCCATCATCATCGCCAACGCCTTCACGTTGCTGCTGGCCGCCACCATCCTGGTGACCAAGCTGGTGGTGGACTGCGGCGCCCGCCGGCGCCGGCAGGCCCGCTGATCAGAACGGGTTGTCGCGCGCCCGCGTGGCGGCCAGCGTGCCCAGGCGGCTCTGGCCGCCGTAGGCCAGACGCAGGTCGTCGGCCCAGAGCCAGCTGGCGGTGTCGGCACCGGTGTTCAGCGTCAGCGTGGTGCAGTCGGGCACCGGTGCGGTCTCCAGGCAGGCTTCGCCGGTGACGTTGGCCAGGCCGAAACTGCTGGGCGAGACCTTCATGGCCTGCACCATCTCGTCGGCCAGCACCAGGCCGACAAACCGGCCGTCGTTCAGGATGGTGGTGCGCAGGCCGGCATTGAACTCGGTGGTCAGGTCGCTCAGCAGTGCAGCGCGGTCAAGGTCGGTGTTGGCGGCCTTCTGGGCGATGGCGTAAGGCGTCAGGCCCTGGTCGGGCACAGTGGCGATCAGCACGCGCACGTCCAGGTCCACCAGGCGGTTGACCTGCCGGCCCGCCAGCCCCCCCTGGACCCGGGCCTGCGCCAGCAGTTCGGTACGGCTGAGGGTGGGGAACTGGCCGTACAGGTCCAGCACATCGTGCATGCCCACCAGCACGGTGGCCAAAGCGCCCTGACCGAAACCGCCGGCCGCCAGGTGGGTGTCGATCTGGAGCTGCAGGTCGGCCACGCGGGCGTTCACCGCGGCGCGCATGATGGCCTTGGGATCGACCACGTTGTTCGGGTTGCAGGCGGCAAACACATGGCCATAGACCGCGGCGACCGCCTGCACCCAGATGGGCTGCGACACACAATCGATCGCGCCCGCCTCGGTGAGTGAATTGACACCGTAGCGGCGACCATCGGTGGTGAGCGCACTCAGCTCGTCACCAAAGGCCACGACATGGGCCGCGGTGAAGGTCTCGACCTGCGAGGTGCCCCCACCGCAGGCCACCAGCAGGGCGGCCGCAGCGGCCAGCAGGGCTGGTCGGCCGCGCCGCGCCAGAAATCCAGGGAAGTTCATTGTCTCTCCGCCACCGGGCCAGGGCCCGGGCTGTGGTGATCACGCCGCGGCAGCGCGGCGCAATCGGTCGTTCACGCCATCCCATGCGGGCTCTGCCGGGGGGCGCTCCACCCAGATCTGGGTGGCACCGCTTGCATCCAGCTCGCGCAGGACGGCAAACAGGTCGTGCGCAGCCGCGGCGGCGTCGTCCGGCATGCGCCGATGCGCGGCCAGGCCAGACGGGATGTCTGCCTGGCGGGAATATACCGCCACGGCCGCCAGGGCCGCGGGCGGGGTCTGTTGCAGCGCGGCGTGCAGGCCGGCGGCGTTCATCAGCTGCACCCGGGCAGACGGCGCGTAGTGCGAGGCCAACGTGCCCGAGGCGCGGGGGCTGTGCGCGCCGGGCGCGGCCAGCGGCTGGCCGAGCACGGCCTCGATGGCCGCGCGCGGCACACCGCCCGGCCGCAGCAGCGCGGGCGGCTCGGCTGTGCAATCGACGATGGTGGACTCGATGCCAACCGCGCAGGACCCACCGTCCAGCACCCGCAGGCTCGGCCCGAACTCGTCCACGACATGTTCAGCGCGGGTCGGGCTGACACGGCCGAAGCGGTTGGCACTGGGCGCAGCGACACCGTGCACATGCAACGCTGCAGCCCGTGCAAGCAGTGCTTGCGCCACCGGGTGCGCAGGACAGCGCAGGCCGATGCTGTGCTGGCCGCCCGCCGCGCCGGCGGCCACACCGGCGCGGCGGGGCACGATCAGCGTGAGCGGCCCCGGCCAGAAAGCCGCCATCAGGCGGCGCGCAGCAGCGCCGATCTGCGCGCTGAAGTGCTCGGCGGCGCCCGCATCGACCACGTGCACGATCAGCGGGTGGTCCTTCGGCCGTCCCTTGGCGGCGAAGATGCCGGCCACCGCCGCATCGTCGTCGGCCCGGGCCCCCAGGCCGTACACGGTCTCGGTGGGAAAGGCGACCAACGCACCGTCGCACAGCGCCTGCGCGGCGTTGGCCAGCGCGGCCGGGTCGTCACCAGGGTGCACGGGCATGACGTTCAGAAGGCTGGCAAGCCCAGCAACGCGCAGGCTTGCAGCGCGGTATGCCGCGCGCCGGCCGCGTCGGCCGCGGTGATCGTCAGGTGGCCCATCTTGCGGCCAGGCCGCGCGTCGGCCTTGCCGTACAGGTGCAGCTGCGCGCCGGGCAAAGCCAGCACCGCGGCCCAGTCGGGCGTGCGGGCGGGCTGGTCCGGGCCCTGCGGGAACCACAGGTCGCCCAACAGGTTGAGCATGACCGCCGGGGAGTGCAGGCGCGGCGCCACCAGCGGCAGGCCCGCGAGCGTGCGCACCTGCAGGTCGAACTGCGACAGGTCGCAGGCATCGATGCTGTAGTGGCCCGAGTTGTGTGGGCGCGGCGCCATCTCGTTGGCCACCAGGCGGCCGTCGGTCAACGAGAAGAACTCGACACACAGCACCCCGACGTAGCCGAGCGCATCGGCCAGGCGGTGCGCACAGGCCAGTGCTTCGTCCACCAGTGCCGGGGCCAGGTCTGGCGCGGGCACCTGCGTGGCGGCGAGGATGCCGTCACGGTGCAGGTTCTGCTGCACCGGCAGGTGCACGCTCTGGCCGTCGCGCCCCCGGGCCACGATCACGCTCAGCTCATGTTGCAGCGGCAGGCGCTGCTCGAGCACGCAGGCCGTGTGCCGCAAGGCGGCCCAGGCGGCAGGGAGGTCGGCCGCGCAGGCCACCGTCAGCTGCCCCTTGCCGTCGTAGCCGAGGGTGGCGGTCTTCAACAGGGCCGGGAACATCGTGGCCGGCACGCGGGCCAGGTCGGCCTCGGTTTCGATCACGACAAACGGCGCGCAGGGCACGCCCGCCTGCTGGAAGAACTCTTTCTCGCGGGCGCGGTGCTGGCAGACCGACACCGCCTCGGCCGAGGGCGCCACTGGCAGGTGCTGCGCCAGGGTGGCCAGGGCCTGCGCTGGCACATTCTCGAACTCGGTGGTCACGGCGACACAGCGCGCGGCCAGATCCTGCAAGGCGGCTGGGTCGGCATAGGGCGCCTGCAGGTGGTGGTTCGACGCCAGGCCCGCCGGGCTGCCCACGTCGGGCTCCAGCACCGCGGTGGCGTAACCCGCCTGCTGCGCCGCGTGCACGAACATGCGGCCCAACTGCCCGCCCCCCAGCACGCCCAGCACGGCTGGACGGCCGGCGGCATCAACGGCACCGGGCAACAGCATGGGGATCGGCGTCACGTCAGGTCCTGGTTCATGGCACGGGCGGCCTCGGTCTGCTCTTGGCGGTAGTCCAGCAGTTTCTGGTGCAGGGCGGGGTCGTCGTGCGCCAGCATCGCCACGGCAAACAAGGCGGCGTTCACGGCGCCCGCTTCACCGATGGCAAAAGTAGCCACTGGAATGCCCTTGGGCATCTGCACGATCGAATACAGCGAATCTACGCCCTGCAGGTGTTTGCTGGGGATGGGTACACCGAGCACCGGCACCGTGGTCTTGGCCGCAATCATCCCCGGCAAATGGGCCGCCCCCCCCGCGCCCGCAATGATGGCCCGGATCCCCCGCCCGGCCGCCGCCTCGGCGAAGCGAAACATGTCGTCGGGCATGCGATGGGCGGAGAGGACAGCGGTTTCGTGGGGGATTGCGAATTTCGTCAAGAAAGAGCACGAAAAATTCAGGACAGGCCAATCAGAAACTGAACCCATTACAATCGAAATCACCGGAAAATCACAAAACTTGTCCATCATAATATTTGTTTATTTGTCGATATTTGGAAAAAAAAACAATCCTGCGCCCTCAAAATCACTCAATATCGATTTACACATGTCCTGATGGAGATGCAAGTGGCAATCAACTTCAAATCTCAATTGAGATGCAACAGCATTTTCACCCAAAATACTGAAACCTTCAGCAAGCACATGCTTTGCAATTGCTTGATCAGCATCAGACTGAAAAATCGAAGATAAAACTTGAAGTCTTCTGATATTGTTTATATTAGGACATATTTGGCCCGATATTTGATACCTCAAAAGATCAAGCTCCCCTCGGATTTTAAATCGATCCAGAACTCCGCTTGACTTAGTCAAGAATTTAGTAACAGTCTCGATTGCCAACGAAACCTGACCACACAAGTACAATGCCTGTGCCTGAATCAAATAATGCAAAGGATCAAGGACATGGATGTTTCTTATATCATCGTAATTTGACGCCGATTTAGCGAGCAAGAGGTTTAATTCGATCTTATCTTCGAATTTTTCACTACGAATTTTAGCCAACTGCGAAGCATTGATTCGAGCAACCGCCATATTGTATATAACCGAACTAAAGGTACCTGGCAGGTTGGTCTCTAGAGCAACGGCTCTCGTATACGCAAACCAACCCGCAGCCACAGTCGAGGCGCCAAAATACTCAAACAAGACAGCCAATATGCTTGAACAACGGAACTCCGCCAAAGGCGAGACATTCGGTGGACGACTACTGCAGCCCGCAATTACAACATCAGCGGCCAAACGCATGTCCCCGTCGACCAACTTTAGATACGCAAGCCAAGCTGATGCGGCGTAAATACATTCACTACGCCGAGAAACCTTTGCTACAGCAAGCGCCCGAGCTATGCGATCCTTTGCATAATCAACTCTATCGGAATAAAATCCACAGATACCCTCGACAATCATCAGATCAACCATTAACTCTGGCGAATCCGCGACAATCCAAGTGGCGCGAACAAATTGAACAGTTTGCTCTGCGCCTGTAACATCACCCATTTGAGCTTTACGTAACGCGTCCATCAAAGCTGAGCTTGCCGTGGCGTAGTCACTCATGGTTGCTTCATCAAACTATTCTAAGAAGAGCTGATTTATATGTGACTTCGATAGATTCCACAACAGTCAGAGGCAATCTAACAACTCGACCGGGCTGTGAATTATTCGTCAACCAGTCACGTAGAGGCTGTTTGTCCAAAGGTTTATATTTTTCAATTGCAACCCACAACCTAGAAGAATCCGGCGTCAGCATTTCGTCCATCACCGTCAGTTGACCTGACAAATCCAAACCGAACTCGAATTTTGTATCGGCCACGATGACACCACGTGTCAGCGCGTATTCAGACGCAGCTGCATAGAGTTGCAACGCGGCGCTGCGTACCTGGTGCGCCAAGTCGCTGCCAATGGTCCGCTCCATCGTCGCGAAGTCGATGTTCTCGTCGTGTTCGCCGGCCTCGGCCTTGGTGGCCGGTGTGAAGATCGGCTCGGGCAAACGGCTGCCCTTCTCCAGACCCGGCGGCAGGGCCACACCACACACCGTGCCGGTGGCTTGGTATTCCTTCCAGCCCGACCCGGCCAGATAACCGCGCACCACGGCTTCGATGGGAATGGGTTTCAGGCGTTTGACCAGCATCGCACGGCCTCGCACCTGGTCCAGTTCGTCCGGGGCTACCACCGATTCCGGGGCCTCGCCGGTCAGGTGGTTGGGCATGATGTGCTCCAGCTTCTTGAACCAGAACAAGGCCATCTGGGTCAGGATCTCGCCTTTGCCCGGGATCGGGTCGGCCATCACCACGTCGAAGGCCGAGATGCGGTCGGTCGCGATCATCAGGATGCGGTCGTCGCCGACCGCGTAGTTGTCGCGCACCTTGCCGCGGTGCAGCAGGGGCAGGGAGTGCAGGCTGGTCTCGAAGAGCGTGGTCGTGGTGGTCATGGCAAGGGTCCGGGTGGCCGCTGGAAATCCAGCCGCAAGTGTCGCGCACAAAAAAACAAAAAGGGCCGCTTCAGCGGCCCGTGCGGCGAGGTGCTGTGGCTGTCAGCCGGCCACCACCATCGCCAGCTCTCCGCGCGCGTAGCGCTGCGCCACCGTCGGCAGGTCCTGCGCCTTGATCTTGCCGGCCTGGCCCTCACAGCCAAACTCCAGGTAACGCTGGCGACAGATCTTCTTCGCGGCTTCGCGTGCCGGTTTCAAGTAGTCGCGCGGGTCGAACTTGTCCGGGTTCTCCGCCATGTACTGGCGGATCGCACCCGTCATCGCCAGCCGGATGTCGGTGTCGATGTTGATCTTGCGCACGCCGTGTTTGATGGCTTCCTGGATCTCTTCCACCGGCACGCCGTAAGTCTCCTTCATCGCACCACCGTATTGGCGGATGGTCGCCAGCAGGTCCTGCGGCACGCTGGAGCTGCCGTGCATCACCAGGTGGGTGTTCGGGATGCGGCGGTGGATCTCCTTGATGCGGTCGATCGCCAGGATGTCGCCCGTGGGCTTGCGGGTGAATTTGTAGGCGCCGTGGCTGGTGCCGATGGCGATGGCCAGCGCATCCAGTTGCGTGCGACGCACAAAGTCGGCCGCCTGCTCGGGGTCGGTCAGCAGTTGCTCGCGGGTCATGGTGGCGTCGGTGCCGTGACCGTCTTCCTTGTCGCCACGCATGGTCTCCAGGCTGCCCAGGCAACCCAGCTCACCTTCCACCGTCACGCCCAGGGCGTGCGCCATGTCCACCACCTGGCGGGTGACGTCGACGTTGTACTCGTAGCTGGCGATGCTCTTGCCGTCGGCTTCCAGACTGCCATCCATCATCACCGAGCTGAAACCCAGGCCGATGGCGCCGCGGCACACCTCGGGGCTCTGGCCATGGTCCTGGTGCATCACCAGCGGGACCTGCGGCCACTGTTCCAGCGCGGCCTGGATCAGGTGCTTGATGAAAGGCTCGCCGGCGTACTTGCGCGCGCCGGCACTGGCCTGCAGGATCACCGGGGCACCCACCTCGGCGGCGGCCGTCATCACGGCCTGCACCTGCTCCAGGTTGTTGACGTTGAAAGCCGGGATGCCGTAGCCGTTCTCGGCGGCGTGGTCCAGCAGCTGGCGCATGGAAACAAGGGGCATGTGAATCTCCTGAGGGGTATTGGCGCGCCCTGTAGTGGGGCTGTAACTGCGATGAATTCTATCGACGTGGCCACCATGACCCCCGGAAATGGCGGCATTTGCCGCCGCTTTTTGCGCTCAGGTTCACGGCTGGGCCGACCACACTTCGCGGACTGCAGCTCATTTCTCCGCTGCGGGGAGTTCCTGCCATGCCGCGCAACAGCCTCGCGTCCGCCACCACCTGGATCACCGCCGCCGCCCAGGCGCATGGCGACGATCTGATCGCCCACGTGATGCATCGCCAAAGCATCAGCCGGCGGCGCGCCCGAAAGCTGTTGAATGCGCTGGTCGATGCGCAATGGCTCAGCGTCAGCGGCAGCGCGCGCAAGCCCCATTGGCAACCCGGCGCCTTGCGCCAGGTGGTGCAGACCTACGCGCTCGCCGGCCTGCAGGAAGACCTGCCCTGGGCACGCGACTTCGCCCCCCATCTGGCGCTGCAGCCCAACGTGGCCCGGCTGGCCCAGCATGCTTTCACCGAGCTGCTCAACAACGCCATCGACCACAGCGGGGGCCAGGGTGTCACGGTGTCGGTGCGCCAGACCGCGATGCACCTGCAGTTGCTGGTGTCGGACGACGGCTGCGGCATCTTCGACCGCATCGAACAGAGCTGGCAGATCGGCGACCCGAAGCTCGCGATGCTGGAGCTGGGCAAAGGCAAGCTCAGCTCGATGCCCGACCGGCACTGCGGCCACGGCCTGTTTTTCGTCGCGCGCGCGGCCGACATCTTCGACCTGCATGCCAACCAGCAGGCCTTCCAGCGCCGGCCCGGGCGCAGTGGCTGGTCACCCGTGCGCGCACTGGGGCGGCCAGGCACGTCGATCTTCCTCGCCATCGCACTGGACACACCACGCACACTGGACGAAGTGCTGCGTGCGCAGGCCGCTCAAGGTTATGGCTTCGAGCAGACCGAGGTGCCGCTGCGCCTGCTGACCGGCCCGATGGTGGGCCTGGAGTCACGGGCCCAGGCGCGGCGGGTGACGGCCCGGCTGGCGCAGTTCCGCGGTGCCAGGCTGGATTTCAGCGGCGTGGACGACATCGGCCCGGCCTTTGCCGACGAACTCTTCCGTGTTTATGCCCGCGCCCACCCGGAGGTGCAACTGCAGCCCGAGGCCATGGGCCCGCGTGTGGCGGCGATGGTCGCCGCAGTGCAGTGATCAACCGACCCGGCAGACCTTGAGCATGTTGGTGCCGCCCGGGTAGCCCATGGGCTCGCCGCAGGTGATGGCGTAGGTGTCGCCCGGTTTCAGCACACCCGCGTCCACCAGCAACTTTTCGGCCGTGGCGAGGGCTTCGTCGCGGTCGCTCATCTTGGGCATCAGCAGCGGCCGCACGTTGCGGTACAGCGTCATGCGGCGTTGCGAGGTCTGCTGCGAAGTCAGCCCGTAGATCGGCACCTTGACGTTGTGGCGGCTCATCCACAGCGCCGTCGAGCCCGACTCCGTCAGCGCCAGGATGGCCTTGCAGCCCAGGTGGTGCGCCGTGAACAGCGCCCCCATCGCGATGGACTGGTCGATGCGGCCGAACTTCTTGTTCGTGAAGTCGGTTTCGATGCTGCCGTCGTCGGCGGCCTCGGCCGCCAGCGCGATGGCGGCCATCTGCTCCACCGTCTCCAGCGGGTACTTGCCGGCGGCCGTCTCGGCACTCAGCATCACCGCGTCGGTGCCGTCCAGCACCGCGTTGGCCACGTCGCTCACCTCGGCACGTGTGGGCACGGCGTTGACGATCATCGACTCCATCATCTGCGTGGCGGTGATGACGATCTTGTCCATCTCGCGCGCCATGCGGATCATGCGTTTCTGCAGCGCCGGCACGGCGGCGTTGCCCACCTCCACCGCCAGATCACCACGCGCGACCATGATGCCGTCGGAGGCGCGCAGGATCTGGTCCAGCACCGGAATCGCCTCGCTGCGCTCGATCTTCGCGATCAGCGCCGGTTTGTGGCGGAAGGGTTCGCCGGCCACGTTGGCCAGCTGGCGCGCCATCTCCATGTCGGTCGCGCTCTTGGGGAAACTCACCGCCAGGTAGTCGCACTGGAAGCTCATCGCGGTGCGGATGTCTTCCATGTCCTTGGCCGTCAGCGCCGGCGCCGTCAGGCCGCCACCGGCCTTGTTGATGCCCTTGTTGTTGCTCAGCTCGCCGCCGACGATCACCGTGGTGTGCACCTGGTCACCCAGCACCTTGTCCACCGTCAGCCGCAGCAGGCCGTCGTTCAGCAGCAGGGTGTCGCCAGGCCGCACGTCGCGCGGCAGGTCCTTGTAGTCCAGGCCGACGATGTCGTTGTTCCCGGGCTCGGTGCGTGCCGCGTCCAGCACAAAGGCCTGGCCTGGCCGCAGCTCGGTCTTGCCGCCGTCGAACTTGCCGACGCGGATCTTCGGGCCCTGCAGGTCGGCCATGATGGCCACCTCCTTGCCAGCCCGCGCCGCCACCTCGCGCACCAGCGCGGCGCGGTCGATGTGGTCCTGCGCCTTGCCGTGCGAGAAATTCAGCCGCACCACGTCGACGCCGGCGCGGATGATGCGCTCCAGCATCTCCGGGCTCGAAGACGCCGGCCCGAGGGTGGCAACGATCTTGGTGGCGCGCATGGCTGTAACTCCGTCACAAGGTGGCGGCGCGATGATAGGCGCCGCGCCCGCCGGATCGATTACCGCGTGGTTACAGCGTCTGCGGCATCGGCCACCGCGAGCGCCGTCATGTTGACCACGCGCCGCACCGTGGCCGATGGCGTGAGGATGTGCACCGGCCGCGCCGCACCCAGCAGGATGGGGCCGACCGTGACCCCGTGCGAGCCCGTCATCTTCAGCACGTTGAAGAGGATGTTGGCGGCATCGATGTTGGGCAGCACCAGCAGGTTGGCGGCACCGGTCAGCGTGGTGTCGGGCAGGTAACCGCGGCGGATCGGCTCCGACAACGCGGCATCGCCATGCATCTCGCCGTCGCACTCGATGTGCGGCGCGCGCTGCACAAACAAGTCCCGCGCCGCGCGCATGCGTTTGGCAGACGGGCGCTGCGACGAGCCGAAGGTGGAGTGCGAGACAAAGGCCACCTTGGGCGGCAGCCCGAAGCGCTGCACCTCGGCCGCGGCCAGCAGCGCGATCTGCGCCAGCTCTTCTGCGCTCGGCTCTTCGTGCACAAAGGTGTCGGCGATGAACAGCGTGTGCTGCTCCAGCATCAGCGCGTTCATCGCCGCCATCACCTGTGCGCCTTCGCGGGTGCCGATCACCTGCTGGATGTGTTCGAGGTGCGCGTCGTAACGTCCGACCAGGCCGCACAACATCGCATCGGCTTCGCCCCGCTGCAGCATCAGCGACGCGATCAGCGTGTTCGAGCGCCGCACTGCGGCCTTGGCCGTTTCGGGGCTCACACCGTCGCGGCCACGCAGGCGGCGGTACAGGTCCCAGTAGTCGCGGAAACGGGGGTCGTCTTCGGGGTCGCAGACCGTGAAGTCGCGGCCGGCCTGCAGCTTGAGGCCGGCACGTTCGATGCGCATGCGGATCACTTCCGGGCGGCCCACCAGGATGGGCTGGGCCAGACCTTCTTCCAGCACCACCGGCAAGGCGCGCAAGACACGTTCGTCTTCGCCTTCGGCATAGACCACGCGCGCCGGCTGGGCCTTCGCCGCGGCAAACACCGGCCGCATGAACATGCCCGTCTGGTAAATAAACCGGCCCAGCTGCTGGCGGTAGGCGTCGAAATCCGCGATGGGCCGCGTGGCCACACCCGACTCCATCGCAGCGCGTGCCACGGCCGGTGCGATGCGCAGGATCAGCCGCACATCAAAGGGCGTCGGGATGATGTAGTCGGGCCCGAAACTCAGCTCCTGGCCCGCATAGGCCGCGGCCACCTCATCGCTGGTCTCCGCCTTGGCCAGCGCGGCGATCTCGCGCACGCAGGCCAGCTTCATCGCCTCGGTGATCTTGGTCGCACCGCAGTCCAGCGCACCGCGGAAGATGTAGGGGAAACACAGGACGTTGTTGACCTGGTTCGGGTAGTCGCTGCGCCCGGTGGCGATGATGCAATCGGGCCGCGCCGCCTTGGCCAGCTCGGGCCGGATCTCGGGCTCGGGGTTGGCCAGCGCCAGGATGATGGGCTGGCGCGCCATGGTCTTGACCATCTCCGGCGTCAGCACCCCGGCGGCCGAGCAGCCGAGGAAGACATCGGCGCCGTCCACCACGTCGGCCAGGGTCATGGCCGTGGTGCGCTGGCAGTAGCGCTGTTTGCTCTCGTCCAGCGCGTCACCGCGACCTTCGCGGATCACACCCTTGCTGTCGCAAACGTAGATGTTCTCCCGCTTGACGCCCAGCCCCACCATCACGTCCAGGCAGGCAATGGCGGCAGCACCCGCACCGGACACTGCGAGCTTGATCTCACCGATCTGTTTGCCCACCAGTTCCAGGCCGTTCAACAGCGCGGCCGACGAGATGATGGCCGTGCCATGCTGGTCGTCGTGGAACACCGGGATGTTCATGCGCTCGCGCAGCTTCTTCTCGATGTAAAAACACTCGGGCGCCTTGATGTCCTCGAGGTTCACACCCCCCAACGTGGGCTCCAGCGCCGCGATGATCTCGACCAGCTTGTCCGGGTCGCGCTCGGCAAGTTCGATGTCGAACACATCGATGCCGGCGAACTTCTTGAACAAACAGCCCTTGCCCTCCATCACCGGTTTGCCGGCCAGCGGGCCGATGTCGCCCAGGCCCAGCACCGCGGTGCCGTTGGTGACCACGCCCACCAGGTTGCCGCGTGAGGTGTACTCGTGCGCCAGCAGCGGGTCTTCTTCGATCGCCAGGCAGGCGTAGGCCACACCGGGTGAATACGCCAGCGACAGGTCGCGCTGGTTGCTCAGCGGTTTGGTCGGCGTGACGGCGATCTTGCCGCGCGTCGGGGCGCGGTGGTACTCCAGCGCAGCGTCGCGCAAGGCCCGTTCGGCGTCGGACAGGGGCTTTTTGTTCATGGCATGTCTCCTTGTTCTTCGGGCTCGTTCGGGTGGCCCGGACAGGAGATTACGCCCGAATCAGCCCGCGGCCCGCTGCGCCAGGATCTCGAACGCCGGCAGCGTCTTGCCTTCCAGGATTTCCAGGAAGGCGCCGCCGCCGGTGGAGATGTAGCCCACATCGCCTTCGATGCCGTACTTCGCGATGGCTGCCAGCGTGTCACCACCACCGGCGATGCTGAAGGCGCTGCTGCTCGCGATGGCGCGCGCGATGGCCTCGGTGCCGTGGCTGAAGGCCTCGAACTCGAACACACCCACCGGGCCGTTCCAGACGATGGTGCCGGCGGCCTGCAGCTGCGCGGCCAGCACGGCGGCGGTCTGCGGGCCGATGTCGAGGATCAGGTCGTCGGCCGCCACGTCGGCCACGGCCTGGGTGGTGGCCGGTGCGTCGGCCGCGAAGGTCTTGGCGGTGACCACGTCGGTGGGGATGGGCACGGCCGCACCACGCGCCTGCATCGCGGCGATCACGGCCCGGGCTTCGCCCACCAGGTCGGGCTCGGCCAGGCTCTTGCCGATGGGCAGGCCCTGGGCCAGCAAAAAGGTGTTGGCGATGCCACCGCCGACGATCAGGCCGTCGACCTTGGCCGCCAGGGCCTGCAGGATGCTGAGTTTGGTGCTGACCTTGCTGCCCGCGACGATGGCCACCAGCGGGCGCTTCGGGTTCGCCAGCGCCTTTGTGATGGCGTCGATCTCGGCCGCCAGCAGCGGGCCGGCGCAGGCCACGGGCGCAAACTGTGCGATGCCGTAGGTGCTGGCCTCGGCGCGGTGCGCGGTGCCGAAGGCGTCGTGCACGAAGATGTCGCACAGCGCAGCCATCTTCTGCGCCAGGGCTTCGTTGCTTTTCTTCTCGCCCTTGTTCAGGCGGCAGTTTTCCAGCAGCACCACGGCGCCCGGCGCGACGGTGACACCGTCGACCCAGTTGGCGATCAACGGCACCGGCCGGCCCAGCAACTCGGCCAGGCGGGTGGCCACGGGCGCCAGCGAGTCTTCGGGCTTGAACTCACCTTCGGTCGGGCGGCCCAGGTGGCTGGTCACCATCACGGCCGCACCGGCGTCCAGCGCCATCCGGATGGCCGGCAGGCTGGCGCGGATGCGCGTGTCTTCGGTGATGTTTCCAGCGTCGTCCTGCGGCACGTTGAGGTCGGCGCGGATGAAGACACGCTGGCCGGCCACACGGCCCTGGGCGATCAGATCGGTGAAACGGATGACGTTCATGGGGTGTCTCGCAACAAGTTTGAAACCGGGTTCACCAGCCCAGGCCGAGCCGTAACACGAGCAACACGGCAGTGCCGGTGACGATGGTGCCGAGGATGCCCCGGCGCCAGAAGAACCAGGCCGCGCCGGTGGCAGCGGCATAAATCCGTGCGTCTTGCCAGGTGCTGATCAGCTGGCCCTGGGTCATCAACACCTCGGGCACGACGACGGCTGTCAGCGCCGCCACCGGGGCATACCGCAGGCCCTGGCGCAGCCAGCCGGGAATGGGCACCTCGCGGCTGGGCAGGATGAAAAAACCACGGGTGATGAGCGAGATGACGCCCAAGCCGACGATGGTGAGCAACGCTTCCCAGGTGCTCATGTGGGATCCGTCGCCGGCAACGGCGTGCGCGGCGTCGTGTGGTCGATCAGCAGCCCGATGGCCACGGCCGCAGCAATCGCCACCACGATGTTCAGCTTGAAGGGCAGCGCAAAGGCCGCCACCGCGGCACAGCCCGCCACGGCCGCGGCGATCCAGGTGCCGCGGTCCACCAGCAGCGAACACACCAGGCCCAGCAGCGCCAGCACGCCGGCGAATCCGAAGCCCCACTCGGTGGGGATCACCGAAGCAAACAGGATGCCGACGATGGACATCACGTGCCAAGCGCCGAAGTTCATCAGCGAGCCGCCCCAGAAGTACGGCACCTGGCCCGGGCCGGGCACGGGATCGGGGAACCTCGCCATGAACAACACGTAGTTCAGGTCGGCCGCCACGTACGACATCAGCGCGCGCTGTTTCAGCGGCAGATGCGCCAGATAGGGCCGCCACTGCGCGCTCTGGATCACGAAGCGCAGGTTCACGCAGATGGCCGTGGCCCAGACCACCCAGATCGGCGCACCGGCCACGATCAGCGGCAACGCGGCCAGCTGTGCACTGCCGGCAAACACCAGCAGCGACATGGCCAGCGCCACCGGCACCGACAGCCCGGTCTTGACCATGGCCACGCCGGTGACCAGGCCCCAGGCGGCGACACCGAGTGCGATGCCGGACATCTCCGACGCACCGCGCCGGAACTCAGGGTGGCGGCGGATGCGTTCCCATTCGGACATCCGGCGATTGTCGCCGAGCGTTCAACATTCAGCGGCGGCGCACGTCCCCGCTGCCGACGATGCTGGTCTTCACCGCCGTGACCTTGCCGCCGTAGCGCACATCACCACTGCCGGCGATGGACACCGACAGCGCCTGGTCGGCACTGACCTTGGCGTCGCCGCTGCCGGCGATGCTGACCTTCACGTCGTCGGCATTCAGGTTCGACAGGTCCGCGTCCCCGCTGCCCGCGATGCTGACTTTCACGCGCGCCGCACGGCCACCGGCCTTCACGTCGCCGCTGCCGGCGATGCTGGCCTCCACATCGTCAGCGGCCAGCTCCTTCACCTGCACATCGCCGGAGCCGGCCACGTTCAAACGCAGCCGGTCGGTCTTCAGCGTGGCCGCTTCGATGCTGCCCGAGCCCGAGGCCGACAGCGCGCGCACACGCACCGCGTCCACCGTGACGACGAGGGCCTGTTGGCTGCGGATCGAGGTGTTGCGCTTCCAGCGCACCACCAGCGTGGGCAGGCTGCCGCGGGTCTCGACCAGGGTCTCGATCAGCGGCACCAGGTTGTCGTCGGCCTGCACCTGCACGGCCTCCTGCGTGCCCTGGCGCAGCACCAGCTTCATCGACGCCTCCAGCTGCACGGCCTCGAACCCGCTGACGGTGCGTGTTTCCGTGACGCTGCGGCCGGAGCCGGTGACGGTCTGTGCATGGGCACAGCTGATGACGGACAAGGCGGCTGTGATCAACAGGGCGCGGCGGGCGAGGGTGGACATGGCAGGAACTCCCGGATGGAACATGGGAGCGGACTGTGACGCAGGCGGATCGGCGCGTCCCGGCGCCTGCGACAGGCTGCCGCGGCGGGCGACCAGGTGTCGCCAGAGCGGCCTCAGCCGCCCTTGGCCTTGCCGTGGCTGCCCTTGGCAGGCACGGGTTCGTCGGCCTCGGTGTCTTCGGCCGGCGGTTTGGCGGCCAGCGACTCGGGCGACGGGATGGTGGGCGACACGACCTCGATCTTGTTCTCGGTCATGTAGTCGTTCATCTCGCGCCAGCCGGCAAAGACGGCGGCCTTGTCGGCCTTTTTGTTCAAGGTGTAGCAGTCTTCGATGGCCCGGCCGGCGTGCCGGCAGGCACTGCCAATGGCCTTGCCTTCGGCCGCCTTGCGCTCCTGCACCTGGCTCATGCCCTCGATGCCCAGCAGGTCGCAGCCGGCCAGCACCAGGGGGGCGAGCAGGCACAGCACGGGGCGACGACGCAGAGACATGCTGGAGCTATCGGCAGCCCCGGGCCAGACTTGAACCCGCGGGGCTCAGGCCAACCGGGTGCCGACTGGCAGCGGGTGCGCCGCCAGAAAGGCCGTCGCCGGGCCGCGCCGGCCGCCGGGGCGCTGCAGTTCAAGCAGTTCGAGCGCACCCTGCCCGCAGGCCACCACACAACGACCGGGGCCGCTGGC
This sequence comes from Rubrivivax sp., assembly GCA_018780805.1. Lineage (GTDB taxonomy): Bacteria > Pseudomonadota > Gammaproteobacteria > Burkholderiales > Burkholderiaceae_C > Rubrivivax. Next base: position 52,375 of record JADMJD010000018.1, on the reverse strand, counting down.
CAGCACGGTGCCCGGCGGCCCTTCGCCGGGCGCCACGGCCGCGCGCCAGAGCTTGACGGTCTCGCCGGCACCCTGGAAGACAGCCCCCGGGAAGGGATCGAAGGCCCGCACCCGGCGTTCGATCACGGCGACCGGCAGCGACCAGTCCACGGCCGCCTCGGCCTTGTCGACCTTGTGCGCGTAGGTCACCCCCTCGTCCGGCTGCGGCCTCGGGTGCAGGCTCGGCGCCTGCAGGCCCTGCACCACCAGCCGCGCGCCCAGGGCCGCCAGCCGGTCGTGCAGGTTGGCCGTGCTGTCGTCGGGGTGGATGGGCTCGGTGGCGGACAGCAGCATCGGGCCGGTGTCCAGACCGGTGTCCATCTGCATCAGCGTGATGCCGGTGACGGTGTCGCCGGCTTCGATCGCGCGGTGGATGGGCGCGGCACCGCGCCAGCGCGGCAACAGCGAGCCGTGGATGTTCAGGCCGCCACGCGGCGGAAGGCCCAGCACCCAGGCCGGCAGGATCAGGCCGTAGGCCGCGACGACCAACACGTCGGGGGCAGCATCCAGCAGCGCCTGGCGAGCCGCGGCGGCGTCTTCGGGGTACTTGCCGTCCAGGCGCAGGCTGCGCGGTTGCTGCACCGGGATGTTCTGGTCCAGCGCAAACTGCTTCACCGGAGAAGGCTGCAGCTTCAGGCCGCGACCGGCGGGGCGGTCGGGCTGGCTCAACACCAGCGGGACGGGAAATCCGGCCGCATGGATCGCCCGCAGCGCCACCGCGGCAAATTCGGGCGTGCCGGCGAAGGCGACGCGCAGGGGGCTGGCCACCGTGTTCAGGCCGGCGACTTCTCTTCGCGCGAACGCTTGAGCAGGCGCGACTTGATGCGGTCGCGCTTGAACGGGCTGAGGTACTCGACGAACACCTTGCCCAGCAGGTGGTCCATCTCGTGCTGGATGCACACCGCCGTCAGGCCCGCCGCCTCGCGCTCGAACACCTGGCCGTCACGGCCCAGCGCCCGCACGGCCACCCGGGCATGGCGCCGCACCTTGTCGTAGATGGCGGGCACCGACAGGCAGCCTTCTTCGTTGACGCTGAGGTCTTCGCTGCGCGCCACGATTTCCGGGTTGATCAGCACCAACGGCTTGTCGCGCGTCTCGGACGTGTCCATCACGATCACCCGCTCGTGCACGTCCACCTGGGTGGCGGCCAGGCCCACACCTTCGGCGGCGTACATGGTCTCCAGCATGTCATCGACCAACTGGCGGATGCGGTCATCCACCGCCGCCACGGGCTGGGCCACGGTGTGCAAGCGCGGGTCGGGGTATCGCAGGATGGTCAACAAGGCCATGGGACGTGTTCGGCAACAGGGGGCAACAGGGCGTTTCAGCTGTGGGCGCGGCACAACGAAGCAGGGTGTGAAGCGCTGCACAGCCTGGGCAACACCTGGCTACTTTCGTTGCGATATCAAGGGTTTAGGGGCAGAATCTCCGGGAACAGATGAAGATTGTCGCGGGCTTGCCTACGGGCAGCCTGCGGTCGGTGCCAAGACCTTTGAAGCGGTGCGCATTGTGACACCCCCCGCCGAGGGTGCCCAGCACCGGGAGACCCGCTGCATGAGCATCCCCACCCGTCCTGCACCTGCCGCCCGCCTGGCGTGGGCTGCGGCCCTGTTCGTGGCAGCGTCGGTCGTGGCGGCGCCCGCCACCGCGCAGCCCAGCTTCCCGGTCACCCCCGAGATGCGCAACACGGCCCAGCAGGTGGCACAAGCCGGCGTGCCGCTGTCTGAGCTGTCGCCCAACGCACCCGAATCACACACCGTGCAGCGCGGCGACACGCTGTGGGACATCTCCAAGCTCTTCCTGACCAGCCCCTGGCGCTGGCCCGAGCTCTGGGGCATGAACCTCGAGCAGATCCGCAACCCGCACCTGATCTTCCCCGGCCAGGTGCTGGTGCTGGTCAAGCGCGACGGCCGCGCCACGCTGCAATTGGCGCAAGCCGGTGCCGGCGCGCCGAGCAACACCGTCAAGCTAAGCCCCCGGGTGCGCAGCCAGGTGCTGGACAACGGCGCCATCGCGTCGATCCCGCTGCACCTGATCGGCCCGTTCCTGAACGACGCCGTGGTCTTCGACACCAACGAACTGGCCGCAGCGCCGCGCATCGTGGCCACGCAGGAGGGCCGGGTGCTGCTGTCGCGCGGCGAAACCGCCTACGTGCGCGGCGACCTGGGCGGCGCGCGCGATTTCCGCCTGTTCCGCGAGCCGCGCCCGCTGCTGGACCCGGAAACCCGCGAGGTCCTGGGCTTTGAAGCACGCTACGTCGGGACCGCCGGCTTCGAGAAGGCGGGTGAAGACCGCATCGGCGCCAACGGCAAACCCGAGGTCGTGCCCGCCACCTTCCGCATCAACGACCTTCGGCTGGAAGCCGGTGTCGGCGACCGCCTGCACCCGGTGCCGCAGCGCGACCTGACCGCCTATGCGCCGCACGCGCCCAACGCGGCCGTGGACGGCCGCATCGTGTCCATCTACGGCGAGGCGCTGTCGGCCGGCCAGAACCAGATCGTCACCCTCAACCGCGGCGCGCGCGAAGGCCTGGAGCGCGGCCATGTGCTGGCGCTGTGGCGCGCCGGCAGCGCGGCCGTTGACCGCACGCAGGCCGATGGCCGCGCCGTGCCAATGCGGCTGCCGGACGAGCGACATGGCCTGCTGTTTGTCTTCCGCGTGTTCGAGCGTGTGTCCTACGCGCTGATCCTGAACGTGCAGGAGCCGGTGCGCGCCGGCGACCGCTTCACCCAGCCCTGATCTGTCGGGGCCCGGCGTGGACCCCGCAGAACTCGACGCCTGGCTGCGCCTGCTGCTGGCCGACGGCCTGGGCCGCGGCGGCGTGCGGCGCCTGCTGGCCGCCTGCGGTGGGCCGGTGCAGGTGCTGCATGCCGAGCCGGCGCTGCGGCAGCGCATCGCCGGGCCCGCAGCCGCCGCGCTGGATGCACCACCCGCCGGATTCGACAGCCGCCTGGCCGCCACCCAGGCCTGGCTGGCCGGTGGCCCGCAGCGCGCCATGTGGGCGCTGGGCGATCCGGCGTTCCCGGAAGGGCTGCTGCAGACCGCCGACCCACCGCTGCTGCTGTTCGCCGACGGCGACCCCGCCTGGCTGCAGCGCCCGATGCTGGCCATTGTCGGCAGCCGCCACGCCACGGCCCAGGGCCTGGACAACGCGCGTGCCTTTGCGCGCAGCTTCAGCGACGCCGGCTGGACGGTGGTGTCCGGCCTCGCCGCCGGCATCGACGGTGCAGCGCATGAAGGCGCGCTGGGGGGCAACGGTGGCACCGTGGCCGTGGTCGGCACCGGGCCGGACCAGGTCTACCCGGCGCGCCACCGCAGCCTGGCGCAACGGGTGCGCGAGCGCGGGCTGATCCTGTCGGAGTACCTGCCCGGCACACCACCGCTGGCGCAGAACTTCCCACTGCGCAACCGCATCATCGCCGGTCTGTCGCGCGGCACGCTGGTGGTCGAAGCGGCGCTGCAATCGGGCTCGCTGATCACCGCGCGGCTGGCATCGGAGGGAGGCCGCGAGGTGTTTGCCATTCCCGGGTCCATCCACGCACCGCAATCGCGCGGCTGCCACGCGCTGATCCGCCTGGGCGCCAAGCTGGTGGAAACCGCGCAGGACGTGCTGGAGGAACTGCAAGGCCCGGCGCCCGGCCAGCAGAAACTGGCATTGCCGACGGCCGATGCGGCGCCCGCTGAAGAGCCCTTGCTCGCCGCCTTGGGGCACGACCCGGTGACGCTGGACGCCCTGGGCGCGCGCACCGGCTGGTCGGCCGCCGAGCTGAACGTGCGCCTGCTGGAACTGGAGCTGGACGGCCAGGTGGCCCGGCTGCCGGGCGGCCTGTTCCAGCGACGCGCTGGGGTATAGTGAATTCATGTTCGATGTGCTTGTGTACCTGTACGAAAACTACTGGCGGCCGGATGCCTGTCCGGACCACAAGCAGCTGTCGCGCAAGCTCTCAGCCGCCGGTTTCGAGCGCGACGAGATCCAGGACGCGCTGCGTTGGCTGGACGGCCTGGCCACCAGTGCCGAGGCCAACGTGGCCAGCCAGCAGGCTGACAGCCACCGCGTCTACACCGACGCCGAACGCGAGTTGCTGGGCGATCAGTCCATCGGCTTCATCCGCTTCCTGGAATCGGCGGGTGTGCTGCCGCCGGCGATGCGCGAGATGGTGGTCGACCGGGCCACGGCCGTCGGCGGCGCCGGCCCGATGGACCTGGACGACGTCAAGATCATCGTCTTGATGGTGTTCTGGAGCCTGGGCGAAGAGCCCGACGCACTGATCCTGGACGAACTTTTTGTCGCACCAGAAGACCGGGTGATCAACTGAACTCAGCCCTGGTGGGCTGATTCGACATCAGCCCGCCAGGGCCGAGGCGTCCACATCCAGTTTGGCCAGTGCACTGCGCGTGGCGCGCACTGTCAGCGCTTCGTCCTGTGCCGGCAGGATCAAGCCGGCCTGCAGAAACGCCGCCAGCCGCTGCTGCTGGAACAGCACACAACGTCCCTTGGGTCCGACAAACAGGCTGAGCTGCTTGCGCAAACCCTGCCAGGCCAGTTGCACGGCTTCGTTGCGGCCCCGGCAATCCAGCATGTACCAGCTGCCCACCTGCAGCTCGCGGGCCCAGGCGATCATGGCCTGGGTGGGCATCGAGCCACCTTCGGTGATCACTTCCAGGTCGGCGCTCTCGTGGCCCGACAGGTCGAGCACCATGGATTCGTCGATGGCAACGTCGGCCGCCTCGGGCAACAGTTCTTCCAGCGTCTCCAGGCGCTCCATCATCTCCTGCAGGCGTTCGTGCGGGATGACGGCGGCCTTGGCGGTGAAGGCGGCGGCCAGCGAATCGTTGAGCTGGCGGATCTGTTCGTCCTGGCGCGCGGTGTCCAGGCCGGCCACGGCCATGCCTTCGCGCAGCGCCTTCAGCAGCGCCGGCAGCCGGCGGATGACTTCGGCCCGCTCCTCGCGTGTGACCTTGGCGCTGGCCGACCAGATCAGGTCGGCCGCGGCGCGTTTCATCGCACGGGTCTGGTCGCTCTGGGCGCCGTTGCGCACGCCGGTGGTGGCCAGCACGTCGGCCCAGACCTGGAACAGGAACTGGCGCACACCGTCCTGCACCGGCACCTCGTTGAGCATGCGGCGCATCTCGATCGTGTACTGGATCGCCATGGTCTCGCGCTGCTCGACCTGCTGCGCCAGCGACACACCCTTGATCGTGGCCTCGTTCTGGTTCTTGAAGTAGTGCTCCAGGAACTTCTCGAACTCGGTCAATACGGTCTGGAAAACCCGCCGGCCGGTGTCGGGGTAGGCCTCGACCACCTGCACGATGCGCTTGATCTCTTTGGTCAGCGCCTCACCCACGTTGGTGCCGGTGCCGCTGTCGAAGCCCATGACGCAGGCCCCCATGCGGTCGATCAGGCGCCGCGCCGGGTGGTCCACCGTGGCAAAGAAGTCGGGTTCACCCACCGCCACGCGCAGCACCGGCATCTGCAGCCGCGCAAACCAGACGCGGATGGCGGCCGGGATGCGGTCTTCGGTGAGGATGCTCTGGAACAGCAGCGCGACGATTTCGATGGTGGCGCGCTCTTCGGGTGTGGCGGCGGCGCGCTTGAGGTTCTGCCGGCGCTGGTGCAGTTCGTCCAGCATCACCGGTGTGGTGACCTGCACGTCGGCCGCGCCCTGTGCCGTGTTGGGCGCCAGGCGCTGGCGGATGCCGACCTGCGCGGTGTCGATGGCCCGCGCCAGGCCGGGCGACACTTCGCGCGGTTTGCCCGAGGCCAGGAAGTTGGGCACATGGCGGCCCACCAGGCGGTTCAGCCGGCCCAGCACCGCCTCGACGTGTTCGGAGCTGCGCGGCAGCGGGCCGGCGCGCGTCATCATGCGGGTCTCGTCGCCCACATAACCCCGCGGCGCACCGCCGGAGGTGGCGCTCGACGGTGGGCCGTAGGACGGCGAGGGTCCGTAGCCGCTGTGCAGCGAATCGCCGAACTGGCTGGGCGTCGGGCTGCTGTGGCCCCCATGCCCGCTGTGCCCACTGTGCCCACTGTGTCCACCCCCGCCACCGCTGAGCGGCCCGCCCAGGCCGGTGAGGCCGGTGTTGGACATCGGCGCGTTGCGGTTGCGGCGGATGAAGGGCCGCAGGTCCACATCGGGCAGCACGTGCCGCTCCATCAGCCAGCGGTTGGTCTCGTGGTAGGCCTCTTCGACCAGCAGCGCAAAGTCTTCGTGCAGCGTGGGCTGCAACTCGCGCCAGTCGTTCTGCGTCAGGCCGGCACCGCGCCAGGCGTCCACAACGATGCGCGCCAGCACATGGGCCCGCAGCAGATCGTGCGGGTCGACCTCGCCACGCTGCTCCAGGTGCACGATGCGCGAGCGCAGATCCGAGAACTCCCACGATGCACGGTCCATCATGGCCAGCGCCAGGCGCGAGGTCATGATCTCCAGCTCGATGGTGTCGTCGTCCACCAGCGACATGGTGTTCACCGACGTGGCCGACGGCGCCTGGAACTCGCCGATGCGCGAGGCCGACACACCGTACATCAGCGCGTTGCGCAAGCCGCCCACCATGCCGCGGTGCCAGGCCGGGGCGAGCTTCATGATGTGCTGCACCAGGTCGCGCCGGCGCATCATCACGGCGTGTTCCGATGGTTTGTCCAGCAGGCGCTTGGCCGTCTCGCAGGCTTCCTGCACCAGGCCGGCCAGGCCTTTCACCAGCTCCTCGGTGTACAGCCGCCGGGCCTGACCCGCCAATGTCTGGAATGCGGCGCCGGTGACCATGGAGGCTGCGCGGTGACTCGGGAGTGGGGGATGACTGACTCTACACCACGGCCCCGGCGTTCGGGTCGTTCGGGTCCAGGTCCTTGGGGCCGGACTTGATCAGGTCCTCGCGTTTCACGCCCAGCCACATCGCGATGGCCGCGGCCACAAAAACCGACGAATAAATGCCGAACAGGATGCCGATGGTCAAGGCCACGGCGAAGTGGTGCAGCGTCGGCCCACCGAACAACAACATCGACAGCACCATGATCTGCGTGGAGCCGTGCGTGATGATGGTGCGGCTGATGGTGCTGGTGATCGCGTTGTCGATCACCTGCGGCGTGTTCAGCTTGCGGTACTTGCGGAACGATTCGCGCACGCGGTCGAAGATGACCACCGATTCGTTGACCGAATACCCCAGCACCGCCAGCACCGCCGCCAGCACCGCCAGCGAAAACTCCCACTGGAAGAAGGCGAAGAAGCCCAGGATGATGACCACGTCGTGCAGGTTGGCCACGATGCCCGCCACCGCGAACTTCCACTCGAAGCGGAAGGCCAAGTAGATCATGATGCCGGTGATGGTGGCCAGCAGCGCATAGGCGCCGTTTTCGTAAAGCTCGGCACCCACCGACGGGCCCACGACCTCGGTGCGCATCAGCTGCAGCGGCTCGACACCCGCCGCATCACAGGCCGGCCGGCTGACGGCCTCGCCCTGTGGTGTGGTGTAGGCCTTGGTGGCCACCGTGCCTTGTTCGGCCTTGCACAGCACATCGAACACACGCGCGGCCAGGTCCTGCTGTTTCTGGCCTTCGCGCACCGGCAGGCGGATCAGCACGTCGCGCGAGGTGCCGAAGTTCTGCACCTGCACCTCGCCCAGGCCCAGGCCTTCGACCAGGCCGCGTGTCTTGTCGATGTCGGCCGCCTGCGTGTACTGCACCTCGACCACCGTGCCGCCGGTGAACTCGATCGAGAGGTGCAGGCCGCGGGTGACGATGAAGAAGACCGCTGCGGCGAAGGTGATGAACGAAATCGCGTTCAGCACCAGCGCGTGGCGCATGAACGGGATGTCCTTGCGGATCCTGAAGAATTCCATGGTCTTGTCTCTCCGTCAGGATCAGGTCTTGGCCGCGCTCTGCGTGGCCGGCGTCGTCGCACCAGGGGCATCCCCCGGCTGTGCGCCCGGGCGCCAGACGGTGCCGATGGAGACGCCTTTGAGCTTTTTCTGCCGGCCGTACCAGAGGTTGACCAGGCCGCGCGAAAACACCACGGCCGAGAACATCGAGGTCAGGATGCCCAGGCAATGCACCACCGCAAAACCCCGCACCGGGCCGGAGCCGAAGGCCAGCAGTGCCACACCGGCGATGAGCGTGGTGACGTTGGAGTCCAGGATGGTGGCCCAGGCACGCTCGTAACCGGCGTGGATGGCCGATTGAGGCGGCGCGCCGTTGCGCAGCTCTTCGCGCACACGTTCGTTGATCAGCACGTTGGCGTCGATGGCCATGCCCAGCGTCAGCGCGATGGCCGCGATGCCGGGCAGCGTCAACGTGGCCTGCAACATGGACAGCACCGCCACCAGCAGCAGCAGGTTGAAGCCCAGCGCCAGCGACGAGAACACGCCGAACAGCATGTAGTACAGGCACATGAACACCGCGATCGCGGCAAAGCCCCAGATCACGCTGTTGAAACCCTTGCCGATGTTGTCGGCGCCCAGGCTGGGGCCGACGGTGCGCTCTTCGATGATCTCCATCGGCGCGGCCAGCGAGCCGGCGCGCAGCAGCAGCGCCTGGTCGGCGGCTTCGGTGGTGGTCATGCGGCCGGAGATCTGCACACGCCCGCCGCCGATCTCGCTGCGGATCACCGGCGCGGTGATGACCTCGCCCTTGCCCTTCTCGAAGAGCAGGATGGCCATGCGCTTGCCGATGTTGTCGCGGGTGATGTCGCGGAAGATGCGCGCACCCTTGGCGTCCAGCACCAGGTTGACCGTGGGCTCCTGGGTCTGGCTGTCGAAACCGGGCTGGGCGTCGGTGAGGTTCTCGCCGGTCAGGATGACCTGGCGCATCACGATCAGCGGCACGCCGCCACGTTCCACGTAACGTTCGCTGCCGAAGGGCACCGGCACCTCGCCACGCTCGGCGGCGCGGGCCTCGGTGCTCTCGTTGACCATGCGGATCTCGAGCGTCGCGGTGCGGCCGATGATGTCCTTGGCCTTGGCCGTGTCCTGCACACCCGGCAGCTGCACGACCACGCGGTCCAGGCCCTGCTGCTGGATCACCGGCTCGGCGACGCCGAGTTCGTTGACGCGGTTGTGCAGCGTCGTGATGTTCTGTTTGACGGCCTGGTCCTGCACCAGGCGCGCCGCTTCGGGCTTCAGCCGGCCGGTCAGGCGCAGGTCTTCACCTTCACCGGCTTCGACCCAGGCCAGGTCCGGCAGTGCATCGCTCAGGGCGTTGCGCGCGGCGGTGCGCACGGCGGCCTCGCGGAAGCGCAGCTCCAGCGCCTGGCCATCGCGGCTCAGGCCGGCGTGGCGGATGTTCTTGTCCCGCAGCAGCGCGCGGGCATCACCCACCAGCGATTCGGCGCGTTTGTCCAGCGCCGCCTTCATGTCCACCTGCATCAGGAAGTGCACACCACCGCGCAGGTCCAGGCCCAGGTACATGGGCAGCGCGCGCATGCTGGTCAGCCAGGTGGGTGAACGCGACAGCAGGTTCAGCGCGACGATGTACGACGGGTTGGCCGGGTCGGGGTTCAGCGCCTTGCTGAGCGCGTCCTTGGCCTTGACCTGCGTGTCGGTGTCACGCAGCCGTGCCTTCACGGAGTTGGCGTCGAACTGCACAAAGTCGGGCTCGATGCCGGCATCGGCCAGGATCTTCTGCACCTGGGGCACCAAATCCGGCCCCACCTTCAGCGTGACCTTGCCGCTGGAGACCTGCACCGCAGGCGCCTCGCCGAAGAAGTTCGGCAAGGTGTACAGCACACCGACCAGCAGCGTGACGACGAGGATGGCGTACTTCCACCAGGGGTAGCGGTTCATGCGGTCTTCCTGCAGGGGCAGCCGGCCGCGGGGCCGGCGCGGGGCTTACTTGAACGTGCCCTTGGGCAGGACCTGGACCACGGCGGCGCGCTGCACCTGCAGCTCCACGCCGTTGGCCACCTCGACGTTGACGATGGAATCGCCCAGCTTGGCCACGCGGCCCATCACACCACCGCCGATGACGACCTCGTCGCCCTTGGCGAGCGCGTCGATCATGGCCTTGTGTTCCTTCTGGCGCTTCATCTGGGGCCGGATCATGATGAAGTACAGCACCACGAACATCAGCACCAGCGGCAGCAGGCTGAGCAGGGACGACTCCGTGCTGCTGGCAGCGGCGGGGGCGGTCTGGGCGAAGGCTTGGGAAATGAACACGTGCGCGATCCTCGTTCGAACCCGGCATCTGCGGGCGAATCGCGAATTTTAAGGCCCGGGAGAACCCGAGGGGTCTTCGGGCCGATCCGGCAGGCGTTCTGCTGCCCGATAGCGGGTACTGGGCCCCTTGCCGGATTGCACCAGCAGGCCGCGTTCGGTGAGCGTGGCCAGGTGTTTGGAGGCGGTGGCGGGCGACACGGCCGCCGCCTCGCCGTAGCTGGCCTTGGAGAGCCCGCCGTCACGCAGCAGGCGTGCCGCCAGGGCCAGGCGACGGGTGTCGTCCAGCAGGTCGGCGGTGCGGGCCTGCCAGGACGCGGCCAGTTGCTGCTCGCGGGGCTGTTCGCGCTCGAACACGCGCCGCAGGCCGGCCAGCGCCGGTGCCGCCTCAGTCTCTAGGCCGTGGCGTTGGGCCAGGCCCAACGCGCGGTCGCGCTCGCGGGCGGCCATGGTCAGGTAAGCCTCGGCAATGGCCAGGTGGGCTTGCAGGTGCAGCGCCGGGTCGGCCGGCGCCGCCAGCACAGCACGCTCGCGTTCGATGCGGGCAGTGGCTTCGAAGTGGGCGGCGGCTTCTTCGGTGAGCAGGTGATCGCGCACCTGAGGCGCGGGCGGGGCCAGCACCTCGCCCTTCAGCTTGCGGGCGAGTTCATGCAGCGATTCCGTGGCCTCGGCCACCGGCGACTGCAGCAGCTCGGCCACCAGCGCGTCAGCGCGCGCTTCGTCCTGGGGCTGGCCGCGCTGGGTGAAGCGCTGGTACAGGGCTTCGGCGAGGTTGTAGCGGGCGCGGTTGATGTGGAGGCGAAGGTCGGCTTCTGCTGCCCGTTCGATCGCCATCGAGTTGTGGTCGATGGCTTTTTCGAGATCACCGAGAAAGTAGTGGGCGATGCCGACGTTTCCATGGGCATTGACCAGCATTTCAGGTTCTACATCTCCGCGCTCAGCTTCAGCGAAGAAACGAGCCGACAGTGCAAGGGCAGCCGCGCAGTCATGGCCATGTACATAGGAGAGCATCAGGTTGAGAAGAGTCGCGAGGACTTGCCGCCGATCTCCCGCCTCTTCAAAGCCAAGCAGTGCCTTCTGCCGAAATGAGACGGCTTTCCGATGGTCTCCACTCAGGCGCCAATACTCGCCCCAAGCATCGCCAATCAAGGCCTGATCGCGTGGCGCCAACGGCATGCCGGCCGCCAGTTTGTCCACCCTGTCCAGCGTGGCACGGGTACGAGGGTGTTGCCGGAGTGCGTACTGCCAGGCCAACCGGATGAGCGTATGCAAGGCATCTGCGTCAAACCCTGGCACGTCGGCCCCGAGCAGCTCCGCAGCGCGTTCGTAACAGGCGAAGGCTCGGTCGGCATCACGGGCTTCGAAGTACTTGCCCTGCGCCGCATAGGCCACCCCCAACATCGGCTCGTCGCCCGCCGCCTGCGCGATCCGCAGCCCCGTTTCGATCGCCGCCAGGTCCCGCTCAGGCTGGTTGCGCGTGCGGGCCAGCACGGCACGCGCCAACCACAGACGTGCTTGCGAGCGGGGGGCGCGGGCCTGCGCGGCCACGCGGTCCACCAGCGCATCGGCCTCGGGCTCTTGGGCCAGGGCCGGGGCCTGGTCCCGCAGCCATTCGATGAAACCACCGATGTCGCCGGCCTGCAGCAGGTGCCACAGCGCTGCGATCCCGTCGTGCCGGTCCTTCGCGCGGCGGGCCTGGCGCGCATGCCAATCTTCCGGCCGCTCGGCGGCCGGCCGCACCACATCGGCCACGACACGCCTCAGCGCGAGCCGGCGTGGCACGGTCAGCGGCCATTCCAATGCCACCTGCACCATGGCCTGCTGCGCACGTTCCAGGTCCCGGTAGACCGTGCTCGGCGCCAGATCCCACAGCCCGCACAGGTTGTCCAGGGCCGGCTCGCCGGGCCGACGCCGGTAGCGCGCCGGGTGGTCGGGCACGGTCAGCAGCCCGTGGTGGCACAACACAGCCAGCACGGGCCGCCAGGCCGGGCGGTGCAGCCAGCAGTGTTCGTCGATGCCGTCCAGTGTGGGCTGCGCATCGGGCCGCAGCTGCAGCATCAGCCACCTGAGCAGGATGTGCACCGTGGCTTCGCGGCGGCCGTCCAACCCGTCACCGGCCGCGCCGCGCACCAGCGGCTTGAACCGGCGCAACCAGCGCTCGCCCCCACGCGGCCGCTGCGCCAGCCAGGCGGCCAGGGTCCCGCTGCGCAACGCCGCCAGGGCCTGGTCCAGCAGGTTGGCGGCCACCTGTTCACGGCGGCTCGGTGACTTCACCGCGGGGGCGGCTGGGCTCATGCACGGGGGCCGTTTGGGGGGATGGCAAAGTGTAGCCATGCATGGTCTGATCCTGCCCGCCCGCCGCCCAGGAGAACCGATGGCCTCAGCACAGAAGATCCACGCCGCCCAGCAGACCCGCACCCGCGCCGACACCAGCGGTGTCCTGTTCGCGGTGTACGCCCCCTTCGGCGACGACCCGGTGTTGAGCCACTACCCCGGCAAGACCCCGCGCCCGGTGCACGAGCACCCGTTGGTGAAGAACCTGCTGAAGGTGGCGGCGGCCGGTGCGCATGTCAGCGCGCTGATCGACCTGGTGGACGACTGCACCTACCTGGTGGAGATCCCGGCGCTGCAGCCCAAGCGCGTGGTGGTCACCTCGGCCTGGAAGCAGGACATGGGCGCGCCCTGCACGCTGGCCGGCTTCCTGCAGCGCGCCCACGGCCGTTTCCCTTGTTCGGCCTTGTTGCTCGCGCTGGAAGGCCATGGCGCCGGGTACCTGCCGTCGATCGACGGCGCCGCGATCACACCGGCCTCCACCAATGGCAACGACGGCCGGCAGTGGATCGTGGATGCCAACGGCACGAAACTGCGGGAAGAAGACGGCGGCATCCCGGTGCTGCCCGTCGGTTTTCCAACGCCGCCGCTGGACTCCCCCGAAAGCCTGCCCGTGCGCTTGCCGCTGTCCACCTGGGACCTGGGCGAAGCGCTGCGGCGGGCGCGTGCGGCCCAGGTGCCGGCGCCGCTGGTGATCCACTTCAACAACTGCTTCAACCTGTCGCTGGAGCTGTTGCACACCGTGGCGCCGTTTGCCGGCTATGCCACCGCCTACGGCAACTACAACTTCTTCACCGCGGGCGACACCTACCCGGCGGTCTTCGAGGCGCTGCGCAGTTCCGGCGGCATGAGCGTCGAAACCCTGGCCAAGCGCTTCGGCCAGGAGAACCACGCCTACCTGCTGGCCAAGCAGAACCACCCAACGCTGGGCGGCTGCGTGCGGCTGTCACGGCTGAAGACCATCGCCGCACAGGTGGACAGCTTGGCGCTGGAACTGGTCAAGGCGCTGGACCCGGCCGATCCGGCCTGGACCGCACGCCGCGCACGCATCCAGACGGCGATCCGCCGTGCCCAGCAGCTGGACGCCGACGGCGACTACGGCCTGGAGGTGCCCGATGGCATGAGCGACCTCGGCAGCGTGGCGGTGGCGCTGCAGGCCGAGTTCCCTGGCCCCGGCATCGGTAGCGCTGCAGGCAACCTGCTGACCGCGCTGAACGGCATCTGGCTGTACGGCGACCACGAGCGCCCGTGGCTCGACGAAAGCCAGGTCTGGGACTTCCGCGCCCGCCACCTGGGGCTCAACGTCTTCCTGCCCGACCCGGACCTGAAAGGCGTGTGGGACTGGCGCTCACCGTATTACCTGGCGGGCCGCCTGGGGACCGGGCAGCCGCCGGCCATCAAGCAGCAGATCCCGTTCCTGCTCGAGCGCAACGGGAAACGAGCGCCCTGGGTGCAGTTCATCGTCGACTACCACCGAGACATCCCGTTCGATGGCTACCAGCGCGCTCAGGCGCCGGTGTTCCCGGTCTTCAACCCCGAGTTCAAGCCCAAGTACCCGCCGCCGCAGGACGACCGGCCGACCGAGCCGAAGAAACCGACCCGGCGCTGAGCAACGGTAGGGACGCCAGGCGATCGCCGGCCGATCGTCTGGCAATCGTCTAGCGGCCTGCCGGCGACCTGCCAGATCCTGCGTCGCAATGGGAACCCCCTTTCGGTGGAATGAGGTTCATGGCGCCACGGTGGCGCCAAGGACCGCCAGGACACCGACCCATGAACTCGCTCGACGTTTCTTCCCGCCTCTCGACTCAGTTCCCCGCCACCACCGACCCGCTGGAGCAGATGGCCCGCGAGGACCGCGACGACTGGGTGCTGCTGCGCCTGGTGGTCTGCGTGGCGGTGGCCACGCTGGCGATGGCCGTGGCCAGCACCTTGCCGATGTGAGCGCACGCACACAGATCTTTCCTTGAGAGGGGCCCGGGCTGTCCGGGCGGGTTGCAGTCTGTCCGCGCCCCGGTGCAGTGCATCGGACGCACCGGACAGTGGGGGAGACCGGTGGTTACATTGCCACCATCCGAGATCCCCCAGTCCCCCGGCAGCACCCCATGAGCCCCGCCTCCACCCCCGACAACCGCTGGCCCGCCATCAAGGAAGGGGCGCTGCAGGCCTTCCACCGCTACGCCAACTGGCTGGTCAGCATCAGCTGGAAGCGCTTTGTGCTGCTGGCCGCGCTGCTGCTCATCATCACCGCGATCACGCAGTCGCTGCCGCCGTTCCGCTTCACCGTCTCCGAGACGGTGGAGGAGCCGATCGAGCTGCCGGAACTGCCCGAGCTGCCGGAGCCGCCGAAGCCCGAGAAGCCCGCCAAAGCTCCGAAGGCCCAGGAGCCCCCCAAGGAGCCGGTGATCCGGATCGAAAAACCCCAGCCGGGCGCCAGCGCGTCGGACGGCGTGGACATCTCGATCGACGAACGTGGCATCCGCATCCGGCCCCGGGCGCCGGCGGCGGCGTCGGCGGCATCGAGCGCCTCCAGCAGCGAGAGCATCACGATCGACCTGCCCAACAGCGCGACCAAGGAGATCGTGCAGGAGGCCATAGAAGACGCGCGCCGGGCGGTGCAAGATGCCGCCGAGGCCCGGCGCGAAGCCCAGCAGGACGCCGAAGAAGCCGGCCGCGAAGCGCAGCAGATGGCCCGCGAGGCCATCGCCGAAGCGCGCCGCGCCATCCGCGAGGCCGGCATCGGCAACCCGACACGCAAGGTGCAGCGCAACCGCGTCGTGCACTGGGGCGATTTCCTGACCGACCTGGCGCTGATCTGGATCATCGCCTCGGCCATCATCAAGATCACCTACAAGGGCCGCATGCAGGCCGAGGTGAAGGCCGCCCAGGCCACCGAGACGGCCGAGGCCGAATCGCTGAAGCGCCAGGTGGTGGAAGCGCGCATGGCCGCGATGCAGGCCCAGGTGGAGCCGCACTTTTTGTTCAACACGCTGGCCAGCATCGACCACCTGATCGAGACCGACCCACCGCGCGCCAGCACCATGCAGAAGAACCTGATCGCGCTGCTGCGCGCCAGCATGCCGACGATGCGTGAGGCCAATGCCAGCGGCGTGCGCGACCTGGGCCGCGAGCTGGCGGTGATCAAGCCCTATCTGGAGATCCTGAAGGTGCGCATGGAAGAGCGCCTCAGCACCGAGATCGACGTGCCCGAGGGCCTGCAATCGGCCGAGTTCCCGCCGATGATGATCCAGGGCCTGGTGGAAAACGCGATCAAACATGGCCTGGAACCCAAGGCCGAAGGTGGCCACCTGCGCGTGAAGGCCGAGATCCTGCACGGCAAGCTGGCCGTCAGTGTGGCCGACACCGGCCTGGGCTTCGGCAAGGCCGCCACCGCCGGCACCGGCGTGGGCCTGGCCAACATCCGCGAGCGGCTTCAGCTGCTGTACGGCCACAAGGCCCAGGTGGCGGTGACGGAAAACCAGCCCTGGGGCACCGTGGTGACGATCACCGTTCCCTACAAACCCATCGAAGGAGCCGGCACATGATCACGCCGGGCCGCTCCCAAGTGATCATTCCGGAGCGCGCAGCGCAGAGGACAACCCCATGAGCGCAGTCATGACCCTGTCCACCTCGCCGCGGCGCCGCCGCTGGCCGCTGGCGCTGACCACGCTGGTGCTGCTGGCGCTGGGCGCCGCGCTGCTGGCCTGGGGCGCGATCTCGGCGCTGAACCCGATGCCAGTAAACCTGAGCATCGACGGCGAGCAGATCTTCACCGGCCTGGACCTGGCCGGCATGCCACCGGCGCACAAGGTGGTGCTGGCCGCGTTGCTGGCTTTCGTGATGTTGGCCGCGCTGGTCATCGTGCCAGTCGCACTGATGCTGGGCCTGGTGGCCCTGCTGGTGGCGGTGCTGGCCATCGTCGGCCTGCCGCTGCTGGCGGTGGCCGCGGTGCTGGCCGTGGTGCTGGCGCCGCTGTGGCTGCTGGGCTGGCTGGTGTGGAAAGCCATCACCTGCTGAATCGGCTGATCTAGCATCGCGGCCATGAACACACCCGCCCCCCGCGCCGTGCTGGCCGACGATGAACGCCTGATGCGCGAACAGCTGCGCGCCCGCCTGACCGAGGTCTGGCCCGAGTTGCAGATCGTGGCCGAGGCCAAAAACGGCCAGGAGGCCGTGGACCTGGTGGCCGAGCACCGGCCGGAGATCGTCTTCCTGGACATCCGCATGCCCGGCCTGACGGGTGTGGAAGCGGCGCGCCGCATCGCGCAGATGGAGCTGGGGCCGGACGAGCTGCTGCCCGAGGTGGTGTTCATCACCGCCTACGACCAGTACGCGGTGGAAGCCTTCGAGCAGGGCGTGACCGACTACGTGCTCAAACCCGCCGAACGCGAGCGCCTGCAGCTGACAGCGCAGCGCATCCAGCAGCGGCTGGCCAAACGCGGTACCCCGGAAGAAGCCGGCACGCCGCCGCTGCAGGCCCTGCTGCACAAGCTGGGCGCGCAGATGAACCCGGGCGGCGCGCCCACCTACCTGAAGTGGATCCAGGCCAACGTGGGCAGCACGATCCAGATGATCCCGGTGGAAGACGTGCTGTTTTTCATCAGCGACGAGAAGTACACCCGGGTGCAGACGGCGCAGGTGGAGGCGCTGATCCGCAAGCCCATCAAGGAGCTGGTGGACGAACTGCCGCCGGAGCAGTTCTGGCAGATCCACCGCAGCACCCTGGTCAACGTGAAAGCGATTGCCGAGGTCACGCGCGATTTCCGCGGCCGGCAGCTCGTCGGCGTGCGCGGGCACGGCGAGAAGCTGGAAGTCAGCCGCAGTTACGCGGGGCTGTTCAAGGGGATGTGAGGCAGCACCGCCCGGCCGCCCGAAGGCGCTGCCGCGCCCCATCGGGGGGGCTGCGAATGCAGTGAGCCGGGGGGCCGCATCAGACGGTCGTGCTGACAAACGCACCCGAGCGTGTCAGCAGCCGCAGCGTCAACAACCGCGCATGCACCCGCCAGTCAGCACCTTCGCGCCGGCAGTGCACCACCTGCACCACGCAGTCGATGTTGGGCGCGCGCACCCGCGCCACCTGGCCTTCGGGCACGGGCAGCACGGCGTCCAGGCTCAGGCCGGTGAAGGACAGGTCCTGCAAGCGCACCGCCATGTCGCCGCCGCCGGCTGCCGGCTGCCACAGCGCTTGCTCCACCCGCTCCACACGCGGGCTGCCGCGGCGGCCGACATAGGCCTCGGCGGGCTCTTCCAGGCGTGGCGGCGGGGTCAGCGGCGCGCCACAGTTGTCGCAGCTGGCGGCGCCGCCACCGGGGTGGCCGCACATCGGGCAGGCGAGCCGGCGCGCAGGCGGGCCGCTGGTGTTCAGCGGCGCCAGGGCATACGCGCGGTGTCCGTGTTCGTTCATCCAGAAATCCGGTTCGACACGGCTTTATCGGCCAGCGCCGTCCGGACTTGAGGGCGACACAGGCGGCGCCAGCCAACTGGCGATGCACCACTGCGCCGACCAGTACGTCGTCAGGATCCACAACGACGCCAGCGGCAGCGGCCCGGCGAACTTGTTCGTGGCCAGCAGCGCGTCAGAGGCCACGAACAGAGCGCCCCCCAGCGCCAGCACCGCGCCGCGGGGCGCGCCGGTGCGCCACAGCACCGCCGCCTGCGCCGCCATCGCGGCCAGCGCCCCCACATATGCCACCACCGGGCCGCGCAACACCACCGGCACACCAGGCCAGAGGCCGGCCAGGATGGCCCCGGCAATCACGATGTAGACCCCGAACGGCAGCAACGCAGCCCCGAAGCGCCGCACCCGTGTGAAGGCCCAGCCGTAGGCCAGATGCGCGAGCAGAAAGCTCACCAACCCCGGCAGAAAGCCGGCCTGCGGCCAGAGCAGCGCCACATCGCCCAGCAGCGATGCCAACAGCCCCACAAGCACCCAGCGCCGCACGACGGGCTGATCGGCACCACGCGGCCAGGCATAGGCGATGACACCCAGCGTGGCCAGCGGCTTGAACACAAAGTTCAACCACGGCGCGCCCAGCGCCCAGGGTGCCGAGAGGATGGCCAGTGCCGCCGCCAAGGCCGTGGCCGCGGCCAGGGCGCGGGCACGACTCACCAGATGCTCACCGGGTCGGCGGCCACCATGGCATCACCCGGCTTGCAGCCAAAGGCCGCAGCAAACGCCGGCATCTGGGCCATCGGCGCGCGCACCCGGAACGGGCCGGGTGAGTGCTGGCCGGTGCGGATCTGCTGCTCCAGCGCCTGCGCGCGCTGCTGGGTGCGCCAGATGACGGCGGTGTTGACGAAGAAGCGCTGCTCCGGCGTGCGGCCGGCGATCACGGGCGCCGGCTGGCGCGCCAGGGCCAGCCGGTAGGCGTCGTACGCGATCTGCAGGCCACCCAGATCCGAGATGTTTTCGCCCAGCATCTGGCGGCCGTTGATGCGCAGCCCGGGCAGCGGCTCGAACTGGCCGTACAAGGCCACGGCCTGGTCGGCGCGGGCGCGGTAGGCCGCGGCGTCTGCCGGCGCCCACCAGTCGGCCAGGTTGCCCATGGCGTCGTACTGGCGGCCACGGTCGTCGAAGTGATGAATGATCTCGTGGCCGATGACCATGCCGATGCCACCGTAGTTGGCCGCGTCGTCGCCCTCGGCGTCAAAAAACGGCGGCTGCAGGATGCCGGCCGGGAAGATGATGCGGTTCATGCCGCCGGCAAAGGCGTTGACGATGTGCGGCGAGGTCTGCCAGCGCAGGCGGTCCACCGGCCGCGCCAGGTCGGCCACGTCCTGCGCAAAGTCCCAGGTCGCCACCCGCAGCTGGTTGCCTGCCGGGTCCTGCGGGTCCAGCGCCAGGCCGGCGTAGTCGGGCCAGCGTTCGGGCGCGCCCACCTGCGGCACCATCGCCTCCAGCTTGGCCAGCGCACGCTGTTTGGTGGGTTCGGTCATCCAGGGCAAGGCACGGATGCGGGTGCGCATCGCGCTGCGCACGTCTTCGATCATCTGGCCGGCGCGTTGCTGGGCGCGCGGCGAAAAGGCCTCGCGCACAAACAACTCACCCACCGTCTGGCTCAGCGGCTCCCAGCCGGCGCCGCCGGCGATCAGGCGCACCAGCTGTTCATGGCGGCTCGGCGGCGTCTGCAGGCCCCGCTGCACGCGCTCGTGGAACTCGAAGTGGGCCTGCTGGAAAGCCGGCGCCAGCCAGGGGGCGAGCTTGTCCAGCAGGCGCACCCGCAGGTAGGCCTGCCACACCGGCACCGGTGTGCTGCCGGCCCCGCGCGCCAGGGCCTGCGCAAAACGCGGCTGTGACAGCACCAGTGGCTGGTCACCCACGCTGACACCCATCGCGGCCAGCCAGGCCGCCCAGTGAAAGCCGGGTGCCTCGGCCTGCAGCGCAGCCAACGTGCGTCGGTTGTTCGTGGCCTGCGGGTCGCGGCGTTCCACCCGGGTCATCGCGGCCTGCGCCAGCGTGGTCTCGAAGGCCAGCAGCGCGTCCAGCGTGGCCGCGTCGTGCGGTGCGCCGGCCAGTTGCAGCAGGCGCTCGGCATGCACACGGTAAGCGGCGCGCAGGCGGCGCGAGGTGTCGTCGTCCTTCAGGTAATCGTCGCGGTCGGGCAGGCCCAGGCCGTCCTGGCCGAGGGTGAGCCCATGGCGCCGCACGTCCTGCACATCGGGGCCGATCCAGACCGACAGTGGCGCCGCGACGCGGTGGCGGTTCAGTTCGCCCAGCAGCGCCGGCAGGCCAGCCGCGTCGCGCAGGCCGCTGATGCGGTCCAGCAGCGGCTGGGCGGCTCTGAGGCCGGCGCGTTCGGCGATGGCCGGGTCCACACCGCTGCTGTACCAGGCCGCCAGCAGCTTCAGGCCCGGCGTGTCCTGGCGCGCCGGCTCGGCCAGCAAACGGGTCATGGCACGCTCCAGCACCCGGTCGTTGGCGACCCGCAGTTCATCGAAGCTGCCGATGCGCGCGCGGTCCGGCGGCAACACGGTCTTCTGCAGCCAGTCGTGGTTGACGTGGGCATAAAAGTCGGTGCACGCGGCCGGCTGGGCCTGCACCAGGCCACTGGCGACCAGCACCACGGTGCCGAACAACATCTTCATCAGATTCACTCCGTCGGGGTCACGGCGGCTGGTCGGGCCGCCAGTTCAGCGCGCAGTTTGCGCAGCCGCTCACGTGGGTCTTCCTTCGCCGCCACTTCGTCGAGTTTCATCTCGGCGATGAAGCGGCTGGGCCGGGCCTGCACCGTCTCGCGGCCACGTTTGCGCCGGCGCAGCACACTCACCACCAGCGTGGTGCGGGCGCGGGTGATGCCCACGTACATCAGCCGGCGCTCTTCTTCCAGGCGCTCGACCGTCATGTCCTCGTCTTCGCTGCGGAAGGGCAGCAGTCCTTCGTTGACACCGGCCAGCACCACATGCGGCCACTCCAGGCCCTTGGACGCGTGCAGCGTGGACAAGGTCACCACGTCCTGCTCTTCGTTGCGCTCGGCCAGGCTCAGGATGACGCTGATGGTCTGCGCCACCTGCAGCACGGTCTGCGGCTCGGTGCCTTCGTCGGGTTTGCCTTCGCAACGGCGCGAGATCCAGTCGATGAAGTCCAGCACGTTGGTCCAGCGCGCGGCGGCGAGTTTTTCGCTGTCTTCACCGTCGTAGAGGTGCTGCTCGTAGCCGATGTCCTTGAGCCATTCCATCAGCAGCGTCTTCGACGCCTCGCCACCCTGGCAGTGGCGCGCGCGGTACTCGAAGTCGTTCACGTAACGGCCGAACTCGTGCAGCGATTCGATCGCCCGGCCCTTCAGCGCACCGCCCAGGCTGGGCGCGAACAAGGCCTCGAACAGGCTGACCTTGCGCTGGCCGGCAAACTCGCCCAGCGTGCCCAGGGTCTGGTGGCCGATGCCGCGCTTGGGCGTGGTCACGGCGCGCAAAAACGCCGGGTCGTCGTCGTTGTTCACCAGCAGGCGCAGCCAGGCGATCAGGTCCTTGATCTCGGCACGGTCAAAAAAACTCTGGCCGCCGGAGACGCGGTACGGAATCTGTGCCGCGCGCAGCTTCTGCTCGAACACCCGCGCCTGGTGGTTCGCGCGGTAGAGCACGGCAAAGTCCGCAAACCGGATGCGGCCGTCCTGCGCGCGCAGCGCCTGGATGCGCGTCACGGCCCGTTCCGCCTCGTGTTCTTCGCTGTCGCACTCCAGCACACGCACCGGCTCGCCGTCGCCAAACTCGCTCCAGAGTTTTTTCTCGAAGATCTTGGGGTTGTTGGCGATCACCGCGTTGGCGGCGCGCAGGATGTGGCCGGTGGAGCGGTAGTTCTGCTCCAGCGGGATCACCTTCAGGTCCGGGTAGTCCTGCGGCAGGCGCTTCAGGTTCTCGATGGTCGCGCCGCGCCAGCCATAGATGCTCTGGTCGTCGTCACCCACCGCGGTGAACAGGCCTTGTTCACCCACCAGGGCCTTGAGCAGTTCGTACTGCACGGCGTTGGTGTCCTGCACTTCGTCCACCAGCACGTGTTTCAGGCGCTGCTGCCACTTGGTGCGCGCCTCGGCGTCGCGCTGCAACAGGGCCAGCGGCAGGCCGATCAGGTCGTCGAAGTCCACCGCCTGGAAGGCCGCCAGCCGTTCCTGGTAACGATCCATCACGCGCACCGCCACCTGCTCGTCGGCGTTGGCCGCCACGGCGGCGGCGCCTTCGGTGTTCAAACCCTGGTTCTTCCACAGGCTGATGGTCCATTGCCAGCTGCGGGCGAGTGCGTTGTCGCTGCTGCCGCCGGCCTCCTTCAGCACGCCCAGCACGTCGTCGCTGTCCAGGATGCTGAAGTTGGGCTTCAGGCCCAGGCGGGCACCGTCTTCGCGCAGCAGCCGCACCCCCAGCGAGTGGAAGGTGCTGATCAGCAGGTCCTTCGCGGCCTTGCCGCCGACCAGGGCCTTGGCGCGCTCGCGCATCTCCTGCGCTGCCTTGTTGGTGAAGGTGATGGCCGCGATCTCCGACGGCCGCAGGCCATGCTGCAACAGCCGCACGATCTTGTGCGTGATCACGCGGGTCTTGCCGGAGCCCGCACCGGCCAGCACCAGGCAGGGGCTGCGCAGGTGCTGCACAGCCTCCATCTGGGCGTTGTTGAGCGTGTCGGCCATGGGCTTGAGAGGCAGGAAGGTGCGGGATGATAGGGGGGTGACGGGGGCACACCCCCGGCGCATCATGCCCGGCCGATGAACGAAGCCGACTGGAAACGCCTGCTGCGCCAGATCCGACAAGGGTATGTGGTGCCCGTGGTCGGGTCGCAATTCCTGAGTTCTCTGGGCCCGACCGCCGGCCAGCCCTCGTTCCAGCAGGCGGTGGCCGCCGAGTTGCTGGCCACCTATGGCCTGGCCGCCGAGCCGACCGCGCTGCCCGAGGTGTTCCCGGTGTCGCAGGTGGTCACCCGGCTGCGGCGCGAAGCAGGCGCCACGCTGCAGGACCTGTACACCGACGTACACGACGCCATCGAAACCGTCACCGCCCGCACCGAAGCCGCGCTGCCTGCGGCGATGCGCCAGCTGGTCGCGATCACCGACTTCCGGCTCTACGTCAGCACCACGGCCGACGACCTGCTGGCGCGTTGCCTGCGCCAGCGCACCGCGGTGCGCGAGGTGGTGCACGCGCCCAAGCTGCCCACCAGTGAATGGCAGGACCTGGCGCCCGACTGGGCCACGCGCGCTGGCGAAGTGCAGCTGATGTACCTGTTCGGCAAGTCACGCGCGGCACCGGTGTACGCCATCCACGAAGAAGACATCCTGGAGTACGCGCACAACGTCATCAGCCGCGGCAGCCAGGTGCCGCTGAACTTCATCGGCGCGCTGCAGGAACGCAGCCTGCTGCTGCTGGGCTGCGCCTTCCCGGACTGGCTGGGCCGGTTCTTTCTGCGCGTCACCAACACCGGCCGTCTGGCCGAAAAGCAAAAACGCGAATGGCTGGTGGAAGCCCCAGGTGCACCGGGGTCCCCCGACGGCCTGGTGGGTTTCCTGCGCAGCTACAGCAGTGAAACCGAGCTGCTGGTGGAGTCTTCGCCGGCGGATTTCATCGCCGAGCTGCACCGCCGCTGGCTGGCCGAGCAGCCTGCCGCCGGCGCCGCGGTGCCGGCGGTGGCCGACGAGCGCCGCAGCCGCGCGGTGTTTTTCATCAGCTACTCACGCGGGGCCGATCTGCAGCGCGCCGATGCGCTGTGTGCCGCGCTGCGCGCCATTGGCGTGGCCGAACACGAGATCTGGCTCGACCGCCAGGCCATCGAGCCGGGCGACAATTTCCGCCACCAGATCCTGGACGGCATCCAGGGCTGCCGCTACTTCCTGCCGCTGCTGTCGGCCGCGACCAACGGGCGCGAAGAAGGTTTTGTGTTCCGCGAGTGGCGTGCCGCCAACGACCGTGCCATGGACATGAACCGGGCCTTCGTGGTGCCGCTGGTGGTGGACGACAGTTTCGCCCCGGCCCGGTACGACGCCGAGCCCGTGCGCGCCTGGGCGCACACCGACTTCGGCTTTGCACCCGGCGGCGTGCCCGACGAGGCTACACGCGGCCGCCTGGTGGCGCTGCTGCGCGACGCCCGGCGCGCGGCCGGCTGACCCCCATGGCCGCCAGCCTCAGCGCCCAGCTCAGCGCCAGCCAACCCTGGCCCGGCCTGGCGGCTTACGACGAATCGGCGCAGGCTTTTTTCCAGGGCCGGGACGCCGAAGCCGAGGCGCTGGCGCGGCTGATCCGCATGGCGCCGCTCACCGTCTTGTACGGCCGCTCGGGGCTGGGCAAGAGTTCCTTGCTGAAGGCCGGGCTGTTCCCGCGGCTGCGCGCGGCCTGCCACCTGCCGGTCTACCTGCGGCTGGATTTTTCCAGCGGCGCGGCCGACCCGGTGGAGCAGATCGCACGCCGCCTGGCCGAGGAAATCGCCGCCTCAGGCCTTGAGGCGCCCACGCGCGACCCTGGCGAGAGCCTGTGGCACTGGCTGCACCGCAAGGACTTCGAGCTGTGGAGCGCCGACAACCGCCCCTGGACGCCGGTGCTGGTGTTCGACCAGTTCGAGGAGCTGTTTTCGCGCACCGGTGGTGACGCAACAAGGGTGGGTGCGGTGTTCGAGGCCCTGGCCGACCTGGCCGAAAACCGGCTGGAACGCGCTGTGGCCGACAGCCGGCGCGGCCGCGAGGCGCTGGACCTGATCACCCAGCGCTACCGCATGCTGCTGTCCTTTCGCGAAGACTTCCTGCCCGAGGTGCGCGCCTGGCAAGCCCAGGTGCCGTCGTTGCTGCGGCACGACCTGCGCCTGGTGCCGATGAGCCGCGAACAGGCCGTCGGCGCCGTGCAGCGGGCCGGCGACGCGGTGCTGGCGCCGGGGGTGGCCGCGCAGTTGGTGGACTTTGTCGGTGCGCTGGGCCAGGCCGCGGGCACGCAAACCATCGAGCCGGCCTTGCTGAGCCTGTGCGGCGCGCAGCTGGTGCGCCGCCTGCCGGCCGGCGGACGCATCGACGCCACGCTGCTGGCCGAAGCGGGGGACGACATCCTGGCCGACTTCTACCGCGATGCCCTGGCCGGCCTGCCCGACAGCGTTCACCGCTTCATCGAGGACCATTTGCTGCAGGGCGACCGCACACGCGGCAGCTACGCCCGCGCCGAGGCCTTGCAGCAGGGGTTCGTCACCGAGGCCCAGCTGGCCCGGCTGACCGACGAACACCGGCTGCTGCGCGTGGAGCAGGACAGCGGCGTGCCACGCATCGAACTCATCCACGACCGCCTGGTCGACGTGGTGCGCGCCGCACGCGACCGCCGGGCCGCGCTGCGCGAGGCCGAAGCTGGGCAGGAGGCCCAGCGCCGCGCGGCCGAGGTGCACGCCCGCCAGCAGGCCGAGGCTGCTGCGGCCCGACTGCGCCGCAGCCAGCAAGGCCTGGTGGCGGCCCTGGTGGTGGCCGTGGGCATGCTGGGCGCGGCGCTGTGGCAGACCCGGCAGGCCCGTGACGCACGCGACGAAGCGGTGCAGGCACGCACGGTGGAAACCATCGCCAAAAACGCCGCCAATGAAAATGCGCGCCTGGCCGAAACCCGGCTGCGCCAGACCACCCAGCTGCTGCGTGAGCAGTACGGCTGGGTGGGTGAGTGGCCCAGCGCCCCCGAAGACCTGCGGGTGCAGCAGGCGCTGCAGGCCGACCAGGTGCTGCGGCAGCGGCGCGGCGCGGCGGGTGTGGGCGGCGCTGGCGACAAGCTGGCGGCGGCCGGTGGTGCGACCGGTGGTGCGACTGGTGGTGCGACTGGAGGTGCGCCCACCACCTCGCCGGTGCGCATCGAAGCCTTTGTCAAGGGCCTGGACGAGGACAAGGTTGACAACGCGCTGCGCGAGCTGGGTTATGCGGTCGAGCGGCCCGCGGCGCGTGTGGCGGACACCGAAACCAATGCGCTCTGGTACGGCAGCGCCGTGCCCGACGAAGACATCCGCGTGGTCGCGCTGGCCCTGATGCGGGCCGGCGTGAACCTGCGCGAGATCGGGCCGATCCAGGACACGGTGGCCAAACGCGAATTGCCGCTGATCCAGCTGGGTGCCAGCAAACGGGTGGTGAATGCCCCGGTCTGGACGGTGGAGCGCCTGCTGCAAGCCGAATTCAAGCGCTGAGGGTGGGCACCCAGCCCTTGGATCCGGCTCCTAGAATGTGCCCATGGCCTGGCCTGGTATCACTTTCACGCGCCGCAACCTGTGGCTGTATGCACTCAGCCTGCTCGCCGGCGCCGTGGGCGCGAAGTTGGGCTTCGACTTCGGGGCGCAGATCGGTGGCGGGCTGATCGCCTGGGTGGCGGCCCTCAGCTGCGCGCTGTTTGCCACGCTGATGGCGGCATCACTGCTCGACACGGTGGCGGGCTGGTTCAGCCCACGCCACTGACCGTTCCAGCGCTGATCACTCCAGCGCCTTTTGCCGTTTCTCCAGGCGTTTGTTGGACTCGGCAAACTGCTTTGCCAGCCAGCCGGCAAAAACGATGATCCAAAGCAGGAAAAGAATGTGATGGACCTTCAAGGCGCACTCCTGGGCTGAGAAGAAATCAACGGGGACAAGTCGGGTGCGGGCCGCGCGATCAGCCGGCCCATCACCACCAAGGTCAGGGCCAGCAGGCCGATCTCCACCGCGTAGACGGCAGCATAGCCGGTCACTGGCCGGGCGAACACGGGGCCGAACTGGCCACTCAGGGCCAGCGCCCCGACACCGTCGCGCAGCAGGCCACCCAGCGCCATGCCGGCACCGGCAGCCGTGGCCTGCACCGCGCCCCAGGCACCCAGCGCGAGGCCCACCTGCTCGCGCGGCGCCCGGTTCATCGTCAGCGTCAAGGTGCCGTGGCCGAAGACGCCGCCACCAAAACCGATCAACAGCGCACCCATCGCAAACAAAGGCGTGGATTGCAGGCCGGCAGAGCACAGCACCGCGGCAAAGGCGGGCAGGCCCACCGCAGCGCCGGCCCGGGCCAAACGCGCCGGGTCCACGCCGCGGCCCAGGATGGCCGACGCGGCGCTGAAGCCGATCAACCCCCCGAGCGCCAGCGTGGCCGTGAGCCAGGTGGTGTCGCCCACACCCATGCCCAGGATCTCGCCGCCATAAGGCTCCAGCAGCACATCCTGCATGCCGAAGGCCAGCGTGCCCAGGCCGATGGCCAGCAGGCGCTGGCGCACACCGTCGCCCGCGCTGTAGACGCGCCAGGCCTCGGCGAAGCTCGGTGGCTCGGCCCGCGGCGGCTGCAGGCGCGCCGGGCGGCGGGTCTCCTGCTTCCACAGCGCCACGCTGTTGAGCACCAGGGTCAGCACGGCCGCGGCCTGGATCACCTGCACCAGGCGGCCGGGGCTGAAGTCCTGCAGCACGGCGCCAAAGACAAACGCGCTGACGATGCTGCCCAGCAGCAGCATCACGTACATCAGGCCGACCACACGCGGGCGGGCATCTTCGGGTGCGAGGTCGGTGGCCAGCGCCAGGCCGGCGGTCTGCACCGTGTGCAGGCCGGCACCCACCATCAAGAAGGCGATGCCGGCGCCAGCCGGGCCCAACCAGGCCGGCCAGGCGGCAGCGTTGCCCCCCCCGCCCAGCACCAGCAGCGCAAACGGCATCACCGCCAGGCCGCCGAACTGCAGCATCGAGCCGGTCCAGATGAAAGGCACGCGCCGCCAGCCCAAGGCCGAACGGTGGTTGTCGGAACGGAAGCCGATGAGCGCACGCACAGGCGCATACAACACGGGCAGGGCCACCATCACGGCCACCAGGGCCGCGGGCACACCCAGCTCGACGATCATCACGCGGTTCAGCGTGCCCACCAGCAGCACCAGGGCCATGCCCACCGAGACCTGGAACAGCGACAGCCGCAACAGGCGCGGCAGGGGCAGGTCGGGCGTGGCGGCGTCGGCAAACGGCAGGAACCGGGGGCCGAGCGCCACCCAGGCGGACACCAGGGTGCGGGAAGGCAGCTTCATGGCCGGGCGATGGTCAGAAAAAGGGGGCCGGGGG